>JBBRWA010000134.1:0-14905 GCA_038246345.1 Chitinophagales bacterium
AGAAGACAAGCTCTTGATTATCTCCGTGGGTTACGCTGCCTGCCATTGGTGCCATGTGATGGAACATGAAAGTTTCGAGGATACGATGGTGGCGCGCATCATGAACGACAATTTTGTATCGATCAAAGTAGACCGGGAGGAGCGCCCGGATGTGGATGATGTGTACATGACGGCTTGCCAACTGACCACTAAAAATGGCTGCGGCTGGCCACTGAACGCGATTGCATTCCCCGATGGCCGACCGATATGGACGGGCACCTACCTGCCGCGAGATAATTGGATGGAAGTTTTAAATTTTTTCATCAAAGAAAAGGCCAAGGATGGCACGAAGATGGAAGAATATGCGGCTCAAATCGTGGCTGGGATGCACAACAACACGATCGGCAATACTGCCACGGCGGAACTAGCAACCGATGTACAACTGCAAACGTTTGCGGATAACCTGATGCAGGGCATTGATCCTCAAAAAGGCGGTGGGGCCAGGGCGCCCAAATTCCCCATGCCCGATGTGTTTCAGTTTCTGCAAAACTATGCCTTTTACAAAGCGGATAAGAAAGCTTTGGCCATCTGGGAAACAACACTGGATCACCTTGCCGCGGGTGGTATTTACGACCAAATTGGCGGCGGCTTTGCGCGCTATTCCACGGATGCCGACTGGCTTGTGCCACATTTTGAAAAAATGGCCTACGATAACGGCCAACTGATCAGCCTTTTTGCCAACGCGTACGCACAAACAGGAAAGGAGCGCTATGCCACCGTGGTGCGCCAAACCGTTGCTTTTGTCAACCGTGAATTGAGCTCGCCACAAGGTGGATTCTATTCGAGCCTTGATGCAGATAGTGAAGGCGAAGAGGGCAAGTTTTATGTGTGGACTTCCCGTGAAATCGACACTTTATTAACGCCAGCGGAAGCAAAACTAGTCACGGCTTATTACGGCGTAAAATCTTCGGGCAATTGGGAGGATGGCAAAAACATCCTGCACCTTGATCCCAAGGCAACGCCTACAACCAATGCCGCCTTGGCGACGGCCCAGCAAAAACTGATGCAAGCACGGGACAAGCGTATCCGTCCAGCATTGGACGATAAGCTGCTGACCACCTGGAACAGCCTGATGATCCATGGCTATGCTGTTGCGGCGACCAAGTTGCAGGATAAAGACATGCTGGCCCGCGCGATCAAAGCCGCTGATTACCTGGTTGAGGCGGCGATGGAGGCTGATGGCCGGCTCTGGCGCAATTACAAAGCGGGCAAGCCCACCATCAATGCTTTTCTGGATGATTATGCCTTCACGGCCCAAGCCTTTATAAGTTTATACGAGGCGACCTTTGACGAAAAGTGGTTGCAACGGGCGGCCAAATTGTGCGATTATGCGCTCTTACATTTCAATAACCCTCAAAGCGAGCTTTTCTTCTATACCTCCGACATCGACCCGCCCCTGGTAAGCCGCAGGATGGAGGTTCAGGACAATGTTATCGCAAGTTCTAATTCCGCATTGGCGGAAGCACTTTGGAAAATGAGCGCCCTGCTCGATCGCAACGATTACGCTGAAACCAGCACCAAAATGCTCAGCACCATGCTGCATGGGACCGATATGCTCGAGCAACCCTTTTTTCATGCGAATTGGGGTCAATTGCTTTTACAGCACTTGAATCAGCCCTACGAAGTGGCCATCGTGGGCGATAATTGGCCGGAAATCAGCGGAACACTACAGGCGCAATATTTGCCCAATGCCTGGTTTTTAGGCGGGGTAGGGGAGCTCGCGCTACTGAAAGACAAGGCAGTAGCAGGAGAAACGTATGTTTATGTTTGCCGGAGAAAGGTTTGTAAATTTCCTGTGCGCACTGTAGTTGAAGCGCTGGATTTGATCAGGTAACAAGGCCTTCCTACCTAAAAAAATGAACATCGCCCTCTTCCTCAACAAAGACCTCTACGCCAACCTCGCCTACAACCTGCTTCGGGAAACACTTGCTGGTCACCAGCTCAGAATTTACTGATCCGAAGGTGTTGGCGACCCAAGTAAGAAACCAACAGATTTGCAACAATTGGAATTTTTCGAAAAGCAGTTTTTTTTGGGGCAATTGCCGGGAATCCTTGAAAAGCATCAAATTGACACGGACTTTGAGTTTTTTGAAGAAAAGTTCTCAAGCGCGCCCATGCAGGTGTGCCGCAATGTTGAAGAACCTGTTTTTCTCCAGGAACTCAAGCAGTTCGAGCCCGACCTGTTTATGGGCGGTCGTTATTTTGGCATGTGGTGCAGTTGTATCCGCTAGGTACTGAAATGATTGCAAAGGGCTGCAACGGAACAATTGGTCAGAGACGATTGTCCAAAATGATTTGACGATGGATGTTTTGTTCGGGGGCTAAGGGCTTGTGTCAAAAGTAAATTGCCAGGATTGCCCAAAACAGAATGCCAAACTATATTTTGGAATTAAGTCAAATTTGTCAACTTGGAAAAAAGTTGACAAATTCTCACTCCGCTCAATCCAATAATTATTTGCTGCAATTAATCCAGCTATATCTCAAAGGGGCTTTTGACCCCTAAACAGCTCTATTTTTTACTTCCTTGAAACTGGACCACATGCCCCAAGCCAGCATGGCCTTCTCCTTCTTTCAGCATAATGCTCAATTCCGAGTTTTCTAAAATGTCCAGCCCGGCAAAATCTTCCGCAAGCATACTTTGGGAATACAGCATGTCCACGTTTTTGGGCCCACCAGACGCGTGACCCAATTGCTGTTTGTTAAAGCCTTCCAACAGAATCTGCCCCTTTGGCGCAAGCGCCTGGCTACTTTGCTGATGAATACCAGCACGGATGCTTGACGGGAAATGCGCATAAATGAGTGCGATAACATCCCAACGGCCATGTTTTTCGAATGCAAACTGCGCCACATCCGATATCTGGTAGTCAATGCTGACGTGGTTTTCCGCCGCTAACTTGAGGGCTTTTTGCCGCCCGGTTTCGCTAAAATCCACCGCCGTAACCTGCCAGCCTTTTTGGGCGGCATAAACGGCATTGCGGCCTTCGCCTTCACAAAGCAATAAAATCCGCCCAGGATTGGATATGCCATCCAACTGTGCTTTAAAATATTGGTTGGGTGCCGTTCCGTAGGCATATTCTGCCGTGGAATATCGTTGGTTCCAGAAATCTTGTGGGTATTCCATATTGGGTTGTTTAGTGCAAAAGCGGATTTTTATGCCTCTGCTTGCAAAGAAACAGCCCGAAAGCCTTCCGGCGTAATCCCGAGGTGTTTTTTAAAAAATCGCGTAAAATACGCATTGTCTTCAAAATGCAAGGTTTCGGCAATTTGACCAACCATAAGGTCTGAGTTCGTCAACAAGCGTTTTGCTTCGAGCAGTGTGCGCGCCCGGATAATCTCCCCAGCACTCTTTCCAATGGCACTATTGGTGAGCGCATTTAAATGGTTTGGGGTTACAAACATCATCTTGGCATAGTCTTTGGGCAATCGCTTTTCACGGAAATGCTGCTCTATGAGCTGCTCAAATTGACGCAATTGGGCCACATGGTGTTTGGACGTACCATCCTTGAAAGCAAGCGGCGCCGCCCTGGAAAGCCGCACCAGTATGATGGTGAGTATGCCGCGCAACAGCTCCATCTTAAGGTAATTGTCCGCTGCTTCAAACTCCTCCAACATTTGCGCAAACGCTTGTTCAACTTCCGTGCAGCAGGCCAAGTCCAGGGTGTTGACAGATGAACGGGTGATATGGTTGAATAAGGGAAAATCCCGCACATATTGCGGGCTATTGACCACTGAGGTGAAAAAGGAATCATTGAAGTTTATCAGGTAACCGTCCGTTTCATCGTCAAACTCCCAGGTGTGGATTTGTCCGGGCGCCATGTAGTAAATTTGATGGGGTTGTACTTCATACTGCTGAAAATCAATGGAGTGTTGCCCACCGCCTTGGGTGAACAATACGATTTGATAGAAATTGTGGCGGTGCGGAAACTGCATTCCGGGGTGCTTATCCACAAATTTGCGCAAGCGGATGACGAACACCTCCGTCATGCAACGGTCAGATCCGAGTAAGTTGCAAATGCTAAATGTGGGCATTTTCTTTTCCATGCGACAGATAATTTAAGGGATGTTTGCGCTGCATGCATGAACCTACTGAAATGCCGTCCGGGCTTTTATAACGATTAATCGGACAAGCAGCAGCCATGGCAAACTGTGCCACGCCAGATCAAGCCAATCCATGAGCTGCATGCCAACGGCACCGCCCGCTACCCAGCGGAGTTTTCCCCAAATATGAGGTTCAGGAACAAAGGGCGCAAGTCCCAGGAATAGGCAGGCTACTCCAACAAATTTCCAATCGTTAATGGCACTGAATGGCCCCGCGTTTTTTTGCATGGTATATTATTCTTTTGCAGTGTTTGATTGCAAAAGTGCGGAACATACACTTGATAAAACGTGACTTAAGTCACAAGTGCCCTCTAAGCCAACCCTTTCAATATAGCCGACCAATACATCCTTGGTAATACTTCTCTTTTAAGCTGGTACATAGACCAACGCTCTTTGGATTGATCGAATGGAAAAGTCTCCATCGGCTGGTTGTCGTAGTCGAATTCAGCCAAAACCAGTTTCCCATATCCGGTTACCAAAGGGCAGGAAGTATAGCCCAGATACGTGGCGGATGGCTGTTGGCCGGCGATCAAGTTGAGCAGGTTTTCAACGACAACAGGCGCTTGTTTGCGGATGGCAGCACCTGTCTTTGAAATGGGCAAGCCTGAAGCATCCCCGAGTGAAAACACGTTGGCGTATCGGACGTGCTGTAAGGTGCTTTTATCTACATCCACCCAGCCGCCGCTGTTGGCGAGCGGACTGTTTCGGATGAAATCTGGCGCGCTTTGTGGCGGCGTGACGTGTATCATGTCAAATTTGACGGTCTTCACCTCATCCTTGTTGTTTTCACCGAATCCGACGAATGTGGCTGTTTTATTAGGCCCATCAATTTCCGTCAGGTTATACATGAAATTGAGTTTGATATTGCCCCGTTTTACCACTTCCAGCAATGTCTTTTCGTATTGTGGTACGGCGAAGAGTTTTCCAGCCCCGCTCCAGTACTGCACATCTGCTTTAGGTAGAATACCATGTTTTCGGAAGTAATCCGTGGCCAAATACATGATTTTGTGCGGCGCTCCACCACATTTTACAGGGGTGGAAGGGTTGTGAAACAGCGCCACACCGCCCTTGAAGTTTTTGACGCACTCAAAGGTATACGGTGCCGTTTCGAAGGAATAGTTGCTGCATACATTGTTTTTTCCAATCGTTTCAGCCAGTCCTTTGATGGCACTCCAGTTGAGTTGAATGCCTGGACAGACGATGAGGTAATCGTAGGTAAGCACACCATTGTCGAGTTCCACAGCATTCTGCTCCGGTTTAAAAGCGACGGCTTTTTGTTTGATCCATGTTACGCCTTTTGGCATAACAGATGCTTCGCTGCGTTCTGTTTTTTTAATATCGAAGACACCGCCGCCCACCAGCGTCCAGGCTGGTTGGTAGTAGTGCTTGTCTGCAGGATCTATGATCGCGATGTCCAGCGTTCGGTTTTTGCGCAACAATTGAGCAGCAGTAGAGATTCCTGCGTTGCCGCCGCCAATAATGACAATTTGATGGTGTGACATAAGTATCCTTGAAAGATGAAATAAAAGACTGCTGCAAAACTCTGTGTTTATGCAGCGCTGTCCGTTGCACTTTTCATTGAAAAAATAGGACTAATTACTTGGTCTTCAATTTTGTTTGACGAATAAGCGCTTAACTTTGGGTATGCGAACCACCATTCTTATCTGCTTACACCTTTGTTTACAAACGCTATCGCACAGCCAATCAAGCGTCCAAACCCTTCGTACTGCTTTCGGTTCAAACCCTGAAAACGCAATAACTCAAGCTGAAGACCTGTGTGCCCACACCTCCCCCTACTACACCAAAAACGCCCTACACCTGCCCGAACCTGGATACACCCCCATCACCATTCGCCTGAATTACATTTTCCTGCAAAACCAATCCGGAGAAGGCAATTTTAAAGAGGACAATCCGGAGGATCAGGAATTTATTCAGGCTTTTACCCAACGGCTCAATGATGCGGTCGGGATGATGATTGACCGGGAATATGACTATTGCCGTGGGGGGTTGCCTTTCCGGGAGGATGCCAAATACCGTTTTAAACCCAACATGATCTATATTCAGGACGAAAAAGGCTGGAACAATCGGAACGACAGGGCACCCGCGGGATGCCCTGGGGGCGATGCCTGGTATCTTGATTCATTGGATGATGCCATTTATGCCAACCGCGACATTCCACACGGGGTCAACATCTATTTTAGCACCGACGGCAAGTTGTACGACGACATGGTGGTACAAAAGACCGTGACCGAATTTGAAAAGCACAAATACCTGAGCAACCACTGCGCCAGTGAAATTGGATCGGTAGGTGATTTGAATCCGCACGCATTGCGGGTGCATTTGCCTGATGCCTGGCTGAAACTCTGGTGGTTTAAAAACGTAACGGGCGACCCTCCAATATGGCTCATCAATGAGTTTGGCCGCAGCATCGCCCATGAGGTCGGCCATTTGATGGGGCTGTCGCATACGGGCAACAAATACCTTCATTGCCTGATGCGCAGCCCTTCCGGCGGCAACCGCGACTACCTGTGCCCCGATGAAGTAGGAAAAATACAGCGGGTGCTGGCCACCAATGCCAGCTTTTGGCAATGCATCGACTGCGGTGAACGCTTCGATGGCCCGGGTGCACGCGGGAACCCGGAACGGGTGGTCAGCAGCGATGAAATTTGGGATTTGAACATGCGCGTTTTTATGAGTGTCCGCATCAAAGCAGGCGCCGAGCTGCGGATCAGCTGTGGCATTCAAATGCCGCCAGACGGGCTGATAATCCTGGAACCGGGTGCACGGTTGACACTTGATCGGGAAGGTATTGTTACGCTGCCGGAAAGCTGTCAGGATGGGCAGGTTTGGAATGGTATCAGGATCGAGTAAGCGGTGGATGCCTTTTCGCAAAGCATGGTGAGCGAAGGATAGATCCACCCTTCGCTCACCAAGTACGTTTGGCCCAATGTTTTCGCCATTATCTTACATTGAATTTGCTTCGCGCATAGATTTTGCTCGAAACACGGCGCTTGCTAAAAGCAGCGATGCACTGTTGCCCAAATGCTTAGTTTTGTTCAACCTTTGCCTGCATGTTGATGTAGGATTCTGCCAAATCGGTAAGGTTTTCATTGGCAGCATGCTCTTCATCCAGGGTAGTCTGCAGTAAGTCGGCCGCTTCGTCATAACCTGCCATTCGGCAAAGCGTGCGCAAGCATCCATAAGTGGCAATTTCGTAATGCTCCACTTTTTGAGCGGCTACGATGAGGGCGCAATCCCGCACCGCGCTTTTTTCAGGGGTTTCACCAATAAGATGCTCCACTTCGGTACTGATGCCAGCCATTGCTTCGCATTTTTTGGCCGTGGCTGGAGCATCGATGCTCTTGAAAGCTTTCATCAAGCGATCTACATGTACCCTCGTTTCTTCCAAGTGCATCGTAAATGCTTCGTGGAGTTTAGGGTTGTGCGCTTTTTTAGCCATTCCCGGCAAGTCGGAAATGATCTTGTTTTCTGCCCAGTACATATCTTGCATTTGGGCGACGATGAGTTGACGAAGGGACACTACATCCGCTTCATTCATTTTATGTTGTGCTGTCATGGTTATGTTATTTAAATTGATTGATGCTTGAATAATAAAAAAAACATGCCAATCCTATACCCATGCACCTAAGGGAAAAGTGGTAATAGTTGGGGTGAAAAATGCGCATACTTGCTCATGTCAAATGGCACAGCGTTTTACCAAGACTCCTTAAATGCCACCTAATTCAGTCCGGGTACTTAATATTTTAAGCAGCCATTTACCTTCATTTCATGCGCCAACTATTATTCTTTTATATTTTTTTTGCTGTAGCATGCTCTCAGCGGGAAATAAACCCTACATCTGATGCGTGCAACACTTTTGCGGAAGCCAAAATTGAACAGGACACCTCTTTTGTGAGCACTCCGTTGGTTATTTCACAAAAGTTGCTGGAAGACAAAATCAATGATGCAATCAAACAGGTAGTTATCCGGGATGATGATTTTAATAATATTGACATATTAACCGGAAAAAAAGACCGCTTGAAAATCCTGGTTACCAGATTGGGCGCCATCCAAATAACATGGAAAAACGATCGAGCTACCTGTAGTATTCCCTTGGCAATAGTTGTGAAGCGGCAGCTTATTGCACAAAACATTGCGCCCAAGGCCCTAAATGTTGACATTGAATTCGACCTGGTCGTAACATTTGCACTGAAGCTTGATATTGATCCGAACTGGCATTTAAACCCCAAAACAGCTTTTGTTGGGCTCAAATGGCTAAAAGAACCAACGGCTTTTGGAGGGCGGATTAATTTGAAAAAACTGATCCAGAGAAAACTCCTGGAAAGGATGCCCTCAATCGCAGCTTCAATTGACAAAAAAATTCATGAGCAAGTCCACCTTGATCAGGCGATCGGACGGGTTTGGGTAAAAATACAAAAGCCCATACCCCTCAACAAGGAGCGAAGAATGGTATGGCTGCAGTTTCAACCAATTCAATTCGAAGTTGGTAGCATCCGGGCTAAAGGCACCGATATTCTCATTGAAAGCCGCCTTACATCCTTCATCAAAACTCATATAGGTGATAACCCGTCCTATGTGATCGACTCGGTATTGCCACCACTCCGCCGAACAGGCCATTTGCCTGATACGGCATCCATCCATTTACTCGCCGAAATTTCCTACCACGATTTGAATAGATTGCTCGCAAAAAGGGTTTCAGGCCAAACTTTCGATGTCCAGGGACACAAGATCACCATCGGACAGGCAAAGGTGTCGGGATGTGGTGAACAGTTGCTGGTTTATTTGAAGTTAAAAGGCGATTTTAAAGGCAGTGTGTATCTGCGCGGGACTCCTGAGTATCGCCGAGACTCCCATTTGGTGATCCGAAATTTTGATTTCGACGTAAACACGGAGGAAACCTTGGTGCTAAGTGCGGACTGGTTGTTGCACAGCACCTTCAAAGAGGAGATTCAAAAAAGTCTGGCTTTGCCCCTGCAAGAGAAAATTGATGGAATCCCGCAAAAAATCATGCAAGGGATTGAGAAAGGCAAAGATGGCAAAAAGCTTGAATTGGATATTGAGGCGTGGGATTTTATGCCGCAACGAATTTGGGTTCAGAAAGACCATTTGAAAATATTGATCAATACAATTGCGCAGGTTCGATTTGAATTGGAAAAGTTATAGGTATTTTTTTGCGGAATATCAGTGGTCATTCGCCGATTTTTAGAACCATGCTGATTTGCGATGCCTTTTTTGCCCCATTTCTGGTATAAAATAGGATTGAATACAACCTGTGGCATTTTTGTAGGGGTGAGCAGAGAATTTTATTATGCACTGTTCACGCCTGAAGCGTACGCAGCATTATGGGTAATTGAAAACACAACTATTTCACGCACCCAAAATTTTGAAAACATGCGTACCCATCAGAACATTTATGAGAAAACGATTATTGCCGTTGCAATTTTGCTTTTTTCCGCCATTTCCGCTTTTGCGCAATTCACCACCAGCGGCACCAATGTTTACCTAACAAATTCAAGTAATCGCCTTGGGTTAGGCACCACAACTCCGGCTGCCAAACTGCATGTCGCAGGCACCAACAGCATCGCCCGTATTTCCTCCAGCACGGGCAGGGGTTATCTTTCCTTTTACAGTTACAACACCACCAATGTCGGCTATGCAGGCGTATACAATGGCTCTACTTCCATGGATATCGGCACTTCCTCTGGCAATACCAGTGGCCGTATGCAGCTGGTCACCCAAGCTATTCCCCGGCTGTCGGTAGCGCCAAACGGCTATGTGGGCATTGGTACCACTGCACCCAAATCGCTCTTTGATGTGCGGGAATACAGCAATGATACCACGGCGATGTTCTACAATGCCGCGCCGAACAATGACAAGACCGTTGTGCTTGGCGCGCAGGTGACAGGCACCGGTGCCAACAATGCCATTGCGGTAAAAGGGGTTAGTATCACGGGGCCGTACTCAGGTATTGGAGGCCGCTTTGAAGGCGGATTGTTTAGCGGCGATTTCCGTGTTGGCGAGTTGTACGTTGAATCCAATAGCTTCCACTCCCTTCACGCCAAAGGCAATGGTGCCGAAGCAGGTTATTTCGAGGCCAGCGACGCGCACGGTATTGTCGCGACGAGCATTTCCAGCAATCCCGCCCACTATGCCGGGATGTTTTATGGAAATACTTATGCATCAGGTTCTTACCTTTCCTCTGATGCCCGGCTAAAACAAAACGTGCAAGCCATTCAAGGTGCTTTGGATAAAATCAAACTCCTGAAACCAGCATCCTATACGTTCAAATCAAAGGAATATGAATTCCTGCACTTGCCGGAGGGCCAGCAGTTGGGTCTTTTGGCGCAAGACCTGGAAATGGTGTACCCTGAATTGGTACAGGAAGTCTCCGCCGACCGCAACCACAACGAAAGCGAAGGGGAAGGCGAGCACACACCACATACTGCCTCAGACCGGGATGAATTCAAATTCAAAGCCGTCAATTACAATGGTTTGGTGCCCGTGCTCATCGCGGGCATGCAGGAACAGCAGCGCGATATTGAAGCGAAAGACAAGCAAATAAATGCCCTGGAAGAACGCATCAGCCGACTGGAACGCCTGGTGAATAGCCTGGTCGACAACCGCACTGGCAATGCTATTGAAAAAGTCATTGAAAAGAATACCACTGACAACAAAGTGTTAGGCAATCGTCCCAACCCTTTCCAAAACGCCACTACGGTTGATTTTGAGTTGGCACTGACGGTGCGCCAGGCCACGTTACAAGTGTTTAACGGAGCAGGTCAGCAGGTGAAGCAAATGGCGTTGGAAGCGCGCGGCAAAAGCAGCGTGGAAGTGGCATTGCTGGGCTTGCCAGCGGGCGTTTATGTGTGCACCATAGTTGCGGATGGAAAGGCGTTGACGAGCTTGAAAATGACGTTGTTGGGGCTGGATTGAAGGGCCGTTTAACCACCTAACAGGAGCCGCTCATTATTTTTTAATAAAGATGCATCATCTCGGAGTTTTGGAAAAAATAGCTTGCTACACTATTTTTTCAAAGCCCCGGGATGATGATTTTGAAAACGATGACAAATTAACCGGGAAAAAAGACCGCTTGAAACTCCTGGTTAATAGATTTTGTGCCATCCAAATATCATTGAAAAACGATCTGGTTACCTGTAGTATTCCCCTAGCAATATTGATAAAGCGGCAGCTAATTGCTCAAAACATTGCCTCCATTACGCAGAACAGGCAAAGGTGTCGGGCTGCAGGGAACAGTTATTGGTTTATTTGAAGCTTAAAGGAGACTATAAGGGCAGTATGCATTTACGCAGAGCCCTGTGTATCGTCGGGACTGCCAATTGGTGATTCGAAATTTTGATTTCGACTTAAAATCTGAGGAAATCTTAATTAAAATCGCCAAAATCTAGTGGTCTGGCTGAATTGTGTACGATTAAAATATCAATTCTTGGTTTGGATACAATGTAATAAACCGATCGATAATACCCAATAATATGCTCCCTTATGTTAGGATGGCCCATTTAAGGGACGATGCGAACACTTCTTGGGAAGGCTTGAATGATATCAATTTTTTCAAAAATGCGCTGGGCTTGGAGTCGGGCACTATGGATAGATATAGAAGACCAATAGGCAGTTATTTGTTCTAAGTCTTCGTCCGCTTTGTCTGTCCAAACGATTACTGCAACCATTTTTTATGTTTTTCTTTTACACTTTCATGAGATTGCACGTGGTCTTTTTTTGATTGGTCAAGTGCGACTTCGAGTTTGTATAAGAAGAGGAGTTTTTCCATGAGATCATCAATGGAAAGTGCTATGGCATCTGTTTGATTTGAGCAATGACATTTTCGCGCGTGAGCATACACTTGAATTTTTTACAAAGTTAAGGTCTTCCTTCCTATCCTGCAACCAGTGGACGTGGCAATAGTGCAGCATCCAATAGTACTGCAACAATCCATTCATTTTTTAGTAGCCCGCTCCAATCGATCATTAATAGACATGCCCAAGTCGTGATCCGGAAAGCGCTCCGCGACAATCATATCCAGGCCAAGTTTATCCAATCGGTGCATGGCCGCGTACAAATTGGCCGTTGCTTCTGCCAGGCTAGCAGCCTCTGATAGTATTTCCTGCGCGTGCACAGCAGGGTGTTCAATACGGCTCTTAAAAAGCAACAGCCCAATTTTTTTAGCAGGATAAGCTTGGATAAAAGCCGCAACATCGTCCGTTAAAAAGGTTGGCGTTCGCGGGGCATAATGCCGCGACAACATGCCAGGGGCATCCGGCGCGACCTCTTTTTTGTTTTTCACCTCGATCGCCCCAATTACCACTTCAATATCCTCCACGGAAATGGAACCAAGCCGGTACAAAACGGGCGTCCCATTTTCAAAACCAACAATGGTGGACTCGATGCCATTTTTACAGTCGCCGCCTTCCAGTACCATTTTCAAGCTGGCGGGGAAATAGGCTGCCACATGCTCTGCCGAGGTAGGGCTTATACAGCCAAATGGGTTTGCGCTTGGAGCTGCCAGCGGGAAGTCCAACGCTTCCAACAATGCCAGCGCTACCGGGTGATTGGGAATTCTAATTGCGACGGAATCTTTGCCAGCGGTAACCAGATCGGGTACGCGGGGCTGCTTCTTCAAGACGAATGTTAACGGTCCTGGCCAGAATGCTTCGGCCAATCGCCGGGCTTTTTCAGGTATTTCCCGCGCCAATTCCGGCAATTGTTCGATCGATTTAATGTGGACAATCAGTGGATTGAACAGGGGCCGTTGTTTCAGCGCGAATATTTTCCGAATGGCTGATTCGCTGTAAATATTTCCAGCCAAGCCGTACACAGTCTCGGTTGGGATGGCGACCAGGTCGTCTTGGTTGAGGATTTCGATGGCTTTGGAAATGTTGTTGGATATGATGCTCATGGCTTGGGCGCTTAGGCTTTAAACGCTGCAAAGTTACGAAAAGGGCCTTGGCGGAAACGGCTTTTTCGCTGACAGGCATCAAATGGAGTAAGTTCATGATTTAGGCTTTGGCAAAAGCCCAGATATCTACAGGTACTTTTATTAGCCAAGGCTATCATAATAAAAAACAATGGGGTTGAAGGTTTGTCAACCCCATTGCCCACGTTCAGTCGTCATTATCCGTTTCCCCTGCTGCCGCACCGCCTCCATTTGCCTCGCCTCCATTGGTAGCCGTGGTGCCACTCCTGATTTCCGAGTGCCGGATTTGCCCACCG
Source organism: Chitinophagales bacterium (assembly GCA_038246345.1). GTDB lineage: Bacteria > Bacteroidota > Bacteroidia > Chitinophagales > Saprospiraceae > M3007. Next base: position 13,384 of record JBBRWA010000134.1, read on the forward strand.
AGATAGCCTGTGCGACCCATTGCGCCGAAAACGACCAGCCCCAGCAATGTCGAACCAAGCACAAGCGACTTGGACATGGCTGGTTTGGTTTTGCCCAAAACCAGCGTCAAAATGGAGAGCAAACCGAGTGCCTCCATGAGCCAGATGGCCACGGTGGCAGCGTCTTCATGTGCTTCTATGAGCGACTCCGACACAGCAGGCAGGCCCTCAATGGCCTCCTCCGCAGGCTCGCCCGTGAGGAACACCGGGATGGCGATGACTGCCATCGCAGCCCAAGTCCAAAGGGCTGCTTTTTTTACTTGGTCGGAGGCGGTGAGATAGCCGTAGAGCATAATGCCCACGCCCAAGAGTGTCCCGATAATAGGGAAGTGATTGAGCAGCAAATGCAGGTGTGTAGAGTTCATTTTTGTTGAATTTAAACGCTGATAATCCAGCAGCAGCGTGTATCACGATATCGACTGAATTCGATACTGCAAAGGTGTCCCTGCCAGGGTTTAAGCAACCTTTGGGTTTTCTTAAAATCAGCTAAAAAATGGATGGTAGATGGGAGGCCGTGGACGGGCGTTATTGCGGGAAGCGCAACGTAAATGCAGTGCCCTTGCCCGCTCCGCTTTTAACGGAGACCTCAATATTTTCGAGGTGGGCAATTTTCTGGACAATGGATAGCCCTAGCCCGCTGCCCGGCACCTGAGCGGTGCGGGAGGCATCGGCCCGGTAAAGGCGGTTGAAAAGGTGCGGCAGGTGCTCGGCCGGAATGCCCGGCCCGTCGTCGCTGATGGTCAGCGTGCGGGTTGGCTCCTCCCAAACACAGTGGATGTTGCCGTTTTGCACACCATATTTGAGGGCATTTCCGAGCAGGTTGCTGAGCAGAATTTCGAGGAAGGTGCGGTCGGCCAGCACTGCGGTTTCGGGGGGTATTTCAAGGAGCAATTTGGTATTTGTCCCGGCCAGCGCAGCTTGGTTTTGGGTGGCCAAAACCTGAAAAACTGCCGCCAGATTCACCGCTTCTTTTTCCAATAAAACTGCCCCCGATTCCAGCCGGGCAAGCTGAAGCAAGCGGTCGAAGAGCAGGTTCATCTTGTCCACTTCCCGTATCACTTGGCTTATTTTTTCTTCGTAATGGGCTGTTTCTCTTGGCTTTCTGGCTAAAACTTCCAAGGTGCCACGAATGGCGGTGAGTGGCGTGCGCAGTTCATGCGAGGCATCCGAGGTGAACTGTTTCTCCCGGTTAAAACTGTTTTCGATGCGCTGCAACAAGTCGTTGATAGCCTTCGCCAGTTGTTGCACTTCGTCCGCATGCGGCGGCAGCGGCAGGCGGGTATTTATTTTGGTATCGCTGATGGTGGCCGTGCTGCGGATAAGCTCCAGCACCGGGGCTATACTTTTTGATGCCGCCAACGAAACGGCAAGGAAGAGCACCAGTAAGGTGAGCGGAAAGGCAACGAACAGCCGGATACGTGCGAGCAGTTCATCAAAGGCAAAGGGCTTGCGGATATAGTCGTTTGCGCCAGCTTCCAGGCCG
>JBBRWA010000135.1:0-14796 GCA_038246345.1 Chitinophagales bacterium
GGCAGCGGCGATGTCAGCAGCCGTTTCGATAAGCTTGGCTTGGTGGGTACGAATAAGATAGTTGCAGCCAGCGCTTTTGGATTCGTGTGGCCTGCCAGGAACGGCAAAAATTTCCCGGTCGCAGCGGCCCGCCAGGTTTGCCGTTATCATAGAGCCACCGGAAGCTGCTGTTTCCACCACCAAAAGCGCATCGCATAAACCTGCGATGATGCGGTTGCGCATGGGGAAATGTTCCCGATCGGGCTTGGCATCGTGGATGTATTCGCTGATCAGGCCGCCGTTTTCGATCATTTTAAGGGCGGTGCTGCGGTGTTGGTTGGGGTAAATACTGGCCAAACCATGCCCGAGCACCCCGATATTGGGCATGTCGAGGACGCATGATTTTCGGTGGGCCGTGATGTCAATGCCGTATGCGAGGCCACTTACCACCATTATGTTGAATGCCCGTAGGCCTTCCACCAGTTCTTCACAAATGGCTTTTCCGTGTTCGGTCGGTTGTCGGGTACCCACAATGGCAATGATGCGTTCGGCGTTCAGGAGTTCCAGGTTGCTGCCTTTAAAATAAAACAGGGCTGGCGCGTCGTAGCATTGCAATAAGCGGTATGGGTATTTTGGATTGGTGAAAAAAAGCGCGTTGATGCCGTGTAGTTCCATAAACTGGATTTCGCGCTCGGCCAGGCGCTGCGCTTCCGGTGAGTGGATGTGGGTGAGGGTACTGGTGCCGATGCCAGGAATTTTTAGCAGTTCTTTTCTGCTGGCTTTGAACACCCCGGTGGCACTACCGCAATAGGTAACCAGGGTTTTTGCGGTTACGGGGCCTATTTGCGGCAGCAGGGTAAGTGCAATTTGATCTTGGAGGCAATCCATGAGGTTTGAGAAGGTGTTTTTAGCTTACTTTGGCCTATTCTTAATTTTTCGAAGGCAGGAAGTCGCGGGTTTAGTTGATGAATGCTTGATCTACTGTTTTGATACCACGTTGGTACACAGCGTTTAACAACGAAAGGTTATTATGCTGTAAACACCTTGAAAAAAGGGTGTAATGCGTACTTTTACGAAATTATTTTATTCAACAGGGGGCATCCCATATTTGTGGGGAATGAATAAGAAAGGGTTCAATTTGTTTATACTTATTGGTCGGACGATTAAAAATCGTCAGACCAAATAGGCCCTCGTCCGACCACTTTTCGTGGTCTGACGAATAAGTAAGGACAAATTTAGCCACCACTTCAACCTCCTGCTAAAAAGTTTAGACACCACCTTCCATTCTCCTCTTCAAATATAAGGGTTTATTTTTGAAATAATCACGCCACACCGCTTTCCTCATAAACTTTTTACGCAATGAAACTTCCAAAATCAGAATCTCTCATACTTTTTGCTTTTCTCGTTTGCCTCTTTTTATGGGGTATTTCAAAATGCACGGCACGGCGCAGCGACCTGGTGCGCAAACTGCAGGATTTTGACACCGAAGAGACTGAAGACCGTCCAGTGCGGCGCGACACCGTGGTAGCAGTGGCACCACAACCACCCGCACAACAACCCGTACAACAACCCGTAATCCACCCCCCCGCTCCGCCCCCCCCGCCACCGACGCAGTACAGTTCCACCTTGAAGAAACCTAGTGTCGACCCTGGGCCTTCCCCTTCAAATGAAACGGCATCAAAACCCACAACTACTGTCCCCAAAACAGATGTTGGCAAACCCAGCACCACACTATACGTCACCGTCGACGGTTGGAAAGTGCGCAAAGAACCGGGACTAAAAGGCGACCCCATAGAGCTGTTGCCATTGTACACACCCGTTACTTTTTTAAATCAAAAAACAGAATGGACCCAGGAAATAAGCCTAGGTTATGAAAAAGTGACCGATCATTGGGTGAAAATCCGCACCCCAACCGGAAAAGTTGGCTGGGTATTCGGTGCGGGCTTGCATTATTACAAAACGAAACGAGCAGGCGTTATTCCTGGCAAACCGACACCAACACCGAAAAAGAAAAATTGATGTTTAAAAAGCCTTACCTGCCTGCCGCCCTATGGCTGGCTGTTATCACCATCTTATCCACTTCGCCAGGAGTGCCCATGCCTAAATTTAACCTGTTTTCTACGGATAAACTGGGCCATGCTGCAGCTTATGCCCTGCTTACCTGGCTGCTGTTCAAAGGTTTCAATGCGGCCAAAAACAGAACCACCACCTGGAAAGAAGCCATTGTTATTTTTTGTCTGGCAGCAGGATATGGTGCCCTCATGGAATTTGTACAAGGCACGTTTTTCCCCTATCGTTTTTTTGAAGTGGATGATATGTTGGCGAATGGGTTTGGGGCAGCCGTTGTAACCCTCTATTTAGTGATGAGAGATGAGAGATGAATTTGCACGTCACTTGTGGCTTGGCTTGGTTTGGGTTTTTCAGCACCAAATTCAAAATTATTCATTTTCAATTATATACTGAGTTGCTGTAAGATGGCTAATTAGTTGTTTATAAATCCTCGCACCTGAGGTGCTGAAAAACCATCTCTTAATGAATCCCGGATGCCGTGCAAACTCATAACTCATCTCTCATATTTCATAACTATAAAGAATGGCGCTTATTCTCCCTTGTCGCGACTTCACCCCACAATTTGGCAACGATTGTTTCCTTGCTGAAAACGCCACCATCATCGGCGATGTCGTCATGGGCGACGAATGCTCGGTGTGGTTTCAGGCTGTGGTGCGTGGCGATGTGAATTTTATACGCATTGGCGACAAAGTAAACATCCAAGATGGGGCTATTTTGCATGGCACCTACCAAAAATGTGGTACGTCGATTGGCAACAATGTCAGCATCGGACACCGGGCTTTGGTGCATGGCTGTACCCTGCACGACAATGTATTGATTGGCATGGGCGCCATCATTATGGACCAGGCGGTCGTGGAATCAAACTGCCTGATTGCTGCGGGTGCGGTGGTATTGGAAAACACGCATTGCAAGGCGGGTGGGGTATACGCTGGCGTGCCTGCTAAGCGCGTAAAAGAACTTACCCCGGAACTTTTCAAGGGGCAAATTGAGCGCATTTCGAATAACTACGTGTTTTATTCCAGCTGGTTTAAATAAAATGATGAGCGGTGAGTGATGAGTGATGAGTGATGAGTGATGAGTGATGAGTTATGAGTGATGAGTTATGAGTTTGCACGACATTTGTGCTTTTGCTGGGCTTGGGTGTTTCAGCATTTGATCCAAAGACCTGGCTAATGATGCTGGAAAACAATTCCAAAGCAAAACACTAACGTTGTGCAAACTCATAACTCATAACTCATCACTCATCACTCTCTATGGTGCCAGGCGGCCAATTTCCCAGCCGCCCTCTTTTGGGCTATACACCACCCGATCGTGCAGGCGGCTCTCCCGGCCTTGCCAAAATTCAAACCAAAGCGGAACGAGCCTATATCCGCCCCAAAATGGTGGGAGGGGTAATTTTTCCACGCCGCGATATTTTTCTTTGATAGCTACCTGGTTTTTTTCCAGTACTTCCCTTGATGCTATCGGGCGGCTTTGCGGGCTTGCCCAGGCACCAATCTGGCTTTCAATTGGGCGACTCTGAAAATAATCCAGGGACTCTTCCATACTTATTTTTTCGATGCTGCCTTCAATGCGGATTTGCCGTTGCAAGTCGAGCCAAGTGAACAACATGGCAGCTTGTGGGTTTACATCCAATTCATTGCCCTTGCGGCTTTCGTAGTTGGTAAAAAATACGAAGCCTTTGTGGTCAAAGCCTTTTAACAATACTGTACGCGCACTTGGTCGCCCTTCCAGGTTGGCAGTTGCCAATGAAAAAGCATTGGGTTCCAACACTTTGCTGTCGATTGCTTCGTCGAACCAATGCCCAAACTGCGCCATCGGATCGGGTGAAACATCGGACGCTGAAAGGGCATTAAGGGCGTAATTTTGGCGGAGAGCCGCTAATTCTTTGGACATCTGTACTATATTTTATTGGCGTGAAGTGACGAAGCCATTTTCCTGGCTCGTTTTTCATCAAGGGAAAAACTACCTTTGCGCCGCAAAATTCGGCAAGAGTCGCCGCATTACAGCAGCACAATCCTTTTTATTCATCATTTATAATTCATCAATTCCACCGATGGCATACCTATTTACCTCTGAATCTGTCTCCGAAGGGCACCCGGATAAAGTGGCCGACCAAATCAGCGACGCTATACTCGACGAGTTTCTTCGTCAAGACCCGGACTCTAAAGTAGCATGTGAAACCCTGGTAACCACCGGATTGGTTGTGGTAGCTGGAGAAGTGCGCTCTAAAGCTTATGTAGACGTACAGGCCGCCGCCCGCAGCGCCATCGAGCGTATTGGCTACACAAAAGCAGAATACCAGTTCGACGCGAAATCTTGCGGCATCCTTTCTGCTATTCACGAACAAAGCGCCGATATTGCACAAGGTGTTGACGTGGGCAAAAAAGAAGATGACCAAGGCGCTGGCGACCAGGGCATGATGTTTGGCTACGCCACCAACGAATCCGAAAACTACATGCCTATTGCCCTCGACCTGGCGCATTTGCTGCTACAGGAATTGGCCGCAATTCGCAAAGAGGGCAAACAAATGAAGTACCTGCGCCCCGATGCCAAAAGCCAGGTGACCATTGAATACACCGACGAGCACGTGCCCAAGAAAATCGATACCATCGTTATTTCTACCCAGCACGACGACTTCGATGAAGACGAGCGTATGTTGGCCAAAATAGCCACTGACGTGCAAGAAATATTGATCCCTCGGGTAAAAAGTAGGCTCGATAGCCGGACAACTGACCTGTTTACCAGCGATATCAAGTACCACATCAACCCAACGGGCAAATTTGTGATTGGTGGCCCGCACGGCGATACGGGACTCACCGGTCGCAAAATCATCGTAGATACCTACGGCGGCAAAGGCGCACACGGCGGTGGCGCATTCTCTGGAAAAGACCCTTCAAAAGTGGATCGTTCGGCAGCTTATGCCACCCGCCATATTGCAAAAAACATTGTCGCTGCCGGATTGTGCGACCAGGCGCTGGTGCAAGTCGCTTATGCCATCGGCGTGGCAGAACCTGTTGGCCTGTACGTCAACACTTACGGCACCTGCAAAATCAAGGGCCTTACTGATGGCGAAATCGCAGAAAAACTTCAACATGTTTTCAACCTGCGCCCAGCTGCTATCGTGCGCCGCTTTGGTTTAAAAAACCCCATTTTCTCCGAAACGGCAGCTTATGGCCACTTCGGCCGCACACCGGAAAAGAAAACGGTGATGATCGGTCTCAATGGCGATCAGAAAATGGTAGAAGTAGAAACCTTTACCTGGGAGCGCTTAGACGCAGTAGAGGATGTGAAGAAGGCGTTCGGACTTTAATTTCGTTTTACGGTGGATGGTGGACGGTGCACAATTTTATTGGATTTTTTTGACATTGTTTTTCAGCATTTAAGCCAGTATTCGGTTGCTTACTCTTTCGAGTGCTGAAAAACAAATACAAAACCATAAAACCATGTTGCGCACCGTCTACCGTCCACCGTCCACCGTAAATACGACATAGGCAAACGCCCCATGTCGCCCCAAATATTTCGGATACCGCGCTTCCAATTTTAGTATAAACCGCAACAACGCCGCGCCGCCAAAACCGTCGTGCACATAGTATTTTACAAAATCCTGGTGGATGCTGGTGAGGGAAGAAAAGGTGACGCTCAGGCCCTGTTCCTGGCCGATGCGCTCAAACCAGGAGGGCGGATGCGGGTAAAAATACAAGCCGCCGGAGAGCCAGCGCTCTTTGGCACTTACGGTCAAATACCGGTAAAGGCGCTTGGAAGCTTTTATGATACGCACCGGAAGCAATAGCACATTCATCAACCAGCTATGCCAGGCCCAGTTGTACAAGATGACCACATTGGACCCCGGTTTTGTTACCCGCAGGAGTTCTTTCACCGCCGCTTCCTGTAATTCTTGTGGCACGTGATACAGCGTGTGTATGCTCACAGCGTTGTCGCAGAGTCCGTCAATGAGCGGAAGTTTGCTGATGTCGCCTTGAATGAAAATACCCTTTTCTTCGCCAACGTTGTGGCGGGCTTCCACCAGCGCGCGGAAAGTGAGATCGACGCAGATGCGTTTTTCAAAATTGTCGGAAAAAGCCTGGTTTTCAGGTTGAAAAACGGGGCCGGAGGCTACATCAAGCAGGTATTTTCCTTTTGGCACCAGAAATTGCTGGAGACGCTGCATGGTGTGTAGGTAGTACGCATCAACTGCCGTTTTTTGCTCGATAAACAACCTGCTGTCGTGAAAACGCCCATCTTCATCGCGCTTCCAACCATAATCCTCGTAAAAATCCTGCACCATTTTCATGTTGTCGTGCAGGACTTCGGAGCTGCTGGGCAGCAGACAAATAATACCTTCCAGGATTGGATAGAATTGGGTGCCGGATTGGTTCAAATAGCCCGATGTCAGGTTTTTTGAATGCATTTCAGTGGATAAAAACGGGGCAATTACAGTCGAATCGGTGGTGAAATGCAGGGTTTCTTTCGTAGCCGGGCATTGCAGGATTGCTGCGAGCTGTTCAAAATTTGTCATAATCGGAATTGGGCGTGTTTGCTGGGGGTGGTAGTGTCAAAAATACTGCCAAACAATATCAATTTGATAATTTGATAATGGGATAGTTAGATAATGCGGTGAATTCAAACCTTGGGTTTTTCTTTGCACCATGAAAAAGAAACCTTTGATTTAGCCCAATGGTTATATGCTGAAACCTTTGAAGAAAACTGTATCATTGACCGGGCTGGATTTTTGAAATCACCGCACAATGAAATATCTCTGCTGCTTCGAACCGCGAATTTGCGCACTTTTCACCTTGAAAATGCGATTGAAGATTTAGTAGACGCGGAAAAGGATTTGACGGAATTTTTGAAAACACTGTGAAGGCTTGCTAAACATGCAAGATTACCATGAAACGAGCACTATTCATTTCTATATTTATTAACCTCTTGCTTCTGGGCGCGATCGCCTGGGCCGTACAAAAACTAGGCGGTTTCGGTTATACCTGGCTTCGGCTCAGTCAACGTGAATGGGGCGTTTATGAGCACCGGGTGCAGCATTTCAGCAAATTGCCAGAGCGTCTGGGCAGCATTGTTTTCCTGGGCGATAGTCAGGTGGAACAAGCCGAATGGCACGAAATTTTTGGCGACAATCCCATGGTGCTGAACCGCGGCATTTCGGGCGATTACACGGCGGGTGTGTTGGATAGAATGTCGGAAATACTGCGACACAAACCGCAGAAAATTTTCTTGCTGGTAGGCGTAAACGACCTGTTTTTCGGCAAAACTATCGCCGAGATAGAAACGGACTACCGCGCCATCGTACAGCGTACCCGCGCCGAATCGCCAGAAACGGAACTATATTTGCTAAGTTTATTGCCTGTAAACAATGAGGTGCGGAATATTGGTGTAGAAAACAGCGCCATACAAGCCATAAATGAACGCATCCGCCAAATCGCCAAAGATTTTGCCTTGCAATACCTTGACCTAAACATCCCATTCACTGATGCGGATGGGAACCTGGCGGCTAAATTTACAGATGACGGGCTGCACATTAATGGGTTGGGGTATGTGTTGATGAAGAATGAACTGTCTTCGTTAGTGATGAGCGATGAGTTATGAGTTATGAGTGATAAGTGATGAGTGATGAGTTTGCACAGCGTCACTTACTGGCTTGGTATCGGTTTTCAGCACTTTATTGTAGAATGGTTTTTCGGGTACTGAAAATCTGACACACCTATTTTAATTCATGGTTCAGATGCTGGAAAAACAATTTTAAAGCAAAGCACAAACGTCGTGCAAACTCATCACTCATAACTCATAACTCATAACTCATCACTAAAGAAGTGGCTTTTAACTCCCTCCCCTTCCTCCTCTTCATCGTTCTCTTTTTTCCCCTCTATTTCGGGACAAAAGGGCGCTTGCGGACCTGGGTATGCCTCCTGGCGAGTTATCTTTTCTATGGGTGGTGGGATTGGCGTTTTCTCTCCCTTATCCTTTTTTCTACAGTGCTGGATTGGAGTTTCGGCCTTTGGCTGACGTATTTGGATAAACCAGAAGATACCCGAGCGCGCTGGGGAAAGGGCAGCCCTGTGCTTCGGTTTTTTGGAGGTGTAACAGAGTCCGTGGCCTCATGGGGACTGTCACGCAAATCGGTACTGGTGCTCAGCATGATGATGAACCTGGGCTTTTTGGGCTTTTTCAAATACTTCGATTTTTTTGCCGAAAACCTGGGCGCGCTCATCAGCTCTATAGGTTTTACGCCATCTTGGACAACTTTGCACGTCATTTTGCCCGTGGGTATTTCCTTTTATACCTTTCAGAGCATGTCATACACCATTGATGTGTACCGTCGGCAAATTGAATGGGAGCCTTCTTTGCTAAAATTCGCGACGTTTATTGCTTTGTTCCCGCAATTGGTAGCCGGGCCGATCGTGCGTGCCTCCGATTTTTTGTACCAGATGCGGGAGGATAGGAGGTTCTGCTGGGCTAATTTCAATTCTGGTTTGGGTCGGGTGTTGTGGGGCTTTTTCAAAAAAATCGCCATTGCCGATTCCCTGGGGCCTTTTGTGGACCAGTGCTTTCAATCGCCCGCCAGCTTTGGTTCCATGCACTTGCTGATCGGGGTTGTTTTTTACTCCTTCCAAATTTACTGCGACTTCTCCGGCTACTCTGATATCGCCATTGGGCTGGCGCGGATGATGGGCTATAATTTTCCGGAAAACTTCAAAACGCCCTATTTCTCCCGCAGTTTCAGCGAGTTTTGGACACGCTGGCATATTTCGCTCTCGTCGTGGCTGCGCGACTACCTGTACATTCCCTTGGGCGGAAACCGGCATGGCAAACTGGCAACCTACAAGAACAACATGCTGACCATGCTGCTCGGCGGACTTTGGCATGGCGCAAATTGGGCTTTTGTGTTTTGGGGTTTGCTGCACGGGTTGTACCTGATTTTACAGCGTTTTATTGCCCCTGTCTGGCACCGTTTGATTCGGGTGCTGCGCTTGCCAGCACTGCTTTCCAATGGCGCTGAAATGACCTTAGTGTACACCCTTACCCTTGTCGCCTGGGTTTACTTCCGCAGCGGCAGCATAGGCTTGGCGGGCGGCGACAGCTTCGGCACGGCGAATGCTGTATTGAAAGGTATTGCCGCATTTGAAGGGTTTAGTTTTGCCGCGGTAATCAATAAATTTCAGGTGATAAAAGGCGTATTGCTCTTGGGCATCTTGTTGGCGGTAGAGGTATCTAATGTCCGCTTCAAGTGGAACGAGCGGCAGGTGTCGCAACCTGTATTGCGGCTGGTTTTGTTTTCCATTTTGCTTTGGATGCTGGCGTTTTTTGGCAATTTTGGGGCAAATACCTTTATCTATTTTCAGTTTTGAACATGAAAAACTGGCGGTTCTACACAATACTTATCTTATTGCTTTTTGTTGGCGATCGCATTGCTGGCCATCTATTGCAAACCCAAATGCTCCACAGCCAGTTCAGGTTTTCAAAACTATATCAGAACCAAGCCGCTGCTGATATTCTCTTGCTCGGCAATTCCCGTGGCCTCACCTTTTATCAGCCTTACATCGAACAAATTACGGGCAAAACCACCTTCAACCTCAGCTACAATGGCCTGCCCATGGATGTCGCCAAGACGCTGGTGCGGGATTTCTTTGACCGGTATCCGGCGCCCAAAACTTTCTTGATCGACATCACGATCTGCGACCGGGAAAACGATGCCTTGTTGGCGGGTTTCTTGCCTTATGCCCAACAATCACCGCGATTGGAAGCCTTGATTCAGCAAAAATTGCCCAAAATTTACTGGGGCGGAAAAGTGTCACATCTATTTCGTTTCAATCATGAAGTTTTCCAGCGGGCCATGTTCTACCGCCGCAAACCTGACACAGACTGGCTGCTCGACAGGGTCATTCCCGCCGCCCTGGCGCAAGACGCTGCCCATAATTCCTACGATCTAGAGTTGAATCCCTACCTTATTCAACAACTTCATGAAACAGTGGCCACCGCGCAAGCTAAAGGCCGGGTTGTGTTGCTGATCGGTCCGTATTGTCCAGGTTTTCGGGTAAAAAACCTGGATGCGCTGAAAGCTGCTGTCGAAAAAGCAACAGGGTTGCTCGTGCATGATTATCGCTCGGCCTTAAGTGATCCAACCGATTTTGGCGATTTTATGCACCCAAACAAAAAAGGCAGCGCCAAATACTTGGATATGCTGCACCGCGATGGGCTTTTTGACTGAAATATGTCGGTTGAGAGAACAAGTCCGGGTATATTTGCCATCCACATAGCATCACTAACCATGATTGACCGTGCGGCAAGTCTTTTTTCAACAATTCAACCAGCCTTTTCATTCAAATAATTCCTTTACATGAAATTCAAACTCATTCTTATAGCAGCATTGCTGTTCGCCGCACAGCACTTGTTTTCACAAGAAATTTCAGAAAAAAATCTCCTCAAGGATGTCACCTACCTGGCTTCCGATAAAATGAAAGGCCGTGCCACGGGCAGCAAAGAGGAGCTCAACGCAGCGAAATACATCGCCAAGCAATTCAAAAAGGCCGGCATCGCGCCAAAAGGTGACAACGGCACTTATTTCCACAAATTTGGTTTCAAAAAATCCACTGACCCACATGGTGGCGTGAGCGCAAGCTCCCCGCAGGTGTACAGCCAAAACGTAGCAGGATACCTCGACAATGGCGCTGAATATACCATTGTGATTGGTGCCCACTATGATCACCTGGGACTGGGCAACGACCACAATTCCCTTGATGCCAACCCCGTGGGAAAAATCCACAATGGTGCCGATGATAATGCCAGCGGCACGGCGGGTGTCATAGAACTGGCACGCTACCTGTCTTCAAATGGTGTGAAAGAAGCGCACAACTTCCTTTTCCTGTGCTTTTCAGGCGAAGAGCTAGGGCTTATCGGCTCCAAGCGCTACACGGAATTCCCAACCATTGATTTGACGAAAGTCAGCTTCATGATCAACTTTGACATGATTGGCCGATTGAATGCTGAAAAACGCATCGTTGTGGGTGGTGTCGGCACAGCGCCGGAGTTTGTACCGCTGTTCAAAAGCATGGGTAGCGAGTTCAGCATCAAGCTCGACAGCGCGGGCGTAGGCCCCAGCGACCACACCTCGTTTTACCTGAAAAATATCCCGGTGCTGTTCTTTTTCACAGGCCAACATTCCGACTACCACAAGCCCAGCGACGACACCAAACTGGTCAATTTCCCGGGCGAAAAAATGGTGCTTGACCTGGCATCCAAGGCCATTATGAGCCTGGACAAAACGCCGAAACTGAAATTCCAGGAAACAAAAGCCAATAAAGACGATACACCGAGCTTCAAAGTAACCCTGGGCATCATGCCCGACTACACTTTTGAAGGGGAAGGCGTACGCGCCGACGGTGTTACCGATGGAAAACCAGCCTCCAAAGCCGGCATGCAAAAAGGTGATATTATTATCGGCCTCGGCGATATGGAGGTAAAGAGTATGAAGGATTATATGAAAGCCCTCGCCGCTCATGAAAAAGGGGATACGGTGAAGGTGAAGGTGAAGCGCGGAGAAACAGAAAAGATGCTGGAAGCCACTTTTTGAGTGCGGAATGCGGAGTGCGGAAATATCGAATGCGGAATGCGGAGTGCGGAGTGCGGAATGGCACATCTATTCTGTAAACCTTGGCTTTGGTTTTTCAGCACTTTGTCGAAAGGAAACACGTATGCCAAGCACGAAGCGCAGGTAGCACCATTTTCATTCGGGCCCGCTTAATAAACCTCGTAGGTCTAAAACCTCAGCACCCTCCCCAAAAAACGCAAGCTTTTTGGGGAGGGTGCTGAGGTTTTAGTCCCACGAGGTTTTATTACAATCACCGCTCACGTGCTGAAAAACTCAATCCAAGAGCAACAACGATTGTCGTGCCATTCCGCTTTCCGAAATCCGCACTCCGCACTCCACTATTGCCCTATCAGCAACTGCGTTCCCTTGCCGCTGCCCATGACGATAACTTTCGAATTAGATGAAAGCGCCAGTTCTTTTTGCGCTTTGATCTGTTCGTATTGCAAAAGTCTTTCGGTCAATGTCGCCGTAATGATGCGCTGATAATCGGCAATACCTTGGGCTTCCACCCGTTTGCGATCCGCTTCCTGTTTTTCTTTGTCCAGGACGAATTTCATTTTTTGCGCTTCTTGCTCGGCGTTTATTTTTGATTCGATGGTCGTGCGCACCGATTGGGGCAGCGTGATATTTCGGATCAGGATATTTTCCAGCACCATCCCACGGTTGTTGAATTCTGCCTCAATGCTTTTAAAGATTTTTTGTTGGAACTCATCGCGCTTGGAAGAATACATGCCCACGGCATCGTAAAACACGGCATTGTCGCGAATTTTGGTGCGGGATACCGGGCGTACAATCTTGTCGGTCAAGTCGCGGCCAAGGGTACGCAGGATTTCTGGTGCCTTTTCCGGTATAATTCTATACAGCACCGAAAGGTCTATCACGACCTCAAGGCCATCGGCAGTGAGGACACGAATGGCATCGTCGCCATCTTGTGAACCCTCATTTTTTACCGCCGACATGGTATAATTCTGGGTGCGTACGTCGAACTTATTGACCTCAACCAGCGGGTTCACAAAATTGAGACCTTCCGTGAGCAGTCCCGACTGGACTTTACCGAAAAGGGTTTGCACCCCGACCTCACCGGGCTGAATTTGGACAAAACAAGCAGAACCTAATCCGAGCAGGATCAGTCCAGCGCCCAGAAGGCGCCCCATTTTGCCAAAGGATAAAAATTGAGGGTTGACTTTTGCAATGGAGGCGCTAATCACCAGAATGACGGCGCCGAGGAAAATAAAGAACATGGTGTTGTTGATTTTGATTGATGGTTCTTCAAACAGAAAACCTGCTTGAAGGCATAAAACTAATAAAAAAAGCTAGCTTTTTGTAAAAATCGTACTCAAATATGGGGTATAAACCCGATCAACGGGCAGAATTTTTCGAGGAGCTAGTTTGGAAACTCGTCGAAATTAGTCTCTAAGCTCCCAGAACCCGCTTTATCTTTCGAACTTAACAACACCGCGACCTTTACATTATGAAAAAATCAAGCCTCTTCCTTGCCCTGCTCTTCCTGGGGTCTTTCCTGTACGCACAGTCCAACGAAGCCTTGCTGGAGCGCGCCTTGTTCGACCTGCCAGATATTTCTTTTAAAAAACTCCCAACCATATTGAGTGGATTGCTCCAATATGATGTTCGCGTAAAACAACCCTTGGATCACCAACACCCTGAAAAGGGGTATTTTTACCAGCAAGTGCGCCTCACGCACCACGGCTTTGATCGGCCAACGGTGATCACGACCCAGGGGTATCAGATAGGCTTTGGCAAGAGTGAAATTGAGGCCATATTGGATGGTAACCACCTCAACGTAGAGCACCGTTTTTTCGGTGAGTCCATGCCCGACATCGTACAATGGGAATACCTGACGCTGGAGCAGGTTACTGCCGATTTGCACCATATCAACCAACTTTTTCGCAAGCTGTACCCTGGAAAATGGGTTAGCACCGGCATCAGTAAAGGCGGCCAAACCACCATATTTTACCGCTATTTTTATCCCGATGATGTTGATGTATCCATTCCTTACGTGGCGCCATTCAACAATAGTCTGGAAGACAAACGCATTTACACCTTCCTGGACACCGTGGGTTCCGATGAGTGTCGGAAAAATATTTATGAATTCCAGGTGTACATGTTGCAACATAAAAAAGAGGCCCTGGAACGCCTGAAATGGTTTTCCAAAGGCGCTGACCTGAACTATAAATACCTCGGCTCCCTTGATAAGGCTTTTGAGTACGCGGTGCTGGAATACTCTTTTTCTTTTTGGCAATGGGGGCATTCGTGTGCAACGATTCCCAAGGGCGGAGATTTCGACGATGCGCTGGCGCATTTTCTCAGTGTCTCCGACATCGGTTTTTTCTCCGACCGCGACATGACGGGGTACGCTTCGCACTATTACCAGGCAGCGACACAAATGGGCTATTACGGCTATAACATCCAGCCTTTCAAAGAGTACTTGACCCAATTTAAAGAAAACCCGCTGGCAAGTTTTGCCCCGACAGGTTCCAATCCGCCGCCCTACAACAATAGCTTGAATGAAAAAGTAGATCAGTGGCTGAAAGACAAGGGCAATAACTTTCTCTATATCTACGGCGGTTCGGATACGTGGTCAGCCGATCGCATCATTCCTTCTGCCAAGGTCAATTCCAAGAGTTTTATTCTCCCGGGTACCGACCACGGGCGGGCGCGCATCAGAAATATGGATGCCAAAATGAAGCAGTCATTTGCCGAACAACTGAAGCAGTGGTTGGGTGCAGATGTTGATTTGAGCGTGCTCGGCGGAAAGTAAGATTTTTGTCTTTTTTTTGGGCAAACGGCTGGATTGCGAATACTTCATTGACCTTTGTCCACATTCCACGTTTGGTGGATCAAATTTTTAGATCATTTTTCATGGCACAATTTTTTACAACAGACATTGGTAGGCTGCGATTGATTGCCTTTCTGGAAGGGATTTCCTTGTTATTTTTGGTATTTGTTGCCGTTCCTTTTAAATATTTCCTGGAAAACCCATTCCTGGTTAAAAGCATAGGCCCCATTCACGGCGTGCTGTTTTTGTTGTTCATTTTTTATGCCTTGCGCATCAGCATCGAATATGATTGGAATTTCAAAAAAACAACCTGGAAAGTATTGCTGTCGAGCTTAGTGCCATTTGGCAC
>JBBRWA010000136.1:0-14781 GCA_038246345.1 Chitinophagales bacterium
GACAAAGGCGATAAATTTGCCTTTCAAGAGCGGTGTCGAAAGCTGTTGTACGTCTATCACCTCCGATGCTGGGATAAAATGATCCAGCCCTTGGCCGTCATATTCTATGCCCAGGTGTTTTGCTGCCGCCAAATAACGCTGCACAATATGAATATCGGGCAAGAAGTTGATGCCCAGATTCACCAGCAGCCATTTTTCAAAATTCAGCTTGTTGAAGGAGGAAGCCGGGCGGCCCAGCGCCAATTTCACCCGCATGCTGCGCAAATTGTTGTGCAGGTCGATGACGTGATCGTACTTTTCAGCTTTAAGGTCTGACAGCACCTGGTTCAGTTCCTTTTCAAAGGAAAAAACCTTGTCGATGTTGGGATTGGGTGAAATCAGGCTGGAAAATGCCTGCTTGGTCAAAAAATGCACTTCAGCACCCAACTGCTGCTTCAAGCAGCGGGCCACCGGTGTGGTGAGTACAATGTCTCCAATAGAAGAAAAGCGGATCAGCAGGATTTTCATAGTTGAAATGGCAGCGCAAACCTACGGATACCCAGCTCATCCAATCCTTTTTAAGTTGAAATTCTGTACCCGCCGCAAAACAAGGGGGACATTTTCCACTACAACAGAATCGCTATCCAGACCAAACCAGTTTTGAGGCGATGCGGTAAATCTCTTTAGGAACAAGTAAGCGCTCATGACAATTTGTTCACCCAGCGGCAAGTCATTTTCGTGCGACAAAAATTCTTGGATCAACACGAACCTGAAGTCACCGGTCGTAATTTCATCCCGACTGATGTGGTAGCGTGTGTGGACTTTCAACTCATCGTTTTCGATGAGGTTTTCCACTACTTTTTTCAAGAACAAGTTCATGCGCTGCTCGACACGGAATCCAAGCCGGAAAGTTACCTTGTACACGTCATCCGGCGACAAAGCATTTACTTTGTATTCCATGGTATAGGGTTCATCCGTCACTTCAATATGGATAAACCAGTACACATCAGCGCGTTTTGGTTGCGTTTGCAGGATGGAATACAAAATCTTTTCTTCTACTTTTTTGAGTGATTTGGCGCTGCTGAGGAATACGAGATTGGAGGCGTATTTTGGTATTTCAGGGTCATTGCTCAGGGTTATCAGTTGATCGATGTAGTCGTTGACTTTTACATTTTGTACAAATCTGGCTTTGATTCGTTTGGCATACACCCAAATAAGCATCAAGGTGAACAATACGGAGCCGACCAATACGGTGATAAAGCCTCCATCGGCGAATTTTATAGCATTTGCCGTAAAGAAAGCGCCTTCAAAACACAGATACCAAATCAAAAATGCCCAAATCAGCCAGGATTTTACCCGTTTTACGACGAAAAAATTGGCAAGTAAAACAGTGGACATCAGCATGGTAATGGTGACCGATAAGCCATACGCAGCTTCCATTTTCTGGGACTCTTTGAAATACATCGTGACCGCCACACAGCCCGCCCAAAGCACCGTGTTCACCGCAGGGATATACAATTGTCCTTTTAAATGCGTGGGGAAAATTACCGTCAATTTCGGCAACAATCCCAATCGTATGGCCTCACTGACCAACGTAAAGGAGCCCGAAATCATAGCCTGGCTGGCGATAACGGCCGCCATGGCCGCGATGGTAATACCAAAGGGCAAAAACCAATCCGCCATGATACCGTAGAAGGGATTGACCAGCTCGTTTGGCCGGATTTCAGGCAGCATCTGTCCTTCAAACTGCAAGCACCAAGCCGCCTGGCCTAAATAATTGATAACCAGGCAGGTTTTAACAAAAATCCAACTAATTCGAATATTTTCTTTTCCGCAGTGCCCCAAATCGGCGTATAAAGCTTCAGCACCCGTTGTACACAGAAACACGGCGCCCATTAGCACCAACGCGTGGGGGTGATGCACCAACATTTTTAGCGCAAAGACAGGGCTCAATGCCTGAAAGATGGAAATGTCTCCAGCGACCTGAATAAGTCCTAAAATACCCAACATGGAAAACCAAAACAGCATGATAGGGCCAAAGAGTTTTCCAACTGCAGCTGTGCCAAATTGCTGAAAAGCAAACAAAAGGGAAATTATTGCAATAGTCAGGTGTACTACCGGAATATGCACATGAGCCAGACTTTCAAGCCCTTGTAAGCCTTCCATGGCCGATGAAACCGTGATTGGTGGTGTAATCATGCCCTCCGCAAGCACCGCGGCGCCTCCAATCATGGCTGGGTACAACAACCATCGCTTTCGCCGACGTACGAGTGTGTACAATGAAAAAATCCCGCCTTCGCCTTTGTTGTCCGCTTGGAGTACCAAAAAGACATACTTGAAGGTAGTTTGGATTGTAAGCGTCCAGAAAACGAGGGATACAGCTCCGAAAATCGTTTCCCGGCTCACCAGATCGCTGCCCACAATAGATTTCATTACATACAATGGGGACGTGCCAATGTCACCGTAAATAATACCTAAGGAAATGAGCAAGCCGCCCAAACTAAGGCGCTGGTTAAGACTTCTATGGTGATCGCCGTTCGGTGACATTATTTGGAGTGGATCATTCGCCAACACCAGCATAGGTGTAGCGAATCTAAAACGTGTTTTCAACGCAGCAAAGAGCCTTGCGTCACTTATTTGTCAGCACTATATATCCCCAAGGCTTTAAATTTAACTGCATTTCTTTGGTTACCTGAATGGTACTGGCACCAAATACATTCAAATAAGAACCTACGGTGTCGTCATCCGGGGATAGCGTCGCCACGCAGGGCAAATTGCTCAGATTGGTGATGACTACTACGCGTTCACCATCTTTTTCCCTGGTAAAAGCATACACCCGATCGTCTTTGTCGGATTTTATCTTTGTTAATCCCCCCCCATTCATCCCGGATCTCAATGCTTTGTTGTTGTTCCGCAAATCACAGAGTATCTGGAAAAAGGGTGTCCGGTTCTTTTGCCCCCAGCGGATCGGGTCTTTTTTGAAGAAAGCAAGGCGCTGGGAAAGTCCGTCTTCCTGCCCATTGTAAAGCATTGGAATGCCTTGCCAGGTAAACATCAATACGTCAAAAACTTCCGCGGCTTCGCCGTACAGTTCGCCTTCTGTGCCATTCCAGGTATTTTCGTCGTGATTCTGGGTGAAATAAACTTGCTGATAGCCTTCTGGATAAAATCGGGTCAGATAATCCAGCAAGGTGTCGAGGGCGATGGCATTTTGTTTGCCTGCTGCAATGTCCTTCGTTACGTCTTTCCATTTCCAGCCATAATTAAACTGAAAACAAGATTTGAAATGGGCGGGCTCATCTTGCCATTCTGACAGCATGAAAACAGGTTTGATGGAATCCAGGGCTGGGCCCAGTGCTTCCCAAAAGTCATTTGGCACAAGCCCCGCCATATCTACCCGATACCCATCAATATCAACAGTTTTGATCCAGTATTGCATGGCATCAATCATGGCTGAGCGCAGATCATTATTGCCATAATCCAAGTCGGCGCAATCGTCCCAACCTGTGGAGCCCCCATGCTCGTTCAAGGGCGCTGTTGGTTTGCCCTCTATTTTAGTGTAATATTCGGGGTGCTTATCCATCCAAACGGCATCCCAGGAGGTATGGTTCGGCACCCAGTCGAGAATTACTTTCAAACCCAATTCATGTGCTTTGCCTACAAGGTTTTTTAAATCGTCCTGTGTACCGAAGTCAGGATTTACGGCGTAATAGTCTCTAACGGAATATGGGCTTCCAAGATCGGAAGGGCTTTCTTTCCGGTTTTTTAAGCCGATAGGATGAATAGGCATGAGCCACAAAACATTCACTCCCAGGTCCTTTATTCGCTGAAGTTGTTTTGAGACTCCTGCAAAGTTACCCTCAGGAGAGAATTGTCGGATATTGCACTCATACAAGATTGCATTTGACGCCCAATCCGGAGCGCTAGGTTTGTTACCCATCACCTTAATTGTTGTGTTTTTGGGGGCATCTGTGGTAGTATTTGTGCAATTGACAATTAACCACGAAAAAAGGATCAACCAGGCTATTTTATTCATTGCAGACAGGTGTTTCACGGACAAGGTGTGACAGTACATTGAAGACTCGAAAATGCGATTTTATTGCCCGCCCGGAGGTGTTTTTGAACCATCCATCCGCATTTGGATGCCTGTTACATTGATATCGGTATTGCCAATCCAAACCATCCGAAAGCCATTTTCCTGCAATTTCCAGCTATTGTTGAAGTAGGTATTGCTACAAGCGATGTACAGAATTTTGTTTGGATCGTCATAACTCCAATGCCCGCTTTCTTGCACTTTTCCGTCTTGGAGGATGTCAAATGTTTGATCTTCCCTGAACTTGAGGGATTTTCCTTCGTAATGTATGTGTACCGTCGTGTCAGACGGCTGGTATGCCATACGAATGTTCCACCAACCTGTCGCCATGAATGCCCTGCGGCTGGTGCTTGGAGGGGTTATTTTGTCCCACGGAACCAAGACACGCGCAGGTGTTTGCGCTATTTGATAAATGCCTGGTTCAGGGTTGTCACCCTCAATTACATGGGATGCTTTCCAATTGTACCCGGAATTTGAATAGTTTGACGTTTCATCAACGGGCTGATTGGCTGGAGCAACCGACTTTTGGAGGTTTTTGCAAGTGGCGTAGGAGGCCACCACGACTAAAGCCGCGAGAAAAAGGTTAACTTTCATGTTTTTATCGAGATGCATGGCGTAAGAACTTTAATAATAATAGGCAAAATTGCTGCCAATTTTTAAAGTGCTTTCGTAAAAAAGGCATGAGCCATCCCGGAATTTGGAATGACTCATGGTGTATTCAGTAGCCCCGAGTGGGATCGAACCACTATCTTAGGTTCCGGAAACCTATATTCTATCCGTTGAACTACGGGGCCATTGCGCCGCAAAGGTATAGCAACTGCTGATTATTTCTAAGCATCAAGTAAAACTCTTTTGAATTGCCTGCAGTTCCGCATTTATCCAGGTTTTCGCAGTGTTTTTCAAGTATTCAGGGTCGTCGCTCTGAATAGGGGTGCCATAACGTACAAAAACATGCATTTCTTTTTCCGCAAATCGTTTTAGAAAATGTGGCAAGAAGGTATCGTCACCTATCCAATAATCTTTTGGCGACCGGTACTCTATGGCAACCGGTACTATGGGGATGCCTTCTTGTGCAGCAAGCTTGAAGCCTCCGGGTTTGAAATCACGGCAGAATGGATCGGCGTGGGTAGTGCCTTCCGGGAAAAGCATTACGGCAAATCCCGCTCGAACCTTTGTTGCGATGCCTTCAAGGGTCTTTTTTCGGCTGGTGGTACTTTCTCGTTGTAAAAACAATATGCCTGTAACTTTCGCGCCGTATCCGACAATAGGCCATTTTGCTACTTCGGCTTTTGAAACTGGAAATGCGATTACATCGTGCACGAGCACTGCTGGATCCAGATAAGAACGGTGGTTTCCCATCAAGATGCATGGATAGTCGGGCACTACGCCTTGTATGTGGAGCCGAACGCCGATGCCGGGGAGCAGGTTCCGCACAAAATTTCTTCTAATGCGCATGGAGCGTCGCATGTCGGTGCCCCTGAGGAGGTTGAGCAGTAGTATCTCGGTGATTATTAGGCTGGTGTAGCCAGCGAAATACAACAAGCGGGAAAAGGCGCGGAGCGTTTTTAAAATTGACATTGCAGGTATTATCCAGTTCGTGGTTGAAGTTGCGCGTCTATCCAGGCTTTTGAACTATTCAGTAATGTCTCAGGTGATTCGCCTTGAATTTCCGGCCCGAAATGTAGGGTTACCTTAATTTCTTTTTCTCTAAATCTTCTACCAGCATGGCTGAGAAAGGACTCTTTGCCGACCCAAAAATCTTCTTCTTCTTCAAATACAACAGCGACGGGCACTATCGCATGATTCATTTTTGCCGCAAGTTGAAACACGCCGCGCTTGAATGGCAGGGTTCCTTGCAGCCCCGAGGTAGTGCCCTCCGGAAAAATTATTACCTGAAAACCGGATCCCAAAATAGTGCTGATGGCTTGCAACGTTCCAGCGCGGCTTTTTACATTTTCGCGTTTCAGGTACAGGATACCTGCCAATGCTGCACCTTTCCCAATAATGGGCCATTTAGCCAACTCAGCTTTTGCCACAGGGTATGCGTGAACATGCTGGAGCATTAAAATCGGATCGAGATAGGAACGGTGGTTGCTGATGAGGATGCAGGGAGCCTTAGGGGGCACGCCATACGTCACCAAGCGCACGCCGATTCCGCGTAGCAGGTTTGTCGCCCAACGTCGCCTGATCCGCATAGAGCGCCGTATATCAGCGCCTAGCAGGAGTTTTTTGAGCCATATTTCAGCTACAATAGCAGCAGTGTACGCCGCAAAAAACATAAATCTCCAAATCGGCCTGAGGTTTTTCACGCAGCAAAATTAATAGTCTGTATCAATTATCTACCATAAAATGAATCGAGCCGTCAGTTTCCCTGGCGGCTCGATTCAAATTTGGTATTTATTTATTTGCTAAAGCTGAAACTTAATTGGTGGTTTCCAATGCCATGGCCTCTTTCAACTCCGGAATGCTGATGTCTAAATGAGAAGCATCAAAAACACATTCTCCTTTGTAGATCAGCAAGGCTTGTGGTGATTCATGGTGTACAGAAAAAGATTCGGCGATATAACTGGATACTTCGCGATACTTGATAAGATCCAGAAAGTAAGCTTCAAGTGTATCTTCTTCAAAAGCCCAATCATCTTCCAGTCGATACTTCGCGATGGCGCTTATTTCACAACGAGTACTATGCTTAAATAAAAGACAAGGCACTGAAAATGAACGTCTTATTACATCGTCAATATCATTTGTCGAGCGGAGCTCCAACCAATTAATTTTCATAATAGAATGCAGGTCGATTATAAATCAGCACCCGGGCAGCCATAGCCACGATTGCAGGATTCAAGAACAAAAAGTGCAGCAATAAATGCGAATGCGAGGAATTTTTGCCAATTTTTCATGTAATAACTGTTTGAAATTCGAAGACGAAGGTAACTGAAATAATTTTAACCGTAGGAACGGCAATATTAACGGCAATATTGTGACAAAGGTTGTGCCACAAGTTTAATATATTGCAAAATTACAAGAAATCTGTATTGAGCGCAGAATTATCGTAAAAAAAAGCCTTTTTTTTAACGCTTTAACAGAATTATATTCTAAAGTCTTGCGTATTATTTTCAGCAAACAAGTTTGATGTCTTGGAACGCATTGTTAGGTGTTGGATGACCTTGTGGGTAGTATTTAAGCATTGATATTCTGATTTGGCAGCAAAAAAAGCGTATTCATCGGGGCAATAGTTGATTTCAGGAAATAAACTTCCGCTTTTAATTTAAAAATTATGTAACTTTGCGTATACGATAACCTCACTGAAGGGATAATGGTTGAATATAGGGATTTTAGCCAAAAAACAACATATTTTTTGTAAATTTACGATTTAAGAATCAAAACATTTTCGCAAGCAGGTCCAAAACTTGTTTATTTGTAGATAAATCTTCAATTAAACATCCCGTTTTACTGTTTTTGGTTCAGCCATATTGTTCGTTTTGTGGTGCCCTCAACCGCCTCTTTTTTTAACTTTCAATAGATCCCTAATCCAAGCAAAACATTTTTTCCAAAACCGAATAAAATCTATACCGTGATTTACAAGGTCAAGCTCAAAAATTCAGAAGAGTCCGTTCTCTTGGACAGCCAAGCATACGAATGGCTCACCACAGATCCTTATCTTGTTGAGATAGATCTGATCCACAACCTTCGAATGCATTCCAGCGGCTGCGCTGTTTTTCAAAAAACATGGAGAAAAGCCGACGGAACATTCAAAACCGAAACCCATTATTTGCACAAAATTATTGCGGAGAAATTCCTGCTCGATCAAAAAGATAAGGTTCGACGGCTGGTTGGTGCAAAAAATGGCGACAAACTTGACTGCAGGGTCGAAAATTTGGCTTATCGGTCCCGCTCTGTTGCCAGCAGGCAGCGAAAAACAAGCAGCGGCACTGGCTATACTGGTGTTTACCGGGAACATAAACGGTATCGGGCAGTAATTTCCATTGCCGGCAAAGCCAAACATATTGGTATGTACGACACTGCGGAAGAAGCCGCCGCCGCCTACAATAAAGTTTCTAAAGAACTTTTTGGGGACGAAGGCAAGATCAACAAAGTAAAAGGCTGGAGTTGAAATATTATCAGGTCAATGCATCCGGTCGCTTCTAGGCACCAGATTTTGCATGATTATAGCCTCTGCAAGCAGGTACTCTTGCCAGCGCACCCAGCTGCGCTCTTTTCCAAAATACAATTCCGCCAAATCCAAAAATAGCCGATAGTGTTCGGCTTCTGCCACCATAAACTTATGATACCAACCCCGTA
This sequence comes from Chitinophagales bacterium, assembly GCA_038246345.1. Classification (GTDB taxonomy): domain Bacteria; phylum Bacteroidota; class Bacteroidia; order Chitinophagales; family Saprospiraceae; genus M3007. The sequence goes on from JBBRWA010000136.1 coordinate 8,372, forward strand.
ACGCCTCATCGGAACAGTACAGCGATAATAGCCTGAATCGTTCGCAGCTCCGCGCTTCTATCAACGCGAAAGTCAGTAATTTCTCCAATAGCGCTTCTTCCCTTGACAGGCCTTTAGGTCGGAAAGCAATCAATTGGTTCACATATTCATCTTTGCGCTGTCGGCCCAAGGATAAATTTCGCTTATTGAGCTCTGTTAAAACCATCCTGAAATGACCCCATTCTTCTGTGGCAATAGGGGCCAGCTTTGCGACCAATTCGATCCGCTCTGGATAAGCCTGTATCAGCGAAATGCACGAAGACGTAGCTTTTTGTTCGCAATAAGCGTGATCCGTTAGTATTTCTTCCAAATCCATTTCGGCCAAGTGCGCCCAGCGTGGATCGGTTGGGAGCTTGAGCCCTAATTTCGTGTTTTGCAAAACTTGTTCCATCGCGCAAAAATAAGGGACAACAATTTTCATTCAGGCTTATTTCAAAAAAAATCCCTACTTCGCACTCAAATGAGTAGAACGATGAAAGCTTTTTTATCCCAACCCAGGGTGCGTTTGGCCTTGACCAGCATAATATTGGCGCTTTTGATAGCCTATATATTCTTGATGCCGCATAACCAAGGTGCTTTCAGGGCTGTTCCTTCCCAGGCTTCTGTGTTAATTGAATTTAACGGCTTGGTAAAGGCGGGCAATCAAGTGCAGCGCGTAAGTGACAATACTTGGAAAAATGTATTACAAACTACCTTGTTTCAAAATTGTTGGTCTGAAATTGCTGCAATAAGCCGCTTGTTTCAGCACGTAGCTCCGGCAAGGACTTCATTTGCACAAAACAAATTGCTGGCGGCATTCTCCCTGCATCCGGCAGACAGCCTGCAAGCACTGTTTGTATTGGAATTAGACAGTGTATTCCCCCTTGAAAAAGCCTTGAAATCCAATGGGATAACCCAAAAATTCTTTCCATACCAATTTAGAAGTCAGACTTTATTTACCGTTCACCTGGCAGAAAATGAGCGTATTGTTGTAGCCAGGAAAGGCAGATTGTTGATTTTTTCCCGATTTTCCTATTTGGTGGAAGACGCATTGACCCAACTGGAAAACAATCGGGGATGGTGGGCCGATAACCGATACCTGGGTGATTTGAACCAGGATGCAAGCCTCCGATTCTTTTTCCGACCAGAAAAATGGCAAGCCCAGAATAAAGGCAGCTTGTACCCAATGGCCAGGTCGATAATCCAAACAGTATCTGAAAATATTGTTTGGTTTGGTATTGCCTGGGATGGCGAAAAAACGACAGCTATTTTTGAACCTAGCGCCTTTCTCGCCGAAATGGGAACTTGGAGAGGCGCTGGTCGCAAAGAAATTTACAACCTTTTTCCCGATAATACGGCACTAGTGGCTTGGGCTGGTTTTGATAATAAGTCCTTGTTTTTTAAACAGTTGTCTGGTAATTTGAGCCCGGACTTTACCCGTTTTGTCATACCTTGGGTAGGGGAGGAGGCCGCCTTGGTGGTCACAGAGCCGCTATCTGAATCGATGACAGACGACAGGCTATTGCTTTTGGCCGTCCGCGATAGTACGAAGGCCATAAAAGCCCTGGAATCGTACGGGCAAACAAGGGGGCTGTTGGCGCATGAACATATCGGGATGTTTGATGCCTTTGGGTTTCAGGGCCAATCCTTGTTAACGCCCTTCTTTTCGGATAAGGATGCGGCATTCCAAAATCCATACTTCGCCCATTTGGGGAAGTATGTGGCCATAGCACCCAATAGAGCTGCGCTTGAAATTTTTCTTGAAAAATACATTGGTAATCAAACCCTGGCTCAAAACATCGATTTCCTACAGTTGGTACAACAACTTGAGCAAGGAGGCCGCGGCTTAGTGGTTTTGAACGGCGGGTACTTGCCCCGGATTTTGCATCAATTATTTCAAGATAAAGCAATACAAAAGACCAGGGAAGCTGATATCAAAGCATTTGCTCAAATAGGGTGGGTGGGGGCAGAAATAACACCCTCCTTTGGGCGAAAAATGGAGGTAGCATTGTCGACGCAAAAACAAAGTATTCAAACTCCAAAATCCAATGTTTTCTGGAAAACAGCCTTGGGGGCTCCTGCCGTCACCCCAACTTTTATCATTTCTCAACCTGGCATGCCCGAAGGAGCGGCTATTCTGGTCCAGGACAATCAATCACAACTGTATTGCCTCAAGCCAGGCGGTGAAATTGCCTGGCAAAAACCCATCGGCGACAAAATCATCTCTACAATCAAGGGCATAGATTTTTTTCAAAACGGGCGAAATTGCTATCTGTTTAACACAAAATCTCAGGTTTGGATTGTTGATGAAAAAGGCACTGAAGTACAGGGCTACCCGCTCCGACTTAAAGCATTGGCAAGAACTGGTCTGTGCGCCGTAAATTTTGATAAGAACTTGGCTTTCAGTTACTTTGTATGTTGTGAAAATGGGAACGCCTATGGTTTCGACGCCTATGGTCGAGCCTTAGACGGCTGGAATCCGCAAACAAACATAGGCAATGCCATCTCGGATATCTTGCATTTTCAACACCTGGGCAAAGATTACCTCGCGATCTTGAATGAAAACGGGGGCTTGTCTGTTTTCGGACGCGACGGGAAATTGCGTTTTCCAAAGGTTTCTTTGCCAGGTACATTTAGCAATGGTGTTTTTTTAGATAAATCTACAATTAAACCCCGCATTGTCTGCATCAGCAATGAAGGGCTCATGGTCAGCTGCGACCTTGAAGGAAAAATTTCTACCCAAAGTTTGATCGGGAGACAAACAAATGTCCCTTTATTGGCAACGAGCTTTTTGGTTGATGGCAAACCTGGTGTGGCGCTCTTACTGGGAAAACAATTGACCGTTTATAAAATAATGTCTGGCAAGGCTCAAAAAACATTTTCACAGCAAATAATTGCTAGCCCTGATGCCGTTTTTCCAGTGGATTCAGGTTTGGGCTTGTGTTCAACTTTGGGTGGGAAAATCACCATGTTTGATTTGGCTGGGAAAGTTGTCAAGGGCTTTCCTCTGGCGGGTAATACTCCTTTTAGCATTTGTTTTTTTGGGCAACAAAAACTTGTTGTGGCAGGAAACGGGAGCGCTGTATTTTCTTATAAAATGGAAGATTAGCGTCTTGTTCATCAAATATCTATGAATAAGTTCATCGATGGATATGATACTTGAGATCATATTTTTTGTCCTAAAAAGTGCAATTTTCGCAAAATATCATATCTTACTTTGAATAATTCTTGAAATTGTTCTACATTTCGACTTCGAATTTCACCACAATATTTCCCAGCTTAATTTCTATGAAAAGATTCTTTTTACTCTGCACCTTATGCCTGAGTTGTTGGACCGTGTCCTTTGCCCAACTTCCCAATGGCACTATCGCACCGGATTTTACCGCCACCGACCTGGATGGCACTTCGCACAACCTTTATGATCTGTTGAATGCTGGCAAAACAGTATACCTCGACATTTCCGCTACCTGGTGCGGGCCTTGTTGGAACTACCACAACACACACGCATTTAGAGATCTCTGGGAAGCGCGCGGGCCTGGCGGCACCAATGAAGTATATTGCTTCTTTATTGAGGGTGATGCAGCGACAAACACTGCTTGCTTATACGGACCTTCAGGATGTGTCGGCGGAACGCAAGGCGACTGGGTTACGGGCACGCCTTACCCGATAATTGAAAGCGCAAGTATTGCCAACCAATATGCCATTACTTATTTCCCAACAATATACTGCATTTGCCCAGCAGACAAAAAAGTGTATGTTGCCGGCCAGTTGTCGGCAACTGCCCTTTGGAATTTCAGAAACACTCGCTGTGCAGCACCACCCATAACGTACAACTTGAACAGCTCGACCAATGTAAAATGTATCAATACCAATACTGGTGCAATCGACATTTCACCAGGTGGCGGCACCGGCACATACACATATAGTTGGAGCAGTGGACAAGTGACGCAAGATTTGAACAATATTCCCGCTGGTATCTATACTGTATCCATCACTTCTGGAGGCATCACCTTTGTCTCTGACCCAATTGAAGTACTTGCCCCCGCATTGCCACTCAACGCCGAAGTTGTTGACATGACATTGGTCGGCTGCAATGGAGTTTTTGGTAGCATTACCATCTCGGGTGTAGGAGGATGGGACTCCAATTATAGTTACCATTGGCAGAATGGCCAAAATACGGAGACGGCAACAGGTCTAAGCCCTGGTCAGTATAAAGCAACCGTAACGGATGCAAGTGGTTGCACCACAACCGTCGTGCAAACAGTAGCACCGCCTGTTTACCCAACAGCAGCAATTGCCCCTCCAGGAACGATTACTTGCGCACAAACCAGCATCCAATTGAACGCTGCTGGCTCAGATAGCGGGCCTGACTTTTCCTACCAATGGTATGCTTCCAATGGTGGAAACATAGTATCTGGAGGTACTACTTTGACCCCAGTTGTAAATGCTGCCGGGAACTACACTTTTCAAATTACCAATGCTGTAACCACCTGCACGGCCTTTCTTGCGACATCGGTGACTGCAAATTTGACGCAGCCTACAGCAGATGCCGGCGCTGCTGGCATAGTGTCATGCCCTATTCCGCTCGACACCCTGCAAGGAAGCGGTTCTTCGGGTAGTAACTATGCCTACACCTGGACTGGTGGTACCATCGTTTCTGGTGGGAATACGCTTAGCCCAGTTGTGGGCGCACCTGCAGTGTACACCTTGATTGTTACAAATACGACAAACGGCTGTACCAAAACTTCCACGACAAGCGTAACCGGGTATAATACCCCACCCAGTCTTTCTACCACCGGCGGCTCGCTGACGTGTGTAGCGGATACAATCGTGTTAAGCACTTCGACCAATTCTGGCAACCCAACCTTTGTTTGGACAGGCCCGAACGGGTACACTTCCACGCTGCAAAGCCCAACTGTCGACACTTCCGGCACATACAATGTAGTGGTGAATGATACCATCACAGGCTGTTCCAATACAGCTACAGCCACTGTCATTGTAAGTACAGACGGCCCTGGCGCTACTGCTACAGCGGATGCGCTCACCTGTGTGCTTGATCTCTCAACCGTACTTGGAAACACCCTTGATACCAACGCCACGTATTCCTGGGTTGGCCCGAATGGGTTTACAGCCGATACTTCGACCTTTATCATTGGTGTTTCGGGACAATACAACCTCGTCGTTACAGACCCTGACAACGGATGTACATCAGCGACGTCCGTTATTGTAGCCGACAACACAGCACCGCCTACCGCCTCCGCAGTAGCACCGGGCAACTTGAATTGTAATACCGCACAAATGGTATTAAATGGTACGGCCTCAGCGCAAGGCAATAATATCTCCTATAGCTGGACGACGACGGACGGCAATATTATTGAAGGAGAAAATACGGATTCACCGCTGGTTAATGCTGTCGGCAGCTATCTCCTTTTGGTATCTAATAGCAGCAACGGCTGTACCTCAACAGCAGCAGCAACGGTTGCTCAAAGTTCTCAGGTTTCAGCCGACTTGTCCAACCAAAGCAATGTTTTGTGCTTCGGTGGCTCCAGTGGCGCTGCAACTGTGGCAGGTCTTGGTGGCAACGGTACTTACAGCTATGCGTGGAGCAATGGCGGTACCATGGCAACAAATGCCAATTTGAGCGCCGGGGTTTATCTCGTGACGCTAACAGATGGCGAAAATTGCACAGCTTCTGTTTCAGCAACCATTACACAACCGAATATCTTACTTGCCAACATTATGGTTGGCCATCAAAGTTTGAGCGGTGTGAATGACGGAAGTATTTCTACGAACCCAACAGGTGGAACGGCTGGCTATACTTATTTATGGAGCAATGGCGCGAACACACAAAACATTACAGACCTGGCACCAGGCAACTACATGGTGACGGTTGGCGATGCAAACGGTTGTATCGTAGTAAGAACGGTTACTGTCAATGCCTTTGATTGTGCCCTTGCCGCAACCATTTCTGGACAAAATGTTACTTGCTTTGATGATGCCAATGGCGTTGCTACCGTTGATCAGATCGGTGGTGCGGAACCATTAACTTTCCTTTGGAGCAATGGCGCAATGACGCAATCAATATCCGGACTCAGTGCTGGTACCTATACCGTAAACGTCACCGATGCGAACAATTGCCCCGCCTCCCTTGATATTGAAATTCTGGAGCCGACCCAATTGTTTGGCAATGCAAGCGCAACACATGAGACTTTTGCCGGGGCCAACAATGGTACAGCAATAGCCAATCCAACGGGCGGCAGTGGTTCCTATACATATCTGTGGAGTACAAACGCTACCACCCAAGGCATTACCAACCTTGCTCCAGGTACTTACACCGTTGAAGTTACCGATCAAAACGCTTGTTCGCTAGTACGGACAGTTGTGGTGAATGC
>JBBRWA010000137.1:0-14720 GCA_038246345.1 Chitinophagales bacterium
AGAAGATTGGTGTACGTTAGCAGGTCGTCAAGCATGGTTTGCAAGCGACCCAGCGACATCTCCACTTTGTTCAGCTCCGGTGATTTGTTGTCTGTTGACGATTCACGTTCTAATACCCTGCTGATGAAAGTGCGTGCTTTGTGCAGCGGCTCCTTCAGGTTGTGGGATGCGATGAAGGCGAAACGTTCCAGTTCTTCATTGGCCAGGTGGAGATATTGCACGTTTTTTTCAAGGGCTATTTCTGCACCTAAACGCGCTTTAAAATCGATGCTGAGGAGGTAGAAGGCGTAAAGCAGTATGGTAATGGCCATTAATCCTGTCAGGAGCAGCAAGACGGGAACCGTGCCCCCGGAATCACTTTGCAAAGTATTACGCATTATAAGAAAATTGTCCTCAATTTCGCGCATCTTGTCCAGCGTTACAAAGGCGTTTTCTACAAGTGGTTTTACCCGGCGGATATCAGCTTTCATAGAATCCACCGGAATACTCGTTTCATTGGTATCAAACCACTTATGAGAATGCAAACCTGATAATCCTATCAACTCCCGAATTTGCCTGATGTTTTTGTTTTGAACCGGGTTGTCAATGATAAGCCATTCCAATGAATCCGTTAAGGCATCGAGGGATTGGCCTTCCGACAATATTTGTTCTTTTCCTTCAGGCGTTTGTTCAATAATGTAACCTCGCCTCAATGTCACCAACTTTAAAATGCTTGCTTTCAGGCGCTCCGTGGAATTCATTACCTTGTAAGTATGCTCTACATATTGGGTATATTTCTTAAATTGCGAAAATTGAAAAAAGGAATAGAATTCCAGAAACAAGAGGGTTCCTATTGTTAAATAAACATAAATACTTGATTGTCGGGTCCAGTGCATGGATTCTCTTGTTATATAATTGCAAATATATAAAAAACCAACGCATGCAACATCAGTCGAACGTACAGAAGCAGGCACAGACGCAAACGCTTAAAATATTGCCGCAGCAAATTCAATTCCTGAATTTGCTGCACCTGAATGTATTGGAGCTTGAAAATTATCTCCAAACGGCGCTCGACGAAAACCCTTTTTTAGAATTGCGCCCCGATAACGAATTTTCTGAGTCCGTGGAAGAGCAAGAGCTTTCAGGAGAAACCAGCTCCGGAGAAGACGATAATCCGCTCGATTTCAGGGGGCTTGACGACGAAATACCCGATTACAACACAAAAACGGAACGGGGGTACGAATCGGAAGACCAGTACCAGGCGCCAGCGGTGCAGATGACCGATATTCGCGCAGAATTGAAATTGCAGTGCAGCTTTTTAACCATCGACGAGCGGCTGCGCACCCTGTGCACCTACCTTATTGATTCTCTCGACGATGCCGGTTTTTTGCTAACAGATTTGGACACCCTGGCCGATGATATTTCTTTTTCCAAAAGCAGTTATTTCAACGATGGAGAATTGCAGGAAGCACTGCTGGTGGTACAACAATTAGACCCTCCCGGCATCGGCGCCCGCAACCTGAAAGAATGCCTTTTGTTGCAGTTGCAGCGCCACCAGGCACAAGGCTTCCGCGTGGAGCTCCCCCTGCGGCTGATCAACGATCACATGGAGGCATTGGCCGCCCATGATTATGTGTCGATCAAAAAAGCATTGAAAATTGATGATGAAGACCTTAGCTATGCCATTGAATACATCACAGACCTTAATCCAAGACCGCTGCGCGGCATGGCGGATGCAGAACCCCTGAACAGTGACATCATCATGCCTGAATACGTGGTGGAAATTGATGGCAATGACATCTTTTGCACTTTAGCCAATGGCAGGGCTGAAACACTCAAAATTACAGAAGGCCTGGATGAAATGCTCAAAGAGACCCACGACAAAAAAGCGGCACAGTTTATCCATAAAAAAATGGAAGATGCCAGCTGGTTGATCGAAGCACTCCGGCAACGCGACGATACGATGCTTCGGATTATGCGGGTCATTGCTGTATTGCAACGCGATTTTTTTCTGAGTGGCGATGTCAAAATGCTCAAGCCAATGGTGCTGCGCGATGTGGCAGCCTATGTCGATATGGACATTAGCACGGTCTCCAGGGTTACCAGTGCCAAATATGCTCAAACCCCTTTTGGCAATATCAACCTAAAAGATCTTTTTACCCATACCTTCACCGCAATGGACGGACGTGAACTGAACAACCAGGATATTCAGGATTGTCTCATGGACATTATTGCCGTTGAAGCAAAATCTTTCCCCTTGAATGACACCGAAATCTGCAAATTACTGGCAGAAAAAGGGTATCCTGTGGCGCGCCGTACGGTGGCTAAATACCGCGATCTACTCCACATCCCCATTGCAACGCTCCGCAGGCAAGTCTGATGAAATAGCACATAGGCACCTTGAGCATATATTCTTCCATTTCAAACAGTAACTTAACGTGAAAACAAACCAGTCCATGCAAAAAATACTCATAATCGATGATGAAATAGACATCTGCCTGCTGCTGAAACGCTATCTTACTAAAAAAGGATACGAAACAGAATATGCAACAGACGGTTCGAAAGGGCTTGATTTATTGGACAGTTTCAAACCGGATTTGGTGCTGAGCGATTTTCGACTGGGAAAAATGGACGGTGCTGTAATGCTCACCCTCATCAAAGAAAAGTACCCCAATATTCCAGTGATTATCATGACGGGCTACTCTGATATCAAAATAGCCATCAATGTTATGAAATTGGGCGCTTTTGATTACCTCACCAAGCCGCTTTTCCCGGAAGAAATATTGCATACCATCCAACGCGCACTGGAAACACCCGCCGCAACAGCTGAAACTACAAACGTGTTGCCCGGCGAAGGTCTGCCAGTGCCTGCTAAAGCTGCTCGTCAGCGCAACACAAAACCCCAGCACGGGTATATTTTTGGGGATAGCGCCGTATCCCAAAACCTCAAAAAACAGATTCAACTTGTTGCCCCGACCAGTTACAGCGTCATCATTTACGGCGAAAGCGGGTCGGGGAAAGAAGGAGTTGCCAGTGAGATACACCGCTTGAGCAATCGGGCGAAGCAGCCTTTCCTCGCCATGGATTGTGGTGCCATTTCGCCGCAACTCGCGGGCAGCGAACTGTTCGGACACGAAAAAGGCGCGTTCACAGGCGCTATTGAACAAAAAATCGGCCACTTCGAACGCGCCAACGGCGGCACGCTTTTTCTGGATGAAGTATCCAATTTATCTTATGATGTGCAAGTCTCCCTGCTGCGGGTAGTGCAGGAGCGCCAATTGCGCCGCATTGGTGGCAGCAAACAAATCGATATCGATGTGCGCATCATCATCGCCAGCAACGAAAAGCTGTGGGACACCAGCCGCAACGGAAAATTTCGCGAAGACCTCTACCACCGCTTCAACGAATTCAGTATTGATGTGCCGCCCTTGCGCGAGCGCGGGCCAGACATTATGATGTTTGCAGCCTACTTTCTGGAGCAAATAAACGCTGAATTGGGCAAAAATGTGGCAGGTTTTTCCCAAGGTGTAGCGGATTTGTTCAATTTTTACCCTTGGTACGGCAATTTGCGGGAATTGAAAAACGTGCTCAAAAGGGCAACCCTATTGTGTAACAGCGAATTAATACATTCCAAACACCTGCCCTTTGAAATCGTAAACCACGAAAAATTGCTGTTTACAGAGATCAGTGACCAAACACAGGAGCAGATCACGCCAGGGGCTGCGATACCAACTGCGGTCGAACATTCAAAAATGCCGGTAAGCCTGAAAAATGCGGCCATTGAAGCGGAAAGTGAAGTCATCCTGAATGCCTTGCGCCAAACGAATTTCAACAAAAGCAAAGCAGCTGAATTGCTAAATATCGATAGGAAAACCCTGTACAATAAAATAAAATACTATAATATTTAATCTAGAAATTGTGTGCCATGTATTCAAAAGATTATTTCAAATCACCAGAGTACAGCCCTCAAGAAATTGGAATGGGCATCTTTCGAAAAATCAGCCAGGACATGCCCTATCTGGTTTTTATCATCAAGGCATCCAATTTCATGTTGTTGTATGCCAACCGCAAAGTCACCGAATTTTTAGGACTTGATCTGGACGACTTGCAGGAGATGGAAGGCGGATGGATGGATATGATGGACGAAGGAGACATTCAAAGTATGTTGGAAGTTGGTCAACGGCTACCTTTTCTCAAAAACGAAGAAGCCATTAAGTTAAAGGTGAAGCTCAAAGCGAAAGAAGGCAATATTGTTTACCTGGAAACCTCGGTCTCCGTATTCAAACACCATGAAGATGGTACTCCGTCGGAGTATTTTTGTGTATCAGAGGATATAACTGAAAAAGTAATGCTGGAAGCGCGCGCCCTGGAATTGGAAGTAGTAGCGCGCGCAGCAGAAGTATCTTTTGCTTTTGGCGCCTGGGAATGGGATATGCTGAAAAACAAAGTAAAATGGTCTGACGGTTTTTGGGACATGCTGGAATACCCAGTCTCTATGCGGAACCATGATTGGATGCCCATGGAACAGTATTTCAACCATTTGGAACCAGCATACAAAGACCTCGCCAACGATATGGTGTACGGAATTGAAACACTCACCGGGCCAGAGCAGCCAGAGCCGTTGGAAATCACGTTGGTCACCTACACAGGGAAAACGGTGCATGTCATCACACGCACCCGTGTCATCAACTGGAAAGATGGCAAACCAGCCCTCGCCATAGGCTCTACGGCCAATATCACCAAAATGAAAAACATCCAGAAAAGCCTGGAGACCAAAATTACAGAGCTCGCCAACTCCTACAATGAAATGGAAGAGTTTGCTTATGTAGCATCACATGACTTGCAAGAACCGCTTCGAAAAATCACTACGTTCAGCGAGCGATTGAAAGACAAATTCGGCGAAAGTCTGCACGCTGATTGTGCACTTTATTTAAACCGCATTATCGATGCAACAAGCAGGATGCGCATGCTCATTGAAAACCTGTTAGCCCTCTCGCGCACCAAACGCGATGAAGGGTATTTCAAGCCCACCAACCTGAATGACATCCTCTTAGACGTCATCACGGATTTGGAAATAACCATGGCGCAAAAATCAGCGGTCATCAACCACACGCCCTTGCCAACCATCGATGCCATACCAACCCAGATGCACCAATTGTTTTTAAACTTCGCAACCAACTCCTTAAAATTTACAAACGAAAACAAATCCGCCGTTATCCAAATAAAAAATGAAATATTGTCAGACGCGCAAAAACAAGAATATGGCTTAGACCTAACACAAGATTATGTACACATTCAAATTGAAGACAATGGGATTGGCTTTGAAAGTGACTATGCCGAAATGATCTTTACACCGTTCAAACGCCTGCACGGGCGTTCCGAATATGAGGGAACAGGTATTGGATTGGCAATTTGTAAAAAAGTGGCACAAAACCACGGCGGAATCATCTGGGCGGAATCATCTCTGGGCAATGGCGCAACTTTTCACATCGTGCTCGCAACGCGCCAATTCAACGAGACGCGAAAAAAAGCTGATCATTATTTCAGTACTGTAAGTACATTGTGAGAGTTTAAGCTAATATCCATTTTATGAAAAACGACAAGAATTTAGTGATCTTAATTGCAGACGACGATGCGGACGATCGGCTTATGACCAGAGAAGCTTTTGAAGAACTTCAAGTACCAAACGACTTATTCTTTGTAAAAGACGGGGTGGAACTGCTGGACTATTTAAACCGTCGGGGTGCCTATACCGACCAGGAAAGCTGCCCCAGGCCCGGGCTCATCCTTCTCGACCTGAACATGCCGCGCATGGACGGCCGGGAAGCCCTAAAGGCAATAAAAAAAGATGATAACCTGAAATCAATACCCGTTTCGATATTTTCCACCTCACAAGCTGAGGAAGATGTGTTGCGCAGCTATAATCTCGGGGTAAATTGCTTTATCACCAAACCAGTGTCCTTTAAAGGGCTGGTGACGGTGATTGCTCAACTCAACAGCTTTTGGTTTGAACTGGTTTCACTGCCCATGAACAATAAATAATACCTAATATGAACAAGGACAAAAGGATCCGCGTACTAATCGTGGACGATGATGAAGACGACTTTTTACTGACCTCCCACAGCTTGCGCGACATCCCTGGGAGTCAATTTGAAGTGGCTTGGGCTTCAAGCTATCAATTAGGGCTGGAGCAGATAAAAAAGCGCGCACACGATGTGTACATCATCGACTACTTTCTGGGTTCTAACAACGGTCTTTCCCTCATTCGCGAAGCAATAAAAGCACAATGCGAGGAACCGATGATCTTGTTGACTGGCGTGAACAATCAGGAGGTAGATGAAGCGGCGACAGAATTGGGTGCCTTCGACTTCCTGCTTAAAGGCAGCCTTAGCGCTGATGGACTGGAACGGAGCATACGTTATTCCCTGGCCCAGGCAGCCATGATCAAGGCAGCAAAGGAAAACGAAGTCAAATTCCGCACGGTATTCGAGAAATCCCAGGACATGATATTCATTGCCGATGAGTCCGGCAGGCTGATGAGCGTGAGTAATTCAGCGGTTAGCCTAACTGGCTTTGAAGTGCATGAGCTCCTTCAAATGAAAAGCACGGATCTATTCGCCAATAAAGAAGAGGGGGAGAGCATTGAAAGAGCCTTGGCAAAAGACAACGAAATTTCAGGAAAGAAAATTGAATTGCGCACCAAAAACAATGAAAGGCGTATTTGTACTTTGTTCGCGACCATGCAATCGGATCGTCATGGCAAACGCTATTGCCAGGGAGTGTTGCACGACCTGACGGCAAAAATCCGCGAAGAACGGGCCACCATGCTTTCAGAAAAAATGGAAGCTACGCGTCGGTTCATGCTCATGCTGGCCCATGAAGTGCGCAACCCGCTCACCAATATCGGCCTCGCCCTGGAAGGCTTCTACGCTGAGCTGCCAGAAAACAATGATTTTAAGGACTACCTGGACATCATAAAACGGAATGCCAAGCGGATCGATAATTTGGTCACCCAACTGCTCGATTCCTCCAAACCAACGGCACTGAATCTGAAGCCCTGTTCCATGCAGGAAATACTGCGACAAACACTGGAAGAGGCTAAAGACCGGCTTGCGCTCAAGAAAATAAAGTTGGCTACCAGCTATTCGAATGACAATGATATGGTCTTGATCGATGCGGAAAAGATGCAAATTGCATTGACCAATATTGTGGTGAATGCCGTGGAAGCCATGGATGAAACGAAGGGCATCCTCCAAATAAGCACAGAAAGAGCCGCTCAAAAACTTATGGTATCCATAACAGACAATGGCTGCGGCATCAGCCCTGCTTTTGTCGACCGCCTGTTCGAACCCTATTTCACTTCCAAATCAAGCGGTATGGGCTTGGGACTTGCGGCTACGTTGAATATTGTGCAGTCACATGGAGGCACAATAGATGTTGAATCCAAAGAAGGGGAGGGGACAGTGTTTTATTTGAGTTTTGATGTGGCGTCTTGATTTTCCAGCACCGCCCAAAACTGCCATTCCTTCCGCAACACCCGCCGCAGCACCGGCAAATGCCCGTACAACTGAATCCCAGCCTTCTGCTGCACAATCTCCAGCCCGCATTTCCGGCACAGTGCCGAAAAACCGTCCACCGAAAAATACTTTCCTGGGATATGCACCCCATAAGCTTGGTTGCCAAAACGATCCATCCATTTCAGGATCAGGTTTGAAAAGTAGCCGTACTGGTAATGGTCTTTTACGATGATTTTCTTGCCCACGCGGGCGCATTCGCGCAACACTAGCGCGGGATCGAGGCTGTGGTGCAGCACATCGCAGAGCAGCACATAATCGAAGGATTGGTCTTCGGTTGGAATGTGTTGCCCATCAAATGATCGGTATTTCTGCCATTTTTCCTGCGACTTCAGGTCTTCGGGCAAGGGGTAAATATCCAGGCAAGTCCAGATCGTTTTGGCATTGGCGGCGGCAATCAGCTCCGCTATTTGCATGTCGCCACAACCCACGTCGAGGCATTTCACCTTTACGTTTTTTCCATCTTCCATAATGCCGCTGAAGATGCGCGCCAGCTGCCGCACCCGGGTGCTGTGAGAAGTGCGCTGGTGGAGCTTTATCCACCATTTGTCCCAGCGGCTTTTTTCCAGTTTTGATATGTCAGAGCTCATAAGTAAAAGGGCAAAATTGCAAAAAGCAAAAGGCAATGAAAATCAAGACGTTTGGTAAAAATTAGTTCAAACTAATTTTTACCAAATGCTTACATTAATCCTCCTCTTGCCGGATAGAAATTTTGATGAAACTCAGGATGAAACTGGCTAGGATTATTTCTATCCCGATGAGGATAAAGGTAATGGAAGGAAACAACAAGCGCAGGTTGTGGTTGGGCTCCAAGTCACCGAAGCCCGTTTGTTTCCAGTCATAAATGTTGATGGCGGATAAAAATATACCCGCCAAAAGCAGGATAAATCCAACAATCAAACCCGTTTCCAAGGTGACGAGTTTGCGCACTTTATGGTATTCTTTTGGCTGTGGAAACAGCTGCGTGTCTATCCCGAATAGCCTAGATACCATAAAGAATGACAGAAAATGGAAGCCCACCATGATAAAAAGATAGGCATACAAGAGGGTATGTATGCCCAGCCTTACATGCTCTATTCGAATGTCGCCAAAGCTCAATATGGCTGCACCTGTAATGCCGATTAGCAACAGAAACAACCCCGGGTACAAAAAAAGCCAATCGGGGCTGTGCAGCAACAGAAAACGCAGGTGCCGCCAACCATCCGACCAGGTGCGCAAATGCGGCTTCCGGTCGCGGCCATCGGGGTACAAAATGACAGGAACCTCCGCAATTTTAAATTTCTGTAACGAAGCTTTTACCACCAGTTCCGAAGCGAATTCCATACCACCGGTCTGCATGTTCAAGCGACTGTAAGCCTCTTTTGAAAAGCCGCGCAAGCCGCAGTGGAAATCCCGTACTGGTATTTTGAAAAAAAGCCTGCCCAGCATCGAAAGCACCGGATTGCCCAGATAACGGTGCAAAAAAGGCATAGCGCCCGGTTTTATACCCCCTTGGAATCGGTTGCCCATCACCAAGTCATGGCCAGCGCGCAATTTTTCCAGCATCTCTCCCAGTGCCGAAAAATCGTAGCTGTCGTCGGCATCGCCCATGATGATGTAACGTCCCTGAGCGGCCTTTATGCCCGCCATCAGCGCAAACCCGTAGCCTTTTTTGGCCGTCGCGGCCACCCGCGCGCCCAAGCTTTCCGCGATGCGCACACTATCGTCCGTAGAGCCATTGTCGCCAATGACCACTTCGCCCGCGATCCCGTTGCTATGCAAAAAGCCAAGGGCTTTTTCTATGCAAACGCCAACGGTCCTTTCTTCATTCAGGCAAGGCATTACGATGGAGAGCTCTATCATTTCCCTGTTCGTTTGTTGAAATCATCTGCAATACCCGTCAAAATATTGATGCGCTCATAGTATTTGGCGCTCTCCGCTTTGTTGCCGGTAGCTTCCAGTATAGAAGCGTGCATCTTTATTAGGTTTGCGACCAAGCGGCAGCATTGCGCTTCATTGGAATAGATGGCCCTGTGTGAGCTTTTGAGCTCAAAGAAATAGTCCGGTAGATAACCTACAAACTCCGATGTAAGCGCTAGGTATTCATTAAGCTTCTGCTCTTTTTCAAGCTCGATCAACCTGTCTTGGTAGTGCAGGATATAGACCGGGAGAATATCGTTGGCGAAAAATGGCACAAATTTCTTGTCGCGGATATGGTCGGTATAGTACCAAGTCATCATAATCAGCATTAAGCCTGCTATTACAGCTTTCCATTTTGCGGTCAGCAAACTTTTCAAAAGCTCTACCACAAAAAAGGCGGCTAGCAAGGTCATCAATATGACAAAAGGAGTTCTATACCGCGCCAGGCTGCTGCTGATGAACAAGGGGCTCGCACTTACCAATATCATCAAAAAAAGCGGAAAAAATTGCCATCTCAAGCGCCAAAAGGCGAAAAACAAACCGCAAATTCCCAAAGGGGCAATCAACCAGTAAGGCGCGGGCAAGGCTTTTAAGAGCGGTGAAAATTCCCGGTACATGTAATAGCTCATGTTATTCGGTACCTCAAACCACATAAACAAGCCGTCTATTTTCTGCCCATATAATTCCATTATTTTGCCCATACCTTCAAAAGAACCCAGGCAAGCGAGGACAGCAGGCAGCAGCTTGCCACCGGAATCGTGCATCAATTTAACCGTCGAGGGAAAGTGCATATAGCTGGGTTCCAGGGGGGCGGCGTTGCTGGAATTGAACAGGATATAGGTAATGGCACCATTGCTGGCCATAGAAGCCATGGGTGCGCCCACTTTGAGGTTGCGGACAAACAATGGAACCAAGACTATCAACAGTGTGCCCAGCACAAGGCCCATGCTACTGGCGCATATTTTTACATCGCGACGATTCTGCCAGGCATACCAGCCAAGCGCCGGCAACAGAAAAAGCAAGGAATAGGATTGGCTCAACAAGGCAATACCCGAAACTGCCCCAAAGGCCAACTGGTTTTTTCGGCTGTTTCGGTCGAGCAACCGCTGATAGTAAAAGGCCAACACAAGGGTTAAAAAAGCCGTCAGTGTAGTGCGTAGAATGGTCATGCCAAAAACCAGGATCGGCCCGGAAACAATCACAGTTAGTGCAGCCAGCAAACCCGTCAAAGACCCAAAATAGCGCCGCCCGACCAAAAAAACGAGCACATTGGTGCCAGCAATCAGCAGTGACTGCCACATATATACCCAAAAAGGATCGACCCCGAAAATGCGGTACGTAAGGGCAATCAGGTACACGTATAACGGCTCCTGGTGGTACACTTTGCCTTGAAAAATATCATTGATGTAGGCACGCCGGGAAGCCACGGTGTCGGCAATGCCTGCGGCGTTCAAATTTTGGGCATAATATGGGGCTGCCGTTTCGGGATATTGCTCGAAATATTGCTTCGCGAATTCATTGTGCCATTCGTGGTAGGGGTGCAGCACCGTGTCACAAAGCCAGTGGCCCGCAGCAATGTACCGGGCCGATTGGTCAAAAAACTCCATGTCGCTGCTGTTCCAGCGGTGCATCGACTGCAAGGGGGTATCCTTGGCTTGCTGATAATAAACGGTATTCACGGCAACCGACAGCAGAAAAAGGCCCGCCATGATCCATCGTTTCCGGGAGACAAGCAGGGCCTCGATCCGGGTGATGCGGTCGATGCCGGGTTTGGCGGCAACGGGGTTTTCGGTTCTGTCTGTCGGTTTTTTTGCCGCAGATAATTTTTTCTTTCCAGCCATGGCATTTCGTTTTGTTTTAGGATTTGGGGTTGTGGGAGGCAATGTCAGGAAAAAAAATGAAATGGTTGGATGTGTTTTTGTAGGTTGTGTATTCGATTTATTGGATTTTCTGCTGTAATATTGCCATTAAAACTTCCCCTCATGCCAAAAGACATAGAATTCGGACCCCGTGCCAGGATATTGCAACTTCTCCGCGCAATTGCAGATCAGCCCGGCCGTTATACAAAAAAGGAACTGGCTGCTAGATTTGTCGTGAGCGATGATACGATCACTGGTGATTTTGAGATCATGACAAATGCGGGCTTTGTGCTGGAAAGGGATCAAAAGGGCAGGTATCAATTTGTCGTTGAGAAGCCTTTTAAAAAGCTGCAAGACCTGCTTCACTTCTCCAAAGAAGACCAGGTTTTACTGCATCAGGCAATAGACCAAATACCCACCACGACCGAACGGCAGGCACAATTAAAAGCAAAGCTTTCCTCCCTGTATGATTTTCGGCAGTTGGGCCATGCTTACCTGCGCAAACCCTACCTCGGCAAGGTAGATTTGTTGCTGCAAGCCCAATCAGAGAAAAAACAAGTCCTGCTGGAGGGCTACCGATCTTCCAACAGCAGCACGGTCAGCGACCGCAACGTGGAAGCGTTTCACATCGCGCCATCAGAAGACATGCTCCATGCTTTTGACCTCGAGAAACGGGCGGTGCGGCATTTTCGGATTTCACGATTTACCCGCGTGCAAATATTGGATGCCCCGTGGCAGCATGAAGGGCACCATAATATCATGTTGACCGACCCGTTCCGTATTGTCGGCAACGAGCAGGTGATGGTGCATTTGCGGCTGAGTGTCGGGGCCTACAACGAGCTTACTGAGCGCTACCCGCTTACCAAGGGTTCCATCGAGCCCACCAGAGATACCAATATCTATGATTTTCAGGCCCGTGTCAACAGCCAGTTTCTGGGGCTTAGCAATTTTATACTCGGCTTTTATCACCTGGACATAGAGATCGTCGCGCCCGATGCCTTGCGGGAACATCTGAAAATCGAGGTGGAAAGGATGCGCTTGTGAAATTATTTTTGAAATGTAAAGGGGGGGGGGGAAGTCAGTTCGGAAATGGGGGCTGACCTTTGCCCTGTAATCAATCAAACCAAATGTCATGCAATTCAAAATCACGCTTCAGTGCCAGGATGTAAAACCTGTAATCCCCAACCAGGCCAGCCCCGGCATTGAGCCGACCGATCACCTCTTTTTCAAACTCATCGTAGTCAAACGAGTCTCCAGCAGAAGACCCCTTCTGTTTTGTTCTAACTTTTGTCATGCACAAATGCCTGTTCTATCGTTCGATGCCTTGACACACCTTTCTAAAAAGTCTCAATCTCCAGCGGATTAGAAAAATAATTTTGAATCACGTAACAACCTATTGAATCATGAGGATACATCTCACTACTAACCCATCGCGACATATTTTCTCTTACAATTACCAACAACGCCTCACCGGAGCGATTCACAAATGGCTGGGACCGGACAATCCTTACCACGGCCAATCGGCCTTGTTTTCTTTTTCTCTCCTGAATGGCGGTGAAAATGTGCAAGACCAGGGCATGCGCTTTCCGCATGGTGCACGATGGTTCATCAGCGCCTTTCATCCTGAATTCGTTAAGCAGTTGATGCAGGGCATTCTGCGTGACCCTATCATAACTGAAGACCTGGCCGTACAAGAGATGATGGTGCAGGAGGATCCTGCCTTTGGGCAGGCCCATATTTTCAAAGTCGGTAGCCCGGTGCTGGTGAAGCAGCGACGTCCCGACAGCACCCAGCACCACTGCATCTTTTCGGAAACCGCAGCAGACGCGTTGTTGACCCAATCGCTGACAGGCAAACTCGCCAGTGCAGGTTTGCCTGTCGAGGGGCTACGTGTAGAATTTCACCGCAATTATCCCGGTGCACGAGCCAAAGTACTGCATTATAACAAAATAAAGAACCGGGTGAATTTCTGCCCGGTTGCTATCAGTGGCAGCCCGGAACAATTGGCCTTCGCGTGGAATGTCGGTATTGGTCATTCTACTGGCATCGGCTTCGGTTCTCTTGTTTAAAAACCCTTTACTCATGCTGTACATCGTCAAATATACCGGCCCCTTTGGCTACATCAAACCGTGGACAGCCGTCCGCGACAGCGAAACATTTTCGCAGCAGTTCCTTACGCCTTCCATCGTGGAAGGAATGGAGAAGAAACTTTTTCCGGAATTGCTCAACGGATCGAGTGGCGTCATTCACAAAATCCAACGCCATCGGCTGACTTACGCGGGTTTGAGCTCGCAGCAAGAGCGCACTTGGTCGAAAGGCTGGGTAACAAAAACAGCGGACAAGAAAAAATACCGCCTAAAAGAACGCTCCATCATCCTGCGCAGCATCCTGCTCGAACCGGAGCTTTACCTCGCTTTTGGCAATCAAACTGATGCCGAACGAGCAGCCGAGCAATCCATTTGTCTTTGCCGCAACGAGGATTTGTTGTTCCCTGAGGCTGAAATACTGTGCCGCAGTGAGAACGAATTTGATACCGAAGAATTCCCTGGCTTTGAACTGGTTTTCACAACGCAAGACAAGGGTTTTAAGGTTGGCCACAACCGTTTTGAGAAGGGCGAATCTATGTATGGCGAACTGCGAATTTTTGGAAACCCCATTCGTGAAAATCAAAACTGGTAATTGGCCATGCAACCGAACGAGCTGCTTGCCAAAAGCGCAGAAAATGGTGCCTTGACTCTGTACCAGCACACGGCACACGTTGTGCTTGCGATTGAAAAATTCGCCGCAGACTTAGGATTCGACGTGATGTTGGCGAGGAAAGGTGCGATACTGCACGACTTGGGCAAAGGACATCCGCATTTTCAAAATAAAATCAGAAACACGGGCAAGGCCAAAACTATGCAGGAAATGGAGGCCGAACGGAACGTGGCGCACCGTCATGAACTGTCGTCGCTGGGTTTCTTGCCGATTTTTACGAAAGACGAATGGGATGCGCTAATTGACTTAGTAGTAGCGCACCACAAATCCACGAAAGAGGATCCGCGTGGGCGCGGTATTCTGGATTTGAAAACCAACGATCGGAATTTCATCGCCTTTCACTTGCAGGATTGGGAAAACTGGTCGCCGCAGGCATTGGAAGTCGCCACTCGCTTTGGGTTACCTGTGCGTTCTATTTCGCTCAATGAGGCTCACGCCGCGTTGCAATACGCAATCAATTATTGCGAAAAACGCCCCAGAGGCTGGTCGCTCTTGAAAGGCTTGTTGCGCGGGGCTGACCATTTTGGCTCGGCATTTACACACGAGGTGGAGACGGTATTGAAGCGGACTTTTCAAACACCGGATTTGGGCTGGTTTCGGGATGAAAAACGAATGCATCCACTTTATCCGCTTTCGCAAACAAGCACCGATG
>JBBRWA010000138.1:0-14711 GCA_038246345.1 Chitinophagales bacterium
ATTCCGATACGCCTGCACCTAGCCGGCTGGGAGGACAGGGAAAACAAACCGGTCATCAACTGGTTAACTCAAAAAGCAGTTGAGCTTGGTATGGAGCATTATTTCATAAATCATGGTAGAAAATCCAATGGCAACGACCTCAATTCACTGTACCGCATGGCGGATATATTTGTTATCCCCTCTTACCAGGAAGGCTTTCCCAGGGTTATTTGGGAAGCAATGGCAAATAGCCTTCCCGTGATAGCGACCACCGTTGGGGAAATACCACACACACTTGTGGATGGACAAGATGCACTGCTAATCCCAAAAAAGGATGTGAATGCCATAGCAGATGGTATTGAGCGCTTGATAGCATCTCCCTCCCTGCGCATGGGTCTTATTGCCAATGCCATGGCAAAAGCTAAAGAAACTACTTTACAGACCCAGTCTAAAAATCTTGCCAAACGGATTGAACAATTTTGGATAAAAAGTCGATAAAATCCTTGGTTTATTTGGGTAATAAACGCTCTGGTTCCAGCGCTAACATTTCAATTATGGAGGCGCATGAAAAGCTGTTAAGTGCACACTTCAAGGTCTATTCAGCTTCCAATAAGCGCAATAAAATAGTTAGGATGCTGGATATGATCTGGACACTTTTCCATAGAGGCAGGAAGGCTGAAGTCGTCATTATTGCTGTGTACAGTACGCTTAACTTCTACTATGCATTGATTATTGCGCTTTTCTGTCGCGCATTTCGCAAGCCATTCATAAGTTATTTACACGGCGGAAACCTGCCTTCCCGGTTACAGCATTCACCAAAAATGTCTAGGGCCATTTTTGCCCATTCTTATGCCAACGTAGCCCCTTCCGGGTATTTAAAGGTTGCGTTTGAAAATGCCGGCTTCAAATCACAGCGCATTTCAAATTTTATTGAGGTGGCCGACTATCCGTTTAAAGAGCGTTCGCACCTGCTGCCTAACTTTCTTTGGGTTCGTGCTTTTGAAAAAACATATCAACCTGAAACAACCATTAAAGTCTTTGCATCAGTACACAAGCTATTTCCGAATGCCAGGCTTTGTATGGTTGGTCCAGATAAAGATGGCTGCCTGGAAACCTGTAAAGCATTGGCAAACCAATTAAAGCTCTCGGAGCAAATCAGCTTTCCCGGTGGCCTTCCCAAAGATCAATGGATTAAACTAGCGGCAGACTATGATTTATTCATAAGCACTCCATTGATTGATAATACCCCTGTAAGCGTTATTGAAGCCATGGCGCTCGGAATGCCTGTCATTTCCACAAATGTCGGCGGAGTTCCTTACATAATCGATCATGGCAAAGATGGAATGCTCAGCCCTGACGGTGATATTCACGCCATGGTTCAAAATATTACCAGGCTTCTAAATTCTTCAGACCTTTCGCGCAGTATTTGCCTAAATGCCCGCAGAAAAGCCGAATCCTTCGATTGGAAAATCGTCGAAAAACAATGGCTGAACCTAATTAACGGCATTTCCTGAGCCCTCAAGGATAGTTGAATAGCGCAATGTCTCTTTCCGCCAAAATATACCCAAACCTCCCCGTACCCCTTCAAAACCTGGCCATCACCGCCTACGGCTACTCCTGGCAACGCCGCCGCTTTTCCGGTATTTTCGAACAAGAACTCCAGCAATTCAAGGCAAGGGAACAATTTGATCATCAGCAGTTTGCATCCTACCAAACCACTGCATTGCGGCGCTTGCTTATCCATGCATTTGAAAGTGTGCCCTATTACCATAAGCTGTTTAAAACACTGGGGTTCAATAAGACTACTTTGCAGCAATTTGAATTGGCCGATTTGATCAAAATTCCCTTACTGGAAAAAAATACCTTGCGACAAATTGGGACCACTGACCTAATTGCTACAAAACGGGAACCCGGAGGCCAGTTTTTTGGCAGTAGCGGCAGCACTGGTACGCCAATCCAAGTGCTCTTTTCAAGCCCTATGCACCAACGCTGGAGTGCAGGCTTCGAGGCGCGTATCCGCCATTGGGCGGGACTGACAAGGTATGACCCACGCGGGATGATCGGCGGCAGGCGTGTTGTCCCTGAGGGCATTGGAGAACGGCCTTTTTACCGCTATAATTTTGCCGAAAAACAAACCTATTTCTCAGCCTACCATATTTCCGCTTCCAATGTTCCCGATTATTTGGAGGGCATGAAAAAACACAAAGTATCCTACATGAACGGCTACGCCATGAGCAACTATTTCCTGGCGCGTTTTATGGAAGAAAGCAGCCTGGAAGCCCCGCAACTCAAAGCCGTGCTGCCCAGCAGCGAAAAACTCACGCCTGAAATGCGCGCCACCTTCCAGCGGGTATATGGCTGCAAAACATTCGATGCCTGGAGCGGGGTGGAAGCCTGTGGCCTCGTATCGGAATGTGCGCACGGGCGATTGCACGCGAGTCCAGATATGGCCATACTGGAGTTCCTCGACCCCGTTACTGGCAACCCGGCAAAACCTGGCGAATTGGCGGAAGTGGTCTGCACCGGACTGCTCAATTTCGATCAGCCCCTGATCCGATACCGCATTGGTGACTTGATGCGCTATTCCGGGGAACCGTGCCCTTGTGGCCGACAAATGCCTGTCATTCAGGAGATTGTCGGAAGGACTGAAGACACCGTCATCGGCCGCGATGGCCGCGAAATGGTACGCTTTCACGGTATATTCATCGGCATCCCAAGTATCATAGAAGGGCAAATTATTCAGGAGGACCTGACGCACTTTGAGGTAAAAATCGTTGCCGCAAAACCCTTGACCGCAGCAGAAAAGCAGCTTGTTCATTCCCGCATGAAAAGCCAACTCGGTGAAATCCAGCTTGACATCTTAGAAGTGGCTCAAATCCACCGTGGCCCGAATGGCAAGTTTAAGGCAGTGGTTTCAAACCTGAAAAGATTGCCTGCATGAAATTAATCACCGTCGTCGGTGCCCGCCCCCAATTTATTAAAGCCGCCGCTGTTTCCCGGGCTTTTCGGGAATTCCCATCCATCGAAGAGAAAATCGTGCATACCGGTCAGCATTTTGATGCCAATATGTCGGAAGTCTTTTTTGAGGAAATGGAAATCCCGAAGCCGCATTATCATTTGGAAATCAACAGCTTGTCGCATGGAGCCATGACGGGGCGCATGTTGGAACAGGTGGAAAAGGTGTTGCAAGCCGAATGCGCCGATGCCTTGATGGTGTATGGCGACACCAATTCGACACTGGCAGGAGCCCTGGCTGCGCGGAAACTGAACATTCCAGTAATCCACGTTGAGGCCGGCTTGCGGAGTTTCAACATGAATATGCCGGAAGAAATCAACCGCATACTGACCGACAGGATCAGCCAGTTGCTTTTTTGCCCGCACAAAGCAGCCGTGGAGAACCTTCGGCGGGAAGGATTTGAGCAGTTTCCCTGCCAAATATTCCAGGTAGGCGATGTTATGGAAGACGCAGCGCTGTATTTTGCTCCGAAGGCTGTGCAACAGTCGGACATCCTCAATCGCTTGAAGTTAACAGCAGGCCAATTTGCGCTTTGTACCATTCATCGAGCAGAAAACACTGATAATCTGGCAAATTTGACGGCCATCGTATCCGCCTTGAACGCGATAAACCAGTCTATACCCGTCGTGCTGCCCATGCACCCACGCACGCAAAAGATATTGGAAACCAATAACTTACAGCTTGAGGCGTTGGTCATACCGGCGGTCGGTTATTTTGACATGCTGGCTTTGCTACAACATTGCCAATTGGTGCTGACCGACAGCGGCGGACTGCAAAAAGAGGCATTTTTCTTCGGTAAATTTTGCCTGACCATGCGGGAGGAAACAGAATGGGTGGAATTGGTAGAAAACGGGTACAGCTACCTGACTGGAACCGATGCGGCGAACATTTGCGCCCTGGCAAAAAAAGTGCAGACTCTGCCCTACCCTGCTAAAACGAACCTTTACGGCGGAGGCAATGCCGCCCAGCGCATTGCTCAACATATCGCCGACATGGTATGAAAATCCTCATCCTGACGCAATATTTCCCGCCAGAAACAGGCGCACCGCAAAACCGGCTGTTCGAACTCGCGTTGAAATTGCAGGAACTCGGGGCTGAGGTTTCTATTCTCACCGCTTTCCCAAATTACCCTAAGTACCAGATTTTTGAAGGCTACCGAGGGAAGCTGTACCAAAGGACAAAAATGGATGGTCTCACAGTTCACCGATCCTATATTTTTGCCCGGCCGGGAACACGCATGGCGATTCGATTGCTCAACTATTTTTCCTTTACCCTATCTGCGCTATGGGCGGGGCTCTTTAAAATCGAAAAACCAGATTTGATAATTTGTGAGTCGCCGCCGCTATTTCTGGGCTGGACGGCGGTTTGGCTTAAGCGCTTCCACGGTGCGCGTCTGCTGTTCAATGTCTCCGATCTTTGGCCGGAAAGCGCCATCATATTGGGTTTTGTGCAAAACAAGTTGCTGATATGGATGAGCATTAGGCTGGAGCAGTGGATTTACAAAAAATCCGACCTGATTTCTGGTCAAACGCAGGGAATCGTCGCCGATATTCAACGCCGAATGCCTTCAAAACCAATCTTTTGGCTAAAAAATGGCGTGGATGCTGCCGAACTGAGCAGCAGGCTTACGAAGCGGAACTGGCGCCAGGAAAACGGCTTTTTAGACAGTGATCTGCTTTTCTATTTTGGCGGCCTCATCGGCTTTGCTCAGGGTCTGGATGGTGTATTATTGGCCGCCAATTCACTGAATGATCTGCCGCATGTAAAATTTATCATCATCGGGGAAGGCCCGGAAAAGCAGCGCTTGTTGCAACTAAAGGCAACACTGGATGCTGAAAACGTGCATTTTTTTCCCGGCGTAGGCAAGCCTGAAATCGCAGATGTCATCAACGCGATGGATGTCGGTATTATTCCATTGAAAAAACTGGATTTATTTTTAGGGGCCATCCCATCTAAAATTTTTGAAATCCTGTGTTTGAAAAAACCAATCCTTCTGGGTATTGAAGGGGAGGCCAAGCACTTGTTTATCGATCAAGCGAACGCTGGCTGGGCTTATGAGCCAGAAAACGCGCAAGCGCTTGCCTTAGCCATTCGCACAATAGCCCTGTCGCCAGTTCTAGTGGCAGAAAAAGGCGAAAATGGGTATCATTATGTTCGGGAGCATTTTGACCGTAAAAACATTGCGCAGGCTTTTTGGCAGTTTATCCAGCCATGATCCCGCTTAAACAAATACTTGCCTGGGACGTAACAACCTGGAACCGCGCCTTGCAATTTTGGCAAAAAGAGGGCATTGCATTGTTGCCCAAAAACGCACGCGGGCTGGAAGTAGGTGCTTGGAATGGCGGCATCACCGCATTCTTTGCCATTCAAGGCTGTTCCATGGTATGCAGTGATATTGAACCTCTTGCCGAAACAACCAGGAAGTTTCACCACGGATTGGCCTTGAACCATTTAATTGAATACCAGACCTTTAGTGCGACAAACATCCCTTACTTGGATGACCGCTTTGACTTTGTCGTCTTCAAATCGGTGCTTGGTGCCATTGGGCGGAACGATCAAATTGCCCAGCAACAACAAGCCATCCAGGAAATACACCGCGTCCTCAAACCCGGCGGCATCCTATTTTTCGCTGAAAACCTGCGCGGAAGCCTCCTTCACCAGTTCGCCAGGAAAAATTTTGTGCCCTGGGGTAATACTTGGCGCTATATTAGCCGCTCAGAAATGGAAGGTTTTCTAAGTGATTTCTCAAAAAAAAAGATACACACTACCGGATTTTTTGCTGCATTCGTACCCCCGCCCGAATGGTTAAAGAGTCTGGTAGCCCTATTTGACGGGGTGCTTTTTTTTATTCCTAAGCGCTGGCGATACCTTGTGTATGGAATTGCAGTCAAATAATTGCGGCCCGCCGTTGTTTTTACCTACCATAGCCTTGGCAAAGGAAGGAAAGCTACGGCGGGTAAATTTCGGAATGTGGATTTGGGAATGTGGAGTGCGAAATATCATTTTGGGAATTTGGCAAACTGGATTTTGGGGCTTTATAGAGTGTTTCAAGCATAGCCATCAGGCTAAGCGCTATTCATATTAGCCCCAGCGGGGCGATTATATCTGTAGCATTGAAGGCGTCCCGAAATGCCAGCCCCAGCGGGGCGGTTATGTGGAAATTACGTGCTTATATTGTCGCCCCGCTAGGGCTAAAACATATGACGCCAACTACAGATATCATCGCCCCGCTGGGGCTGACTTAGTTCTAACTTTCGTACTTTCAGCGCCCTTTACGGAGACGGATGCTTACAGCGCGACAACTCACGGTAAGGGAGCCAAAAAAAACACTTAACAAAGACCCCAAACACCCATTACGCAAATTTCAAAATCCGCATTCCAAAATCCACAATCCGCATTCCGAAATCCGCATTCCACAATCCGCATTCCACAATCCGCACTCCACAATCCGCACTCGAAAATGTCTTATTTCTCCCATCCCACTGCCATCATCGACGCCGAAGTTCAAATCGGTGATGGCACCCGCATCTGGCATTTTTGTCATGTTTCAGACGGCGCGGTCATCGGCACCAACTGTATCCTTGGCCAAAATGTATTCGTCGCCAAAGATGTCATTATGGGCAACGGCGTAAAAGTGCAGAACAACGTATCCCTCTGCACAGGCGTAACCTGTGAAGATGATGTGTTTCTCGGTCCCAGCATGGTGTTTACCAATGTGGTCAATCCCCGCAGCTTCGTGGAGCGCAAGTCGGAATTCCAATCAACGCTGGTAAAAAAAGGGGCTTCCATTGGGGCAAATGCCACGGTGCTATGCGGCCTCACCATTGGACGGTATGCCATGATTGGCGCGGGAGCCGTGGTCACCAAAGATGTGCACGATTTTGCACTGGTTACAGGCGTGCCAGGCAAGCAGGTGGGTTGGGTGAGCAAATTAGGGCATAAATTGGCATTTGTGGATGCCATTTCAACATGCCCGGAAAGTGGCGAGCTGTATCAAATACAGGACGGAAAGTGTGCAGTAGCATAACAATTTAAATTCGCCTATAGACTGGAAACCAATGCCCCAGATTACATATTCCGCACTCCGAAATCCGCACTCCGCATTCGAATGACTGTTCCTTTTTCTCGCCCGCTCATCGACCAGTCCGTCATCGACGAAGTCAACGACTGCCTGATAAATACCGGATGGCTTACTTCCGGCCCTAAAGTATTACAGCTGGAAAATGAATTGAAGCTACTCACGGGCGCTCCCGAGGTTGTGTGCGTAAACTCCTGGACTTCCGGTGCCATGCTGATGCTGCGCTGGTTTGGCATCGGCCCCGGCGATGAAGTCATTATTCCTGCGTATACTTATTCCGCTACCGCGCTGTGTGCCTTAAACATCGGCGCAAAAGTGGTGATGGTGGACGTGAAAGGCGATTTCAACATCGACCCAGAAAAAATTTTGCAGGCCATAACATCGCGCACCAAAGCCATTATTCTCGTCGATATTGGCGGCTGGATGGCCGATTATGATGCGATATTGGGGCTGGTAAATGAGCCAGGAATCCGCTCCATGTTTCAGGCAACAAGTCCCGAGCAAGAGCAATTGGGCCGCATTTTTGTCCTGGCTGATGCGGCGCATTCCATCGGCGCTACCTACAAAGGCCGCAACAGTGGTGTCTGCGCCGATGCCACGGTGATGTCTTTTCATTCGGTAAAAAACATCACGACCGGGGAAGGCGGTGCTATTTGCTTGAACTTGCCCCAGCCTTTCGACCACGAGGCGACCTACAAATTCCTCAAAGCATTTTCACTCAACGGACAGACCAAAAGCGCCTTTGAAAAAAGCCAGCCTGGTGCCTGGCGCTACGACATTGTGGCACAAGGGCTGAAAGTGAATATGCCCGATATTTGCGCGGCGATTGGGCTGGCACAAATCCGGCGCTACAAAGAGACATTGCTGCCGGAGCGCCTCCGCATTTTTCAACAATATTTAGATGGATTTATGGATTGTGATTGGGCCGTTTTACCGCAACTAAACGACCTGTTGAACAGCCAATCGTCTGGTCACCTGTTCATGCTCCGCATCAAGGACATTTCTGAAGAACAACGCGATGGCATCATCCAGCGCATCTCGGAGCAAGGCGTGGGTGTGAACGTGCATTACATCCCCATGCCCATATTGACGCTTTTCAAAAACCTTGGGTATCGCATGGAGGATTACCAAAATACATACGCACTGTATAAGGGGGAAATAACCTTACCGCTGTACAATGGTTTGACAGCAGGGCAAATCGCTCGAGTAATAAGTACCGTAAAAAGTTGCGTGTGAAGGCTCAGGCTGTTGCGCATTACAAGAAATATTATTTCACACGACGACACGACGAACACAACGTGCAATATCCACATGGCATTTGTTCCGGCTGCTGGATTAAACGTTTTATTTCGTGGTGCCCCAAGTGGCGTTGTGTGAGGCTTTTTTATGTCGTGGTCGGAATTACTTGCGCCGCCTTTTTGGAAAAAATAATATGCGTTTCAATCTAACGGATTTCATTAATAAATGCGTCACTCAGCGCTCCAGCAGTCTATTCCTACCGGATATCCAGCGTTTTGGCCAGGTTCTGTCTACCAGAATTGATGCGCGTTCCGTGCTGGTGATCGGCGGCGCGGGCAGCATTGGCACGGCATTTATCAAGGCATTGCTGCATTACAAACCCACGAAATTGGTGGTAGTCGATACCAATGAAAACAGCCTCACGGAGCTGGTGCGCGACCTGCGCAGCAGCCTGGATTACAATATCCCCGCTACCTTCCTGACCTATCCCATTGACTTCGGTGATCCCGTTTTTGAAAAACTCCTGCGCCATGAAGGCCCCTTCGACATTGTGGCCAATTTTGCCGCCCACAAACATGTGCGCAGCGAAAAAGACCCCTACGCCATGGAGGCCATGCTCACAAACAATGTGTTCAAGGCCAAGCTCTTGCTCGATTTGTTGCTGAAATACAAGCCAGAACGATTCTTCTGCGTGAGTACCGACAAAGCGGCCAATCCTGTAAATGTGATGGGTGCCTCCAAAAAACTGATGGAACAAGTCATTATGGCTTATTCCGAGCTACTGCACATCACAACTGCCCGTTTTGCCAATGTGGCTTTTTCCAATGGCAGTTTGCCCGCAGGATTCCTCGAACGCATCGCCAAGCAACAACCCTTGTCAGCGCCAATGGATGTGGAACGCTATTTTGTATCACCTGAGGAGGCAGGGCAATTGTGCTTGCTAGCTTGTATGTTGGGCAACACCGGTGAAATATTTTTTCCAAAACTCGATCCTAAAAGTGATGTGCAAAAATTCTCCACCATCGCCACTACCCTACTGCAAACACTTGGATACCAAGCAGATATTTGCAATACAGAACAGGAAG
Source organism: Chitinophagales bacterium (assembly GCA_038246345.1). Taxonomy (GTDB): domain Bacteria; phylum Bacteroidota; class Bacteroidia; order Chitinophagales; family Saprospiraceae; genus M3007. The sequence continues at coordinate 9,398 of JBBRWA010000138.1, forward strand.
CCCGGGAAAAAGCAGCTCAATTAAGCCCTGAATCCAGCACCTGGCCAGTGTATTTTTTTCAATCGGACACGAGCGGCGAAAAAGCGTACGAGGAATTTTATACCGAAAATGAAATTATTGATCTTGAGCGATTCGAGGCATTGGGCGTAATCCGAGGTAAAGATTGCGCCGGCAACCGCAACACGTCAAATAACCACATCGCCATGGCTGAAATGATCACCGAACTGAAAGCCATTTTCCAAAAGGACACCCTTTCAAAGGCCGCCGTAATTAAAACATTGGAGCATTATGTGCCTAATTTTCGGCATGTAGAGACGGGGAGGAACCTAGACAGCAAGATGTGATTTTTAAAGGGGTTTCTGGTTTCAAGGTTTCTGGTTTCCGGTTTACGCGATTCCTTCGCATGCTTGAAACTTAATTTCAATTTTAACAACAGATCGCGTAAACCTGAAACCTTGAAACCTGAAACCTTGAAACCTAAAACCTTGAAACCTCGTCAGTTTGAAACGCCTGATTGATCTCTTAGCGGCGACCTTTGGCTTGCTTTTCCTACTACCCCTTTTTATTCCCATTATCATCGGTTTACGACTAACGGGCGAAGGAGAAATATTTTACCGTCAATCGCGGGTGGGCTATAAAAACAGAACATTTTACATCTGGAAGTTCGCCACCATGCTCAAAAACAGCCCAAATTTGGGTACCGGTAGCCTTACATTGCGCAACGACCCGCGGGTGACTCCGCTAGGAGCCTGGTTGCGCCGCACGAAAATCAACGAATTGCCACAACTTATCAATTTGCTGCTGGGGGAAATGTCGCTCGTAGGCCCGCGCCCGCAGATGAAGGTGGATTTTGAGGCTTTTCCGGCTGATGTCCAGAAAGTTATTTACAAGGTGAGGCCAGGTATTACGGGTATTGGCAGCATTGTTTTTCGGGATGAAGAACGGCTTTTGTCGGTTCCAGGTCGCGATCCGCGGAAGTTTTATGTGGAGTATATTGCACCTTACAAGGGAGCCGTCGAGATATGGTATCAAAAGCATCAATCTTTGTGGACGGATTTTCAACTGTTGTACCTGACGGCCTGGGTCATTTTCAATTCCAATACCGATTTACACTTCAAAATATTCAAAGATTTGCCCAAATTACCCCTGAAATTATCGGCCTAAACTGCCCCGAAAAGCCAAGTCGAACGACCCGATTATCAAATTATCCTATTATCAAATTATCAAATTCCTTTGTTTCCATTTTTTAATAAATCCAATCCAGAGGCATTGCCAGACTTCTCCCTTCTTGGCACTGACATGCACTCCCACCTCCTTCCAGGTATTGACGACGGCGCGCCAAATATGGAGACTTCTTTGGCGCTTATCAGGTCTTTGGTAGATTTGGGTTACAAAAGACTGTACACTACCCCACACGTAATGTCCGAATTGTACCCCAATACACGCGACCAAATTTTAAAAAAAAGAGACGAGGTATTGCAAGGCATTGATCGTGAAGCTATTGTACTGGACGGGTTCGATGCTGCGGCAGAGTATTTCATCGATGAAAGCTTTGTAAAACTGCTAAAAAACGAGCCGCTACTTACCTTGCCAGGCAATCGGGTACTGGTTGAAATGTCCTTTTTTCAGCCCTCACCTGTGCTGCACCAAGTGCTGTTCGATTTACAAATGAAGGGCTACAAACCCGTGCTTGCGCATCCGGAGCGATACCGATATTACAGCAGCTTGGAAGATTTTGAAAATTTAAAACGACTGGGTTGCGAATTCCAGACAAATATTCTTTCCCTGATCGGCTATTACAACAAGGCTATCCAGGCAGCAGCACGGACCCTGCTGCAACACAAGCTGATAGATTTTCTTGGCACAGACCTGCACCATGCCCGCCACCTTGAAAACCTACGGCAAGCCTTGTCCCACAAATCAGTTATTGAGGCGGTCAACAACAACTCAAAAAACAAGGAATTCCTACAGTGAAAATCCTATCCGTCGTCGGCGCTCGCCCCAATTTCATTAAAATAGCGCCCCTGCTCCGAGCTTTCCAGGGCTACCCCAACTTTGTGTCCAAATTAATACACACTGGACAGCACTACGACGCAACCATGAATCAGGTATTTTTTGAGCAATTGGAACTGCCCAAACCCGATTATTACCTCGGTGTAGATGCTGCCAGTCACACCCAACAAACAGCAACCATTATGCTGGCTTTCGAGGACGTTGTAGCAATAGAAAATCCCGATCTGGTGTTGGTTGTTGGCGATGTAAACTCAAGCCTTGCAGCGGCACTGGTCGCCGCAAAAATGGGCATCCCAGTGGCGCATGTGGAAGCCGGACTGCGCAGCGGCGACCGGCGGATGCCCGAAGAAATAAACCGCATCGTGATTGATTCTATATCAGAATTGTTGTTTGTTTCAGAAAAATCGGGACTGGAAAACCTGCAAAGAGCGGGCATTCCAGCAGACAAAATCTTTTTTGTCGGCAACTGCATGATAGATTCACTGGTGTTTTATCAGGAAAGATCAGCACAATTGCCTGTACTTGCGTCATTGGATATTTCTCCGAAAAAGTACGTTCTAATGACTATGCACCGGCCGTCAAACGTTGATAGCCACGAGGGACTGAAAACAATTTTACGGATGCTTGAACGCCTAACGGCTGAGGTATCGGTAGTTTTTCCGCTACACCCACGTACACGCGCAAGATTTTCTGAAATGGGCTTGAACATTCCATTGGAAAACATCCCACAGCTCTATTTGCTGGAACCACAAGGTTATCTAGAATTTCAGCATCTAATGACCCGTGCCGCTGCTGTGCTCACAGATTCCGGCGGTGTGCAGGAAGAAACAACTTACTTGAAGGTGCCGTGTTTAACTTTTCGGGAAACAACAGAGCGCCCCATCACTGTAGAAATTGGCAGCAACGAGCTCATTTCCAACCTAAACCCCGACCTTGTGCGCGAAAAAGTGCTGGCAATACTGGCAGGGGAAGGGAAACGTGGGAGTATCCCGGAGCTTTGGGATGGAAAGGCGGCCGAACGTATTGCTGCGGTGATAAATGATAAATTTTCAGCATCGCCTTAAAACATTGAATCTTCACCAGCGTTTTTTTAACACATAGGAACATAGAAAACATAGACATACGCAATATAAACCTAAGGGTGTTATGTAAGAAACACCTCCATATCGTATGCTTAGGTTACCTTCTTGCCCTTTGCAATTTTGCCTTTTTTTCTATGTTTTCTATGTTCCTATGTGTTGAAAAAACCACAATTGTGTTTACATGAAAAAAGCCCTTATTACCGGGATAACTGGCCAGGACGGCGCCTATCTCGCTGAATTACTCCTCAAAAAAGGATATGAAGTACACGGCATCAAACGCCGCTCGTCCATGTTCAATACCGACCGTATCGACCATTTGTACCAGGACCCGCACGTTGACAACCGCAACTTCGTCCTCCATTATGGCGACCTGACCGATGCGACCAACCTCATCCGTATCGTGCAGGAGGTACAACCCGATGAAGTGTACAACTTGGGTGCCCAAAGCCACGTCCAAGTGAGTTTTGAGACACCAGAATATACGGCCAATGCCGATGGATTGGGCGTGCTGCGTTTGCTGGAAGCTATTCGTTTGCTCGGTTTAACCAAAAAAACGCGCTTTTACCAGGCTTCTACTTCGGAGTTGTACGGTTTGGTGCAGGAGACACCCCAATCAGAGACGACACCTTTTTATCCCCGTTCTCCCTACGGCGTAGCAAAATTGTATGCCTATTGGATTGTGGTGAATTACCGGGAATCTTACGACATGTTCGCCTGCAATGGTATCCTGTTCAACCACGAAAGCCCGATCCGCGGCGAAACCTTTGTCACCCGGAAAATCACCCGCGCCGCTGCCAAGATTTCATTGAATTTACAAGACAAACTCTGGCTCGGCAACCTCGATGCACAGCGCGACTGGGGCCATGCTCAAGATTACGTGGAAGCCATGTGGCTCATGTTGCAACAGCCGGAACCAGATGATTTTGTGATTGCAACCGGCACTACCACTACTGTTCGGGAGTTTTGCCGTTTAGCCTTTGCGGAAGTTGGTGCTACCTTGGAGTTTGTCGGGACGGGAGTTGAGGAAAAAGGCATTGTGTCTGACTCCAGCAATCCGGGTTTAAAGGCTGGGCAAGAAGTTATTGCCGTCGATCCGCGTTATTTCCGGCCTGCTGAGGTGGATTTATTGGTTGGGGATGCGCGCAAAGCAAAGGAGAAGTTGGGCTGGGAAGCGCGTTGTCCTTTGAGCGATTTGGTGCAAGAAATGGTAGCGTCTGATTTGAAGTTGTTTCAGCGGGAGGAGTTTTTGAAGAATGGGGGGTTTGATGTGCGGAATCAGTTTGAGTAACTTATTCTTCACCACAGAGGACACAGCGGTACACAGAGGTTTTCACAGAGTAATAGCGGCATCGCCGCTATTTTCAAAAGACCATAAAATACTTCCTCTGTGGTGATAAAATCCTCTTTGTAACGCTGCGGCCCTCTGTGGTGATCTTTTTTCCCTCTGTGAATACCTCTACGGCTTCACATTACACACCGTCACCCCACTCCCAATACACTTCAGCGCATCCAGCAAAAACTTCTTATGTTCCGCGGTGCCGAAGTTAATATTGCCCAGGGTAAGGTTCGCCACCCGCAGTAACTCATTGACATCCGGGTTTGGCTTCAGCGCCTGCCGCACAATAAAGTGAATCGTGCAAGGGAAATCGCTCAATTTCTTGGTGCCGAATGCTGGATTCAAGCGCGCCAGAATACTCAATTTCATTACCTCTCCCAACAACGGGTTCACGATATGCCCACTGCCGTCAATCGGGTTGGTTGCCAATCGACAATCAGCGCCCGCAACGGCATCGTCAAAGGGCAATTCCTTCGCAATCGTGCCCGAATACGGCAACCACTGAACGACACAGTTGCCCTTCCCAGCGGGTATGGTTACCGTGGCCTGATCCTGGCCAAAAGTTAGCCCACTACTTCCCAGTGCCGTATTGATCAAAGGTGTAACATCCTTCGTGATCACCTGCACACATTTGCTGGTGTTGTTGCATTCGTCTTTGGCAACAAAAGTGCGCTCCAATACGCACAGCCAGTCACAATCACCGGAAACAAAAGCATCGCTGCGGCTGAAAGCAGGCCGAAGGGTACAATTATCGATAGCTGTTGCCATACCCGTTTTTGTGACGCTGGTATCACACTCTACCGTGATATTCGCCGGACAAGTAATCACGGGTGATTTTTTATCCTCCACATTGATCACCTGAACACAGGTGCTCATGTTGAAG
>JBBRWA010000139.1:0-14697 GCA_038246345.1 Chitinophagales bacterium
CGGCGCAAAGCTTCGGCTTTGTGCCTTTTTATCCGCGTCAGCTGCGTCGACACCGTGAGCAGGTTTTGCATCAAGTGACAAAAGTGCAACAAAAAAGCACTCCATTTGACACTACCCAGGAACCCAAAAAAATATAATCCCTCCTATTGCAAATCCCAAAAACTCCCTATACCTTTAATAACGAACAATTAAAACAACCTTCAACATGAAAAACAACCTTGACCAGCTCAGCCCGAAAGAAAACATCCAGGCTGACAATGCACTCAAAGCCCTGAACCTCGAACTGAACTATGGCGCGATGCACACCTTTATCAGTGACGACTGCCCCCCGGAATTCGCGAGTCAATGGCTCGACAACGTGACAGCCTATGAGGCGCAATATGCCCAGGCAGACATGATTTCTGTCCATGAATTCATCGGCGCCCCCGCGATTCTGCCTGCAGGAACCTTTCCAAAGCAAAAAATAGAGTCAGAAATTGAACGCCTCACGGCATTATTAGAGCAGCATTGTATCATGACCGACCGACCGGAGCATCGAAGCCCGGCAGCTTATTACCGTTTTCTCAGCGAAGAATTTATGCAGCACCAGATGCCCAATATTACCGTGCCGGGCATGATGCACATGTTTCCCTACATAGACTTTTACCGCGATGCGCCCGAATACCTCGAGGGCAATGTTGGGGATTTTATCCAGGATCTAATGGGCCTTGACAGGCCATATTCCGGGCTTTGGCTCAGTGAAAACCTGCGCGACGACCTACACATGATCACCAAAGCCCAGGCGTTGGACCGCATCCAAAATTTTCGAGCATCCTATCAGAACATTGAATTGGGTGCCTTTTCTCCCATAAAATTGGAGCGGTCCGAATATGGGCATCACTTCCTTTTTCATGCCGAATGGTTCGGAACACCCGTTCAGAAAGGCCGTGCAAAGGAGCACCATGAAGGATTGAGCGTGATTCAGGTAGCGCTGGAGGACGGCGATTGGCTCATTCAAGGGGTTATGATGCCTGGGTTTAAATTTTAAAGACTAAAGAAGCCCCGTAGGTTAAAAAACCTACGGGGCTTCTAGCAAGCCGAAAAAAAGCACTTACTTCCGCAAAGCACCCGTCGCCAACTCCATTTGCTCCCGCTTGTCTTCTACTATTTCCGATTTGTACATCCGGCGGATATCCGGAATGCCCTTCAAAGGCGGAGTGATTACTTTCTTGGCCATGCTCATGCCTTTTTTAGAGATTATTAATTGTTGATTTCTTTTTCGCAGCGCCATTGCTGGATGGAAGCGCGATCAGGTTGCTTGCCTTCCGGTTTACCACCGCATCAGTGAATACCCGCAGCCCAAGGTCGGCGCGGAAACCGTGAATTTCAGACACGTCGAGCGCGATCATAAAGTCCAGAATTTCTTTGCTAACCACCTGACCCGGCACTAATACCGGGAACCCTGGTGGATAGGGGATGACAAAGGAGGAGGCGACAAATTCGCGGCCGGCTTCAATGGCAGCCCTGCAAGCCTCCAGGGAAATGTATTCGTAGTTGCTATCGTCGTAAGCCATGAAATAGGCTTCGCGCAAATCGCCACCCGGTACGCCTGGCACTCCCTGGAAGGAAGTATGGAAGCAACTGAAATCGGGCAACGGCGGAACATTCTGGGTCAGTGAGTGAATTCTTGCGGTCACGATCTCGCTTTCCCTGGAATTGAGAGACAAAAACTGCTCATCCAACTGTTTGCTAATTTTCAACAGCGCATTCGTCAGATAGGCAATGCTGCCCCTGGTGGTGCCGATATTGGTCATCAGCAACACGGTATTGCGGGAAGTTTTGTTGATCTGGATGTTGAATTGATCCATCAAGTACTTGTTCTTGAAGGTATCACCGTCAACGCCGGTACGTCCAATGAACAGGGTGATTTTGGTGGGATCGAGGATGAACTCATCGTGTTCCCAGCCTTCTTCCATTCTGTTCCAACCTGTTTCCTGGTCGTAATACTGATCCAGCCCAGTTTCCCGGTATTTGTCGGGAATAAAGTCTTTCATGGTGAGCACATCGAAATATTTGCTCAATTGTGGATTGCTGGTCACTTTGGCGCGCAGCACCATGGCCAATTCAACACTTTTTTCCACCATTTCATAGCCTTCAAACTGTACCTGTCGGCGGCCTGCGTCCAAAGAAGCCAACACTTGGTAGTTTGGCGAAGTGGAGGTATGCGTCATGTAAGCCTCCAAAAAAGTGTTCTCCGATTTTTTCCGATAGTCCTCGTCCCAAATATGGATCATGGAACCTTGGCGGAAGCTGCTAAGAGTCTTGTGGGTACTTTGGGTGGAATATACCCGAATACGCACCTTATCTGGATCGGGCATCTGGGGCAGTTCGCCTTTCCCAAGGCTGTTCAAGTGGGCCTGATGCTCTTTCCGATAAGCATCGCTGGTGTATTTATCGTGAAGTTTTTGGGCTGCGTACATACCGGTGCGTTGCTTGAATGTGTGCGTGAAGCTGGCAAAAGCAAACCATGCTTCATCCCACAGGAACATCATATCGGGTTTGATGGCGAGTATTTCTTCCATCACCCGCTGCACATTGTACACAATACCATCAAAGGTACAATTGGTCAAGAGCAGCATTTTTACGGTATCCAGGCGGCCGGCAGCCTTCAATTCGAACAGTTTTTCTTTGATTTCTGACAGCGGTACCGCGCCATACATGGAATATTTTTCAATGGGATAGGAATCGAGGTAAACCGGATAAGCGCCCGATAGCACCATTCCATAGTGGTGCGACTTGTGGCAATCGCGGTCGATCAGCACCACGTCCTGCGGTTTTATCAATGCTTGCAAAACAATCTTGTTGGCGGTAGAAGTACCATTGGTTACGAAGAAAGTCCGCTGTGCGCCATAGGCTGTGGCAGCCATTTCCTGTGCCCTTTTAAGTGGGCCTGTTGGTTGCAACAGCGAATCGAGGCCGCCCGTCGTGGAAGAAGTTTCTGCGAGAAACATGTTTCTGCCATAAAAATCGCCGAAGTCGCGGATCCAGCGCGATTTAAACACGGAGTTGCCGCGTGAAATGGGCATTGCGTGAAAAACGCCCGTTGGTTTTTGACTGTATTCTTTTAATGCGCTGAAAAACGGCGTGTCATAGCGCTCGCGGATGCCTTGGATGATGCCCAGGTGCAATTCCTGCAAATCTTCCCGACGGTAGTATATCCGGTTGAACATCTGCAAGGTGCTGTCGGTCAGGTTGGTCAGCGAGGTATCTGTCACGTAATAAGTATCCAGTTCCGGCCTGAATTGTTTGATAATTTTACCCAATAGCGGTCCTAATTCAGGTTCTGCCCGCGATTCCAGGTCGATTTTCAGTACGTTCTGGATAAAAGGCGATATCAGATCCGAGATGTTTTCGGAACGGAAATGCGGCGCATATCGAATCACAACAGCCTGGATGCTGTGGTTGAACAACAAAGCGATCAAGGCATCCTGGAAAGAACGCTGCACCGTCACATCGTAGGAAAACTGTTCGTTAGGATCGTGCAATTCGCGCAATTTTTCCTGCAAGGCCGATTCTTCCATGGGGGGAAGATCTTCCACAAACAACACCTCAAAATGGTTCTTTTGGTGGCCTTTATGCGTCTCGCGCACATCCTCCGTCACCCCAAATTCTGCATCATCGTCCAGCAACATTTGCGGATTTCTGCGGTAAGAATCGCTCACCAATTGGCGGGTGGTATTGGAAACGTTGTTGGCCAAGGCCATGTATTCTTTTCTGCCCAGAGAGCTGGCTAGTTTCGCCACATGTAGTTTTCCAGGGAAAGCAAAATATTGCTCTACAATTTTCAGGTCTTGCAACAGCGCAGCCACTTTTTCCTTGTGCTGCGCTTCATGCGCTGAATATTTGTGCGCCTGTGACAACTTCTTACACTCGTTTTTGAGTTCGTTCCACAGGTTGAGGCGCAATTGGCCGATGCTGTAGTAGGGAGAGCTTATTATTTTTTTTGAAGACCGCATGGTTTCATTGTTTACTTTTTGGTTGCATTTTGTATTTCAGACTCCAGAATATCCAGGCCCTGGTTTAATTGTTCGTCTGTGATCACCAATGGTGCCAGGACGCGAATAATGTTTTTAAAAGTACCAGCACTGAGCAGTATCAGCCCGCGTTCGGCACAACCTGCAATCACGGCATGGCACAATTCGCCATTGGGTTTTCTTGGGTCGCTGTTGTGTACGAATTCAATGCCCTGCATGGCACCTACGCCGCGCACGTCACCGATTTCCGGGTATTCCCGAAGAAGCTTCAAGAACCGCAAGGCCAGAATTTCGCCAATGCGAATGGCGCGTTCGTGGAGCTTTTCGTCCTCCATGAATTTTATGGTAGCCAGTGCAGCCACGCAGCACAAAGGATTGCCGATGTAAGTCCCGCCAATGGTGCCAACTGCAGCTGCATCCATAATGTCGGCCCGGCCAACGACGGCTGCGATGGGCATTCCTGAACCCAGGGATTTGGCATACACGCTAATGTCAGGTTGTACGTGGTAGTTCTGCCAGGAAGCCCAGCTGCCTGTCCGGCCAAAACCGCTTTGCACTTCGTCCATGATGAGCATGATGCCGTGCTGGGTGCAGAAATCGCGAAGACCTTCCAAGTATCTGGGTGGCACCGGGTTAAATCCGCCTTCGCCTTGAATCGGTTCAATAATAATGGCGGCCAGGTTGTTGAGGTCGATCAAGTTGTGCACGCTTTCCCGCAGTCGCTTCAATTCCAAATCCACAAACTCTTCAATGTTGCCATTGCCGCGGTAACGGTAGTAGTTTGGGAAGGGCAATCGGTACACTTCCGGGGCAAAAGGGCCACAATTCAACTTATAGTCAATTTTGCTGGTCAGCGTCATGGCCATCATGGTACGGCCGTGGTAAGCATCGGTGTAGCAAAGCACTGCGGGGCGTTTAGTGGCCTGTCGTGCAATTTTGATAGCGTTTTCAACTGCTTCCGCACCGGTACAAACCAGCATAACCTTAGTCTTATCGCCATGGGGCAAAATTTCCGCCAGCTTTTCACACAGTGCAATATAAGGCTCATAAGTCACCACGTTAAAACTGGTGTGGATGTATTTTCCGGCTTGTTCCCGGATGGCCGCTACCACCGGCTCGGGACAGTGCCCAGCATTGACAACGCCAATGCCGCCTGCGAAGTCGATCAATTCACGTCCATCTAAATCGGTAATGATGGCCCCTTTTGCATCTTTAACGGTAGCGGTGTTGAAAACCCCTACCCCATTGGGGACGACGTTTTTTCTTCTTTCAAAGAGCTGTTGAGACTTGGTCAATTCTTTAAACATGTAATTTAATGAGTGATGAGTTATGCGTTATGAGCGACGAGTGAGTGATGAGTGAGGCTAGAAAAAGAAGGTTTACTGCAAGCGATGCGCTTTACAGTAACTATGCGTAAAATGATCAGCCTGATTTTGTGTGGGTGCTTTTTGGGGCCAACCTTTTAAAGTGGCCTGAGCAGCTTAAAAAGACGATAATCGCTAAGATAAGGAAAAAACGGGATATTTTGGTAAAACGAAGTATGAAAAAACAAAAAATAATACCCTTTTTTAGATTTAACAACCTAATATCCAAAAAATACTATCTTCGGCCAAGCGCACCTATTTAACAACAAATCATACTTTCATGGTTAAAAAAGGAGACAAATCAACACAAGATTCGGCTACCTCCGCAGAAGCAATCGTTGAGCAACTCACCTCGATCGGCGACATCACCTCCAAAAAAATGTTCGGCGGACAGGGCATTTTCCACGCCGGGAAAATGTTCGGCATCTTCTATCCAAAAGGTGTTATTTTTATGAAAGCTGTTGTGTCAAACGTCCAAACTTGTACTTTGTCGACAGTATTGACTTAAACCCAGCCATAATGCCATTGGTTCAATACAAGATTGTTGGCAGCATGCCCGTGTTGGTTGGCATACAGGAAGGCGCGAAGCTATTAACCGAACTGTTTTTCCAAATAAAGACCTTGAACATTGACGGGCGCGAATACCCGGTGTTGGAGCGGGACATTTCTTTTAAAAACGAATTGGTGGGTGTTGGAGAGGATTTGATTGATTACCGTTTTGCGACATTATGGATGCCGCTCAACCAGCAAAACTATGCGGAATACCTGTCAAAAAACGAGCAAGAACGCAAGGCCTTTTTGGGCCGTATCCTAACAGGAAATATCCTGAGCTTTTTTAAAGGTATTGGCTTGTACCTGCCCGATGGGGTACGGGTATTGACAACGGTGCGGCCCAAGGAAGAACGGCTCACCGGCTTTAAAGATCAACTGATGATTGGCATTTCGGGTGGTTTTACAACCAATGCCATTTTGCCGAATTTAATAGGGCTGGGAAAAAGTGTGGCGAGAGGGTACGGAACCGTAGCTCTATCTTTCTAACCTCACATAAAGATTTCGAGGCAGTCGTGTCCTTCGTCGGATAAAAAAATAGTGATTAGCTCGATATTTTGCAGCAACACCGCTGCCAGCTCGGCAGTTGAACAGTTGCAAACACGGAGCCAAATAATTTTCGGCGGAGGCCCAAGTTCAAGCTGGATGTTATAAAAATCTTCGTCTAGGGTTAATACTGCACCAAAATCGTTCTGCCGTGCAAAACGAAATATGCTATAATCATTCGCATTGATCAGGTCAAGTTGTTTAACATGGTAGGTTTCGGGGAATAACGAAGCAATGCGGGAAACGAGCCGAAAGGAAATATTTTGATCCACCAATATTTTCATAAATCAGGCAGATACGGCAGAGATTCTTTGTTGACGATTGGCCGAGAAATCCAGGGATACCAAGATATCCTCCCTAGTAAGTTCAGGGAAGTCTTCCAAAATCTCGTCAACAGACATCCCAGCAGCGAGATAGCGCAGGATATCTTCTACGGTTATCCGCATATTTCGGATGCATGGCTTGCCAGACCGTTTGCCCGCTTCGATGGTGATGACGTTTTTATAAATAAACATTGCTCTTTTTTTACAAAAGTAAAGCATTTTGCTTAACTGTTTCATACTTAACCTAAAAATGCAGCTCCACCTCAACACTTATGGCGCTTACCTCCACGTGAAAGATGCCATGTTCGATATCCGAAAAAAACAGCCTGACGGTTCCTGGGGATCGGCTTCAGGGGTCGCCGCGCAAAAAGTGAAAAGTATTTGGCTTGGCCCTGGCACCGCTTTGTCGTCAGATGCCGTTGCGCTGGCCTTGCGCAACAATATCGACATCGTGTTCCTGGAAAACAATGGGCAGCCGCTCGGCCGGGTATGGCATTCCAAACTTGGCAGCACAACCCGCATCCGAAAAAACCAATTGGAAGCATCAATGGACAGCCGGGCAATGTACTGGACACGTATTTGGCTGACACAAAAGCTTGAAAATCAAGCGGATTTTATCCGCGATTTGAAAAAACACCGCCCACAGCAACATGTTTACCTGAGTGAAAGGATTGAAAAAATCGAGGCTATGAAAACGGCGATAACTGCGTTGGACGAGCCGATGTTGAGCGATACTGTCGTGGGTACTTTGCACGGACTTGAAGGTACTGCTGGCAGACTGTATTTTGAGGTGCTCAGTTCCGTAATGCCGAGCACATGGCAGTTTAGCGGGCGCAGCAGCAGGCCAGCCGCCGACGTGTTCAATGCCTTTCTAAATTATGCGTACGGCGTGTTGTATGCCCGTGTGGAAAGGTCCTTGATGCTGGCAGGGCTTGATCCGTACGTCGGTTTTTTGCACCGAGACGATTACAACTACAAAAGCCTTGTATACGACTTTATCGAACCCTACCGAGCTTGGGCCGACAAAGTGGTGTTCACCCTTTTTTCTGGCAAAAAAGTCACCCAAGGCCATGCCGATGCCATTACGGGCGGCTTCACGCTCAATTCAGAAGGCAAAAAATTGTTGATGGAGGCTTACAACAAATACCTCGAAGCGGAAATAATACGATACAAGGGCCGCAACCGGACAAGGGCCAGCATCCTGTTGCTCGATGCGCATCGGTTTGCCCAGGAAATATTGGGTAAAAGCGGTGAAAATGTGGAGTTGAACGTGGAAATAATTTAGCCTAAAACCGTATCAACCAATCAGTAAAGCTATGATTATCTGGGTCTTGTATGACATTCAAAATGACCGCGCCCGCAACCGCGTGGCAAAAATATGCAAACAGGCCGGGCTTTACCGGGTACAGTGGAGCTGCTTTTTAGGCACGCTCGACGACCATGATTTGGACACCCTGGAGCTTTCTCTGGAGCCGGAAATAAACCTCGAGGTAGACAAGGTGTATATTTTCCCCATGAGCAAATCCGAGCTCAAATCAACTATTTTGTTAGGCCAGGCATTTGACAAACAATTGGTAACAGATGCCACTTGGTGGAAATACCCATTGAGCCAAATGACATAGAGAATGTTCGTGCCGCAGCAAAAGCCATAGCCGAAATCATTCAAGACAACCATTACCCCAAGGCCACAAAAGTCAAAAAAAGGTGCGAACACTGCACCTATCGGAATATTTGTACAAAATAGCATATCTTCCGGGCAGCAATTTATTTCGTCTGAGTCTAAATCTAGCGCTAAACTAGTAAAGAACAACCAGTTATGTTTCCGAATGTCCCTAATTTTTATATTGAAAAAACGTTGTTTGACAAGGTTGAACTAATAAAAGGAGCATCACAAATTCTATCTCAAACAGATGAAAATCAGTTAGTTATAAGGATGGACGGGTTTGGGCCGCAATTCCAGTAGAAGAAGGATTGAAACCGTCTACAAATGCGGTTGTGCCGTTCTTATAGAACAGTTTGGGCCGCAATTCCAGTAGAAGAAGGATTGAAACTTGCCGCCACTATCTTGTCTGCATTCCGCTCATAAGGTTTGGGCCGCAATTCCAGTAGAAGAAGGATTGAAACCCACATCCGCACCGGGTCGCTGAATAGCCGCGGCTGGTTTGGGCCGCAATTCCAGTAGAAGAAGGATTGAAACAGGATTACACTATTGGCATCAATGGTGTCTTCAAACGTTTGGGCCGCAATTCCAGTAGAAGAAGGATTGAAACTAATGTCCTTTGAGACGTTCGGGTTTAGAGAAAACTGTTTGGGCCGCAATTCCAGTAGAAGAAGGATTGAAACTGCGTATGCTTTTCGTAAAGACCTTCGCCGTTTATGTTTGGGCCGCAATTCCAGTAGAAGAAGGATTGAAACGCAACTACCACTCTTCGGTTTGTGTGTGGGCACTACCACAAACAAATCGTGTCGTTGTTTGAGATAGTTTTTTTCGATGTTGATGCAGCAGGCGTCCTGTATTTTCTACATTTTAACAAAGCAACGAACGGTTCCCTTAAATCAATCAATTATACCCCAGCATTCAAGCTAGAAATTGGCAGGCTCACTCCCTAAGTGACAAATGACGGAGAAATCACCATAAAAAAAGGGCCTGCTAATATGACGAAAATCCAGCCAAGCTCACAGCTGTAGCAGTTTCCGTCACCCTCCAAAAATCGCTGTACCTTTGTACACAGCGGTCTGCTCCTCTGATTTTGCCTTTTCAAAATCGCCCAACCTCTATGAAAAGGGAAACATTGTTTTGGGAGAATTCTAAGCGATTTGGACAGAGGGCAAGAACCCTTACTTTTTGTTTAATTATTTTCAATAATTTATTAAACAAAATGCGCTACTTCTTAGTTTTGTATGAAGATAAGCATGCGTAATTTAACAAACCAACTTAAATGAGGCCTAATTCCACCCAAATTGCCGTCATCGGCTCTGGCTTTGCCGGCCTTTCTGCCGCCTGTCATCTAGCTAAACAGGGCTTCAATGTCACTATTTTTGAAAAAAATGACAGCATCGGTGGCCGTGCCCGACAATTCCAAGCCGATGGTTTCACATTCGATATGGGACCAAGTTGGTATTGGATGCCGGATGTTTTTGAGGGCTTCTTGCGTGAATTTGGCCATGAAGTTGCTGACTTTTTTGAGCTTAAAAAACTCGACCCTGGTTTCGTTATCAATTTTGAAAACAATGAAAGCCTCAGCGTACCAGCTGAATTGCCCGACATATACAAGGTTTTTGAAACGCTTGAGCCCGGTAGCGCAGCCAGGTTAAAAACTTTTCTGAAGGAAGCCGAGTACAAATACGGTGTAGGCATGCGGGATTTGGTGTATCAACCTGGCCTGAGCGTTTGGGAGTTTATGGATTGGCGCTTGTTAAAAAGTTTGTTCGGCATGGGTGTTTTTCAGTCGTTCAGCGCGCACGCCCGCAAATATTTCAAACACCCACAGTTGCTGCAGCTGATGGAGTTTCCCATGCTTTTTCTGGGTGCCATGCCCAAAGACACCCCAGCTTTGTACAGCCTGATGAATTATGCGGCGCTGAGCCAGGGCACCTTTTACCCCATGGGCGGCATGTACAAAATGATAGAAGCCATGGAAAAAGTCGCTTTGAACCTGGGTGTCACCATTAAAACATCTGCTGAAGTCCAAAAAATTGAGGTGCAACAAGGCAAGGCAACTGGCCTGCATACCAGCGCCGGATTTTTCCCCGCAGATTATGTCATTGGTGCTGCCGATTACCATCATGTGGAGCAACACCTGCTTCCCGAAACAGCACGTCAATACAACACAGACTATTGGGATTCCAGGGTAATGGCCCCTTCTTCCCTGATTTTTTACCTGGGTGTGAACAAGAAACTGGATAATCTCCAACACCATAACCTGTTTTTCGATGCCGATTTCGAGGGGCACGCCGAAGCCATTTACAAAAACCCTGCATACCCGGAACAGCCCCTTTTTTACCTCTGTTGCCCTTCAAAAACCGATCCTTCCGTGGCACCAGAAGGAATGGAGAACTTGTTTGTTTTGATCCCCCTGGCGCCAGGGCTGGAAGATAGCCCCGCCTTGCGCGAAGCCAGTTTCAAAAAAGTAATGGAACGCCTGGAAACCCATTGTGGACAACCGATACATCCAAACATCATTTATCAACGCAGCTATTCCTTGACTGACTTTCAGGAAGACTACCACGCCTTTAAAGGAAATGCCTACGGATTGGCCAACACCTTGTTCCAAACGGCCATTTTCAAGCCCAAAATGAAAAGCCCAAAGGTTAACAACCTCTATTACACCGGACAGTTGACCACACCGGGGCCAGGAGTCCCCCCCTCTATCATCTCCGGGGCGGTGGTTTCCAAATTAATTTGCAAAGCATCCGCGAAAAACAATACATTACATCCAGCTTAACGTCCCGCTATGAAATCCACTTTTGATGCCGTATCCAGGAAAACCAGTAAACTGGTCACGAACCAGTACAGCACCAGCTTTTCGTTGGGTATTTTCATGCTCGACCGCAGCATCCACGATCCCATTTATGGTATCTATGGTTTCGTCCGGCTCGCAGATGAAATTGTCGACAGCTTCCACGGATTTGATAAGGAGATGCTGTTGGCAAGGCTGAGAAAACAGACCTATGAAGCCATTGAGTCCGGGATATGCTTGAACCCAATTTTGAATAGTTTCCAAGAGGTCGTCAACCGCTATAATATTGAGCATCAATTGATTGACACTTTTTTGGACTCCATGGAAATGGACTTGAACAAACGGGATTATAGCGCCAGGGAGTACGACAAATACATTCTTGGTTCGGCTGAGGTGGTCGGATTGATGTGCCTTCGTGTTTTTACCAATGGCGACAACGAAAGTTATGAGTACCTGAAACCTTATGCCATGCGTTTGGGCGCGGCATTTCAAAAGGTGAATTTTTTGCGCGACTTGCAAGCGGATTATGAGGGATTGGGTCGCACCTATTTCCCTGGAGTTCATTTTGATCGCTTCGATGAGGCGCAAAAGCAACAAATAGAAGCCGATATCCAAGAGGACTTCCAACAAGCGCTTATTGGTATCCGGCAATTACCCCATGTTGCGCGTTTGGGCGTGTACACTGCCTATGTTTATTACACGGCTCTTTTCCAAAAAATAAAAGCCATTTCGGCCAGCAGGATCATGCAAGAGCGGATTCGGATTTCTAATTTTCAAAAATTGTGGCTGACCTGTGGGTGCATGTTCAACGCATCCCTAAACCGATATTGACGTGAAAAAGGTAAGCGTTTTTTGGTTTCGCCGCGATTTGAGGCTGTTCGACAATGCGGGGCTTTTCGCTGCCCTCTCGGGTGAATGGGACGTTTTGCCCGTTTTTGTTTTTGACAAGGATATTCTTGAAGGATTGGAGGACAAGCAAGACCGGCGGCTGAATTTTATTTACCAGGAATTAGAACAGTTAAAAAAAGCCATCGAAGCCACCGGAGGCTGCATGGAGGTCATGTTTGATCGACCGATTGATGCTTTCCAACGCTTGACAGAAAAATATTCCATTGCCGCTGTTTTTACCAACCGGGATTATGAACCTTATGCCTTGACCCGCGACAAAGCCGTGGAGCAGTTTCTGGAAAAAAAAGGGATAGCGTTGCACACCAGCAAAGACCAGGTTATTTTTGAAAAGGACGAGATTGTGAAAGAAGACGGCAGCCCATACACCGTTTTCACGCCTTTTAGCAGAAAATGGAAGGCCCGCTTGTTACAAGAAGGGCTGCCTGCATACCCTTCTGAAAAAAAATTGGATAGATTGTTCCAAGGATCCCCAATTGCAATGCCATCATGGAGTAGCCTGGGATTTGAACCTATCAACTTTGATTTTCCTGGCAAAACGGTCGAAAATACCCTGGTAAAAAATTACGCTGAAACCCGCAACCTGCCTGCCATCAAGGGTACCAGTCTGCTGGGACTACACTTGCGTTTTGGAACGGTGAGCGTGCGCCAGTTGGCCAAACAAGCGCTGGAAACCAGCGAAACCTTTTTGAACGAGTTGATTTGGCGCGAATTTTTCCAAATGATCTTGTGGCATTTCCCGAAGGTAGTGACGGCGTGTTTCAAACCACAATACGAAAGGGTTCCCTGGCGAAACGATCCCGCTGGATTTCAGGCATGGTGTACTGGCCACACCGGTTATCCGCTGGTAGACGCAGGCATGCGGGAGCTGAATGCCACGGGCTTCATGCACAACCGCGTGCGCATGGTCGTGGCGAGCTTCTTAACCAAGCACTTGCTCATCGATTGGCGCTGGGGCGAAGCGTACTTTGCCCATAAGCTACTTGATTACGAATTGGCCAGCAACAACGGCAACTGGCAGTGGGCAGCAGGCACAGGTTGTGATGCCGCGCCGTATTTTCGCATTTTTAATCCGGAAAGTCAGGCAAAAAAATTTGATCCCAAAGAACAATACATCAAAAAATGGGTTTCAGAAATTGGGAGCGCCGATTACCCGGCACCCATCGTGGAGCATACCTTTGCCCGAGAGCGGGCGCTGGATGCCTACAAACAAGCATTGTCAAAAAACGAATTCTAACGCATAGATACATAGGAACATGGAAAACATAGGTTTAACTTCACGCTGCCCTATGTTTTATATGTGTCTATGTGTCTATGTGTTGAAAAAAACTTTGTGTTAAAATCAATAATATGGTTCTCCAATCAATTCTCATCGTTCTAGCTACCGCCATGGGTATGGAAGGTGTGGCCTGGTTCACCCACAAATACGTCATGCACGGCTTTTTTTGGTACTTCCACCGCGACCACCACCATCGCGACAACCCGGGATTTTTTGAAAAAAACGATTTCTTCTTCCTTATTTTTGCTGTGCCGGGTTTTCTGCTGTCGTTCCTGGGCTCCCAAAATGGCGTCGCTGACTCTAAACTTTGGATCGGCGTAGGCATCACGTTGTATGGCTTTGCTTATTTTATGGTTCACGACATATTCATCCACCAGCGTTTCAAGCTGTTCCGGAATGCCGATCACCCTTATTTCAAGGCTATCCGCAGGGCGCATAAAATGCACCATAAACACCTCGGCAAAGAAGATGGGGAATGTTTTGGCATGTTATTGGTGCCCTGGAGATATTATCGGGAAGCCTTTAAAGCCGAAGCAGTACACTAGTGCCGCGTCCGGCAGTTGACGCACGAATCTGGAGGTCAAATTTCTCCTTCCTCTGCGTTATTCGTCGGTTACAATGTCCCGCATTATGCCCTTCTCATGCCTTGATGAAGGGAAAATCTGCCTCACCAAATTCATACGCCAACTGCCGGACGCGGCACTAATAAAAAAAGATGCCCGAATCCTATACGTATTTGATGGTGAATCTGGGGGCCCTTTTGGTGCCCTTCCTGTTCAGTTTTCATCCGAAACTGCGCTTTGACAAAACCTGGTGGGCGTTTTTCCCGGCCTGCTTCTCCGTGGGCACACTGTTCGTGTTGTGGGATATCTGGTTCACGCACATGGGTGTATGGGGCTTTACACCGCGCTACCTGATGGGCATTTATGTAGCGAACCTGCCCCTGGAAGAAATACTGTTTTTTATCTGCATCCCTTATGCCTGCATCTTTTCCTACCACTGCCTGAAGGTGCTGCTCAAAAAGGACTATTTGCAGCCTTATTCGTCAAGGATATCCATTGTTTTGGCCATTTTCCTGTTGGTTTTGGGTCTGCTGAACCTGAACCATTGGTATACTTCCCTCACCTCCCTGTTAACTTCTCTGCTACTGTTAATTCATACCTGGAAGATAAAAGGCGCTTATTTGGGCCACTATTTTTTGACCTACCTCTTGATCACCCCTTTTTTCCTGATCACCAATGGCATACTCACCGGAAC
>JBBRWA010000140.1:0-14598 GCA_038246345.1 Chitinophagales bacterium
AAAGGTGGTACCGTTTTAGTCTCGCTTCGACGGGCTTTGCTACCTTTGCGGGCTAAAATTCAGTTTATGCGCATTGCCCTGCTCGGTGCTGGTCACCTCGGAAAAATTCACCTGAAATGTATTCGTTCCAGCGGCTGCTGGGATTTCGCCGGTTTTTACGACCCGGATGATAAAAACGCGGCTTCCGTTGTGGACCAATACGATGCCAAGCGGTACCCATCCTTAGATACCTTATTGCAGGACGTGGACGCGGTGGACATTGTAACCCCAACCCCAACCCACTTCGCGTTGGCCTCCAAGGCCATTAAGGCCGGCAAGCATGTATTTATCGAAAAGCCGGTGACGCAAACCCTTGCGCAAGGCAAAAAACTCCTGCAACTGGCTGAAAAACATGGCGTTAAGGTTCAAGTCGGCCATGTGGAACGCTTCAATCCAGCCTTTACGGCACTGGGCGACATGGCCTTAAATCCCATGTTTATCGAAGGGCATCGATTGGCGGTGTTCCAGCCCCGCGGCACCGATGTTTCAGTCATCCTCGACCTGATGATCCACGACCTGGATTTAATATTACACCTCGTAAAGTCTCCTGTCAAAAAGGTGAGTGCCAGCGGCGTGGCCGTATTGAGCAACACACCTGACATTGCCAATGCCCGCATTGAATTTGCCAATGGCTGCGTGGCCAACCTGACAGCCAGCCGTATTTCCATGAAACAGATGCGGAAAATGCGTCTTTTCCAGCAAGACCATTACCTCAGCCTTGACTTTCTGGAAAAAAACGCCCAGATCGTGCGCCTGTACGACCAGGATGCGAGCAACCTGCCACCACAAGATCAGTTGATGGAATTTGAAACAAATGCCGGTAAAAAATGGCTACAAATGCAAATGCCGGAGGCAACGCCGATCAATGCGATTGAGGAGGAATTAAGAAGCTTTCATGAAGCGATTTCCAAAAACCAGGCTCCTGTGGTGACCTTAGAGGATGGCGTGGCGGCGTTGAAGCTGGCGCAGATGATTTTGAAGGAGATTGCCCTAAGAAAGGCTAAGGTAGATTGAGCTAATGCTTCTTACTTTCCAAATATTCCTTTGGTGTAAAAACAGGTATTTTACTCAGAATAAAATCATTAGGATTTCGCGTCGGAATATGGGTCATTACATTGTATTGGAGTGCACTGAAATGTTGCACCGCATCCTCAAAGTCCTTGCATGTGCTTTTTAAGGCAGCAGAAATAACTAAGTTTTCAGTCGGTGTAAGCGTTGTGAGAGCGCTCATGTCAGTAAGTACTGTAGGAATATCAATATCAGGAGAAAGCTTTCATAGAATGTAGGCGATATTGCAAATTGATAACACGTGTTTTTTCAAAAGTTCCGCTGCCATAAATGTTTTATAGTCAAAGCTATTTGGAAGGTTTACAATGCCGTGCAATCTTTCAGCCAGTCCTTTTGATTTCTTTTCGGGATTTTCTGATTTTGCAAGTGAGTCAGTTGATACTTGAATTGCTCCATCCTGCTCCCTGAAAAGACGTAGCAGTGGTTCCATTAATTTAAAATCTTCGGGTGTATTGATCTGAATTGTAACTGTCATAATTTATCCTTGATTTACAAAATTATACCATTTACTCGAAATTCCGCTCATAAAATTCCACCACCCGTTCATCCGTGATCACATCCTGTGGCCGGATGCGCTGCCGCAAAACAATGCCTTCCAGTGTACGGCACCTGCTGAGCGCCACGTACAGTTGCCCATGCTCAAAGGCGCCGCCGCCAAGGTCAATCAACAAACGGTCGAAGGTCTTTCCCTGACTTTTATGAATGGTGATGGCCCAGGCCAATTTGATTGGATACTGTGTGAATGATCCAATGGTTTCCGTTTCCAGACTTCCGGTGGGGCCGCCTTTGTAGCGGATAATTTCCCATTCGATTTTAGGTACTTCAATGCTGCGTTTGTTGCCCAGCAAATCTTCTGTTTCCACCACAATTTTGTTCGATTCAATCTGGATGATCTTGCCAATAGTGCCGTTTACAAACTTGCGTTCTTCCTGGTCGTTGCGCACAAACATCACCTGTGCCCCTTGACGCAGGCGCAGACCAAAGTCTGTGGGATATAACACGGGGTCAAAGAGACCTTGTACGGTGGCGATAAATTCAAATTCCTCGGTTTCAAGCAAGCTAAGCTCGCGCTGATTGATACGGTCTGCGGTTACATTTCGGGCTGAAAGCGTGATATAGCCCTCCGTTTCCGGAAAATCCGGTCGGTAGCGCTCATTCAAATCTTCCAGGTCATCAAAATCGAAATTATTGACACGAACGGCTTCTAACAAGCGCAGGAAGTGTCGGGATTCTTGGCGGTAAACCTTTCTGAGTTCCAGTGTATCCAACTGAAAATCAGGATCCTGCATTATTTGTGCAGAGAAGAAATAGGGCGATTGGTAATAATCCGTAAAATAGGACGCTTCCACAGGGTCGCGGGTGACAACCGGGGGCAGCTGAAACAAATCACCAAAAAATACGACTTGCACGCCGCCAAATGGTCGAAAATCTTCCCGGTTCACCCGCAAAAATTTGTCGATGCCGTCTAATACATCTGCCCGAACCATCGAAATTTCGTCGATAACCAATACTTCCAGGGCTTTATATATACGAAGCTTGTCCTTGCGACCAGTTTTACGCGCTGCTTCGGAAGGTGTTACAATGCGCGGCGGAAAACCAAAAAAAGAATGGATCGTCTGCCCTTTTACATTGAGCGCGGCAACGCCTGTTGGAGCCAACACCGCGACCTTTTTGTGGGTTGTATTGCGAAAAAGCTGTAGCAGGGTACTTTTTCCCGTACCGGCTTTGCCTGTAATGAACAGGCTTTTATCGGTTTTTTCCAGCACATCGAGGGCGTACTTGAAATCGTCGTTGAGTTGTAGCGGAGGGTTGCCAAGCATAATAGTGCAAAGATGACTAGAACTTGTAAGGCGGCGAAGCCATGTTGAAAAGAAGTCTGTAAAATTTAACATACTTGCCCAAAAATCGGCTTAACTTTAGAGCGTATTTTCCCAATCCGATCACCATATATTTAATCTATGCTGTCCCATATCACCCTCTGGCTTAGTATAGCCCTTTGCGTGTTCCGTGCAGGAGCACAATCACCTGCCAATTGTTTAACAGGAACCATCAATACCTACACGCCCGTGTATGGTTTTGGATGTGATAGCAGTAGTCTTCAAGTTGGCGCCACCACAGGTTTCTCAGCGGGCGACAAAGTGCTGCTGATCCAAATGCAAGTGCCGCAGGTAGACCTTTCCAACAGTGCCAGTTTTGGTGCCTTGCTGAACAGTACCTGCATTGGTAATTATGAATTTAACCGCATCCTTAGTGCAAGCGGCAATAGTATTCAACTAAAATTTGATCTGATCCGTCCTTATGATGTCAGTGGGAAGGTACAATTGGTACGGGTGCCGGAATATGATTCCGCCACGGTTTGTGGTATCACTTGCCTGCCTTGGAACGGCATTATTGGCGGTGTTCTAGCCTTGGATGTTAAAACCAAGTTGACCCTGAACGGCAGTATTGATGTCAATGGGAAAGGTTTCAGGGGCGGGATGGTAGAGCCGAATTTTATTGACTGGTTTTTTGGAGAACAGGAATATTTCTACCCTCCGATGAGCACGTTGTCGGCTGAAAAAGGTGAAGGCATCGTCCAAATTCCGCAGGACCACTCTTTTGGCAGGGGACGCGCTGGCAACGGTGGTGGCGGTGGTAATGCGCACAATGCAGGCGGTGGCGGTGGCGGCAATGCCGGAGCCGGTGGAGATGGCGGTTTGGAAATCACGAACCTGCCCTCGGCACCAACACCAAATACCAATGGCATTGGTGGCGCTGCATTTTTCAACACCAATACAAACAAGGTGTTGCTGGGCGGTGGCGGCGGCGCTGGCCATGCCAATGATGCCAAGGGTAGTTCAGGGGGCACCGGAGGGGGGATCATGCTTATAACCGCCAACACCATGCAAACCAATAGTTTTCAAATATCGGCCAATGGTGTAGATGTGTTGGGCGGTATTGACCAAAATGATGGTCAAGGTGGCGGCGGTGCAGGAGGCACCATATTGTTGGATATCGGGCAAATCAACGGAGCGCTGGTGTGTGCACTAAAAGGTGGCCGCGGCGGCTCCAACCCCTATACTCCTGCCTTTCAATTGCACGGCCCAGGCGGTGGCGGTGGCGGCGGGAAACTGCTGCTGGCACAAAACTCCCCCAATGTAATGGCGCAACTTCAAGGCGGCATCAATGGTTTTACCAGTCAAAACCTGACCAATGGCGCTTTGTCGGGGGTGGCAGGCATTTCTTTGAACAGTTTTACAGTCCTAACAAGCAATTCGCCTTCCCATCCGGTATCGAACAATTTGCAATTGCTGGTACAATCGCCCCAATGCGCCGGGTTTGCCAACGGGCAAATTGGGGTGCTCCAGTCCAGCGCCCTGGCTTTCCAAATAAATGGTGGCCCCTGGCAGGCAGACAGTGTATTTGCGAATTTGCCGCCCGGGAATTACCAGCTCGGCTTACAGTTTTCTGGCGGTTGTACCCTTGATACCAGTGCGTTGTTGCTGGCCGTGCCCCCGCTTGTGGATACGCTTGTTTCCCTAATACCTGCCAGTTGTATTGCCGGTGGCGAAATCATTGTTGCCGCAATTTCTGGTACCCCACCATTCGAGTTTCAATTGGACAATGGGGCATGGAACGCACTGGGTATTTTCTCTAATTTGTCTGCCGGGAATTTCACCATTACCACGCGTGACAGCAGCGGCTGCACACAATCCTCAAGCTTTACCATAGATGCGCCGCCGCCAATTGCCGCTACCTTACTTGCGAAAACAGATGCAACTTGCATAACCGGTGGTTCAATCGTCGTAGAAGCAAGCTCAGGCACCCCACCATTTTCCTACAACTCGAATGGCGCTTCCTCGCAGCCCAATGGGACATTCATGAATTTGCCAGCAGGAAACTACACCATTGACATAGAAGATGATGCAGGCTGTAGCCTAAGTCAAAATTACAGCATTGAACCGCCGCCACTGTTAATTGACACGTTACTGTTGAAGGCAAATGCGACTTGTGTAGCCGGGGGAAGCCTCGTTGTACAAGCGCTCTCAGGCACCCCACCCTATTCTTTCAACCTCAATGGAGGCCTCTGGCAACCCAATGGAGCATTTGCGAATTTGCCAGCGGGCAACTATTCCATTGTCCTGCAGGATGACGCAGGATGCACGCTGAGCCAAAATTACAGTATTGAACCGCCGCCGCCGTTAGTCGATACCCTGCTGGTACTGGTAAACGCCACTTGTGTGGCAGGAGGAAGCCTTCTGGTTCAAGCCATTTCTGGAAGCCCGCCTTATGCTTTCAACCTCAATGGAGGCGCTTGGCAATCAAGTGGTGCATTCACAAATGTACCGGTGGGAACCAATACCATTTCCCTCACCGACAATGCAGGGTGTAGCCTTTTCCAAAATTACAGCATCGACCCGCCACCGCAGCTGCTCGACACGTTACTGGCACAAATAAATGCCACTTGTGTAGCAGGGGGAACCCTTTCCGTCCAGGCCATATCCGGAACCCCGCCATATTCATTTAGTTTGAATGGGGGCAGTTGGCAATCTAGCGGCGCATTCCCGAATTTGTCGGCTGGAAACCACACCATTGACCTGACAGATGGCGCTGGTTGCAACCTAAGTCATACTTACAGTATAGCACAGCCGCTGCCGCTAATCGACACACTGATAACACTGACAAACGCTACTTGTGTTACAGGCGGAAATCTTGTTGTTCAGGCTATATCCGGCAACCCGCCATATTCCTTCAGCCTCAACGGAGCTGCCGGGCAACCCGGAGGATCATTTACCAATTTGCCGCCTGGCAGCTATACCATTGCTTTGACGGATGATGCCGGCTGCAGCCAAAGCCATACTTACAGCATAACTACACCTCCGCCGCTGATAGACACGCTGATAACACTGACAAACGCTTCCTGTGTTACAGGTGGAAGCCTTGTCGTTCAGGCTATATCTGGCACACCGCCCTATTCCTTCAGCCTGAATGGGGCAGCCTGGCAAGCAAATGGGGTATTTGCCAATTTACCAATAGGAAGCCATGTCATTGCCCTGACGGATGCTGCTGGCTGTACGCAGGACAATACTTACAACATTGCACCTCCGCCGCCATTAGTCGACACGCTACTGGTGCAAACCAACGCAACTTGCGTTACAGGAGGAAACCTGGTCGTGCAAGTGGTTTCCGGCACAGCGCCTTTTATTTTTCAACTGAATAGCGGAACCGGACAATCAAACGGCACATTTGCAAATTTAGCTGCCGGGCAATATCAAATTTCCATTACGGATGCGGCTGGATGCACCCAAATGCGCAGTTATGCCATCCTGCCCCCGCCGCCTGCGCGCGATTCTCTGCTGGCGCAAACCGAAATTGGTTGTGGTGCTTTGGGCAGCCTGACATTCCAGGCAATTGCTGGCACAGGCCCCTATCAATTTCGGTTAAATAGCAGTGCATGGCAATCAAACGGACTTTTTCAAAACCTTGGAAGTGGAACGTATACCGTAGTGATGCAGGATGCGGCGGGCTGTACTTACAGCAGTGTGCATACCATAGTGCCCTACTTTCCTTTGCAACTTATACTAGACAGTTTAGGGGTAGTTGATTGCCGACACGCCCTGGGCTTTTTAAGCGTATCCGCAAATGGTGGCAAAGAAGGGTATTTTTTTGAGCTAAGCCATAATGGACAAATACAAACAAATGGTCTTTTCACGGCGCTGGCTGCAGGTTTTTACAGCCTGGTTGTAACCGATGCTGCTGGATGTACCTCCATATTGGAAGGGGTTGAAATCCCGAACCAAATAGATTCCGTTACAACATTCCAAACGGTCAGCATATATGAGGGTTCCTGGTATGAATTGCCCGACGGGCAGAAGACTGGAAAACCCGGCCAATATCCCTTTATGTACCAGACGACGGACGGTTGCGACAGCTTGCACATCATAGATTTGATGGTGCAGAAACGCCATGTGTATGTGCCCAATATTTTTTCACCGAACGACGATGGACAAAATGATTTTTTCAGCGTTTTTTCAGATGCCTCGCTGGAAAACGTGGAACTACTACAAGTATATGACCGGTGGGGGGAACTGGTTTTTGAAAAGCAAAATTTTACGCCGAATGTGGAACAAAATGGCTGGGATGGAAATTATCGGGGTCGCCCTCTAAATCCTGGAATGTTTGTTTGGGTACTGAACGCCACGTTTGTAGATGGGCTGAAACTGCAATTAAAGGGTGATGTAACGCTGTTCCGGTGAAAAAAAATGAGCCATCCCGTACAATCGAGATGGCTCATGAAAATTTTGTATTCTAATCAGTAATTAACGCATCAGCGTTACATCACCTTTGTATTCGATTATTTCACCGTCGATAAACTCAACCTTTGCATAATAAACGTAAACGCCTACCGGGCCTTTATCGCCTTTTACCTGGCCTTTCCAACCATGATCGGTATCGCCAGGAAGAATGTCCTGAACCTGGTATACCAATTCACCCCAACGGTTAAAAATGAGCCACTTGTGCACCTTCAACACATCTGTACCCATGTATATTCTAACCCCAGAGTTATCAATATCAATACTGTTAGGGTTGAAAATATTCGGGATAAAGATGTTGCGTGGCTTGTTTACAACAACCAAAACCTGATCGCTTGCCCTACAGCCATTGCTGTCAACAACCGTAATGGTATGGCGGTAAGAATTGAGCGGCTTGTACGTAAATTCTTCGCAATAAGCGCCCGCAGGCAGAAGTGAATCACAGTTTGGTGAATAGTTCCATGTAACAGATTGTAGCGAGGTTGAATGTGCGATTTCCACGCTTACCGTGGCATCATCGCCCAATTCAATTTCTATATCTGGTCCAAGGCTCACAACAAGTTGGCCTGGCTCTCCAATCGAGATAACGGTATCGAGTTCGCAACCATTGGCATCCAAAAGGGCCAAGGTATAATCACCTGCGCTCAAGCCAGTGTACTGATTGGTCGTGGTGCCTGCATTGTTCGTCAAGGTGAAATTAAACGGAACCGTGCCGCCAACAACACCATTTATTTTAATAGAGCCATCTGTATCGCCAAAACAAATAATATCGCGCACTGCCAGGTCAAAGCCTGTAGGCACTGCGGGATCGATTGTTACGGGTACCAGTACACTGTCAGCACAACCGTTAATGGTATTTCGAACACGCAACTGATACATACCAGCTGCATCCACCACTGGATTAAGGGTGGTTGCTCCTGAAACAATATTGCCGTTGTTGGTTGTCCACAAATAGTTGAAATTCGGCCCGACTGAAGTTCCACCTGCGTTCAGGTTGACTTCTGTCGTGCTGCAATCCAATTGATCGGTTGCCGTAGCCACCACTACCGGAGGCGTGAAATTTGCCAATACCTGCACTGGAATCGCCTGGGTGCAACCAGCTGGCGTTGTCATGGTAAAGGTATACGTTCCTGCCTGGGTGACTGTAGCCGAATTGGCATTCACAGTTCCGATACCAGGCCCTGTCCAATTGACCGCGGTACCAGGAGGATTTATAACCTGACCAGTTAGGTTGATGGAACCATTGTTGATACAATTCAAGGTGCCACCTTCGGCAGAGCCATTCGGCACATTGCTATCTATGGCCATGGTCGTAGAGCTTGTTCCCGTGCATCCGTTCGAAGCTGTAACTGTAACGGTGTAAACACCAGCCACCGTAACGGTGAAAGCTGTAAGCGTGGCATTGGTCGCATTTATTCCAGGGCCTTGCCACTGGAAGGTAGAACCAGGCGCAGAACTATTTACGCTCAGGTTGCCGTTTGGATCGGCACAAGTAATAATATCAGTCGTCGTCGTAGCCGTAGGAGCTGTATTGTTCAAGAAAACCTCTACTTGGTCTGATGCAAAGCAGCCAGTAACCGGATTGAGTACCGTTACGGTATAAATACCCGCAGCGGAAACGACAGGTTTTGAATCCGTCGCATTGCCGACGTTGATACCTGGGCCTACCCAGGTATAACCAAGTGATCCGCCCGAAGGTGTTGACCCTGTTGCATCAAGCGTTACACTCGTAATGGCACAAGTGAGTGTTTGGTCCATACCTGCGCTTGGTGTTGGCAGGTTCTGATCTAGGGTAACCACCATATTGTCGCTTTTCGTACAACCATTGATGGAATTTGTAACGACTAATGTATAGGTGCCTGCTACCAAAACAGTTGGATTGGCTTGCGTTGAATTGGCAGCTGTAATGCCTGGGCCAGTCCATAAGTAGCTAAACTCAGGGCCGACACTTGAACCTGCAGAATTAATATCAACACCAGTGGTGCTGTTCGAGCAGGTAATAACCAAATTATTTCCTGCATTTGCACTCGGCAGGTCTACGTTTTCGTCAACAGTAGCAAAATCCGTACTGGTACAACCATTCAGCGCGTTGGTAACAACCAGGTTGTAGGTACCTACTGCATTTACCATCGGCATAATATTGGTCTGCTGACCGGGCAGAACTCCAGGGCCAGTCCAAAGATAAGATATGGAGGCGCCTGCTTGAGACATGCCGCCGTCTAATTGAACCGATGTAACAGCACAAGTGAGTGTTCTGTCAGGCCCAGCTTCTGTTGTTGGGAGCTGTTTGTTCATGCCCACAAAAACGATATCGGTAGCCGTGCAGAAGTTAATATTATTTGTCACTACCAGAATGTAGGTACCGGAGTCTGCAACCATTGGGTTTGGCAGGCTAAAGTTTCCGGTGTTGATGCCCGTTCCTTGCCAAACATACGCAAAGTTAACGCCCGCGCTGCTTCCCGATCCGTTTATGGCTATGGAAGGCGTTGAACACGTGAGCTGAAGATTCATGCCCGCATTGGCGGTAGGTGCTGCTATATCCTGGGTAATTACAACATCATCAGTTGCCGTGCAACCATTGGCGGTATTGGATACCAGTATGGTGTAGTTGCCTGGCTGTGTTACGCTCGGATTTTTTAGTGTTGAAGTGGCTGGGGTGATGCCTAAACCTGTCCACAAAAATGTAATGGTAGGACCAGAAGCA
Source organism: Chitinophagales bacterium (assembly GCA_038246345.1). Classification (GTDB taxonomy): domain Bacteria; phylum Bacteroidota; class Bacteroidia; order Chitinophagales; family Saprospiraceae; genus M3007. The sequence goes on from JBBRWA010000140.1 coordinate 10,105, forward strand.
GAAAGGCTGCCATTTAGCACCACTGACGTTGTCACGCAATCCAGTTTTTTGTCAACGCCTGCCGATGCAGCTGGTACGGTAATGTTCTGGGCCACTACAACGGTATCTTTACTGATGCAACTGTTGGTTGTATTGGTAATGGCTATTACATAGTTGCCTGGCGTTGTAACGGTTGGTGATGTCTGGGTTTCATTCGCTGGAGTAATGCCTGGGCCAGTCCACAATAAGGTGAAGTTAGCACCAGCAGAAGATCCGCTGCCATCAAGTACTTCAACAAGCTGGGCACAAGTCAACAAACCATCCGTTCCAGCGGAGGCTGTTGGGTACACCGCGTTGGTTGAAATTACCATATTATCAGACTGGGTACATCCGTTACTATTATCTGTAACGACAATTGTGTAAGTACCTGGCTGTGAAACTGTTGGAATCTCCAAAGTGTTGTTGGCGGGCGAAATACCTGGGCCTGTCCAGAGGTAGGTGAAATCTAAGCCTGAAGAAGATGTACCGCCAACGGTTGTAGAAAGCGTAATGCAATCAATGACGGCATCAGTGCCCGCATCAGCGGTTGGTGGCGCTAAATCACTGGTTACCGTTACTTGATCCACCGAAGTACAGGTGTTGTTGATATTGGTAACTGTAATGGAGTATAAACCAGGCTGGTTGTTTATTGGAGCTCTTTTCAGGTTTTGGTTGGCTGGTGTAACACCCGGGCCAGCCCATAGATAAGTATAAATGGAACCACTGCTGGAAGCTGAGGCATCCAGCGTGTCCATCGCGCTGTTAAAACAGTTCAACACCAAGTCCAAACCTGCGTTGGCAATTGGCGGCGTAATGTTCTGCGTTATGACGACAATATCTGTATTGACACAATTATTGGTGCTGTTCGTAACAGTAAGGTTGTACGTGCCAGGCACTGTAAGCCCCATGGGGCTTTGAGCTGTAGCATTAGCGCCGGAAATACCAGGTCCAGCCCACATATAAGTGATGTCAGGGCCAGTTGTAGAACCAGAACCGTCAAAATTCACCGTATTAATGGTACAGTTTAATGTCCTGTCTGGGCCACCTTCAGCATCTGGCACATTGGCATCCTGTATAACGATCACCTGATCAGTTGCCGTACATCCATTTACCGTATTGGTAACCTGAAATGTATAGGTACCTGCCTGGGTTGTAGTGGGAGATTGTTGATTTTGATTATTGGCTCCTATACCAGGACCCGACCAGAGGTATAAAATACTCGTTGGGGTGCCACTTCCACTTAACGTTACCCCATTGGGGTTAACACAAGTCAATGTTTGGTCCAAACCAGCGTCAGCTGTAGGCAGTGCCACATCAATAGCGACAACAACCATGTCGGTAGCGGTGCATCCATTGTTGTTGTTGGTAATCAAAAGCGAATAGTTGCCCGGTAAGTTAACCATTGGGCTACCCTGGTTTTGATTGCCGCCATTTATGCCGGGGCCGCTCCAAAGTCGGGTAAAATTAGCGCCACTGCTGGATCCTGCGCTCAACAGCGTTATGCTAGGGTGATCACAGGTAATGGTGGAGTCTGTGCCCGCATTCGCCATCGGCGGCACTTGATTTATGGCCATATTGACCGAATCTGTTTTTACACAACCATTTTGAAGGTTGGTGATTGTCAATATATAAAGACCTGGTTGATTCACAGTAGGCATCAACGCGGTTGAAGTGAAGGATCCTGGCCCTGTCCATAAAACACCCATTGGTGCCAATCCTGTATTGCCGGAACCTTGCAAAGTCTGGGATGTGAAGGAGCACGTCAGCGTTTGATCTACCCCTGCTGAAGCCGTTGGGTTGGTCGTGTTCAAAATCACCTCAGCAGAATCTACATTAGTACAACCATTCACCGAGTTGGTAACGGTTGCGTAATACCAGCCAGACAAGGAGACAAGCGGGTCTTCCATATTTTGGTTGGCGGGGGTAATGCCAGGGCCTGTCCAAAGCCAGTTTGCCGATCCGACATTGGTCGTGCCATTGAGCGTTACGTTTGTTTGGGTACAAGTGATATTGCCACCAACAGTTGAAATACTGGGTGAAACATTGTCGCCAATTACCGTAGCCAGGGCTGTAGACGTACAGCTATTGACTGGATTGGTGACCAAAAGCGTGTACACACCCTGTTGATTTACAACCGGGTTTTGTTGATTTTGATTGGCGGGCGTGATCCCTGGGCCGGCCCAAAGGAAGTTCACGCCATTCGTTAGAGAAGACCCTGACAAGTTTGCGGTCGTGCTAATGCAATTAATATTCGTGTTTGTTGCAGTGGCGCCGGGGGGAACAGTATTGCCTGTAACCGTCACGACAGCAGTATCGCGACAAACAAGCCCGCCCCCTGTGGACGAAACCACCAATTGATAAACACCTGTAGCATTCACGTTCTGGGTTGGCGCCCCACCAATAATATTCCAATTGGCGTTTGTCCATTGGAAAGAAGAACCGGAGTTAAAATTAGTTGCCATCAAATTCAAGCCGCCTTGGGTAGCGCAGGTAATTGGGGCATTGCCCGCAATTTGGGCATTTGGCGATAGAATCGCTATGGAAAAATTGACCAAGCTGTCACAACCCTGGAAAGATTGTAACACAACCTGTTGAAGGCCTGGATCACAATATTGTTGCCCGGCAAAAGGGAGGCAACTGCCCGCACAAATATATTGAGTAGGTATGTTTGTAAACAGTGGTGCTTTAATGGTTACTGTTTGCCGAACAACACTGTCACAGCCCAAATAGGAATCATAAGGAGTCGAGTTTAACGTAAAGGTGCCAGGAACATTGAGTACAGGAAACGGCTCCTCATCCCAAGTAAACGGAGCATCGTCATTGCAGATAACGATGGCTGGCTTAATGGTTACCGGGATGGGCACGTTCGTCACTGGAAGGCATTGAAACGGTGTCAATGGGTTGCAGGAGTTGCCTGTTCGAACACATACATTGCCACCTTGGCTGCCAAAGGTCACCGTTACTTGGGTGCCGTCTGGAGCATTGATGTTTTGGTTGTTGTTCACTCCATTGATCTGGGAGCCGGGAGGGGATGTCCAGTTGTAATAACCTGCACCAAAAGCGTCAGGAATCGTATACACGACAGTAGCACCAGGGCAAACTTGAGTTGGGCCAGAAGGTGTAATTGCTGGATCTGGTGGCGGTGGCGAAATACTGCCGTTAGTGACGGAAATGGTATAATTACACACATCGGCAATATAACCATCGATCATGTACCAGTAAGTTTCACCAGGGGTAAAACCAGAATAGGTAAGTGTAAAAGTTTGGCCGCCACAACCACCGCAACCTGGGTTGCAGACGAGCGCATCCGCGTCGTCACAGTTGTCAAAAATAGCCACTTGTAGCCCGTCTCCATTTTGACAATTCGAGGTTATCAAATCAATTGTAATATCAGATGTGCCGGCAACGAAGCCATACCAAACATCATTGTGAATGGTAATTTGGCCACAAACGAGGGGACCACCCGAAGGTGCTCCATTATTGATACCCATATATCCATCAAAATTGCAATAAACACAGGAAGCACTGCATGAGGGGCCACCAGGTGGTGGTGGATCCGGGCAAGCTACACCCTCCTGGGCCCTTGCGTCAAACTGTACGAATACAGCCACTAATAATAGTAAAAGTAAGTTTTTTTTCATGAAACTTCAATTTGTATGTTGACTCCAATGTTTGATTTAAAATAGCAATAAGAGGCCGAATCCTTAGATGCGACAACCTGTGGAAACGCTTCCTAGAACGTGAAAGATTTGGAAAAAAAGTGGATGAACCAAAGAAACGAATGTTACGGGCCAGCAATTTGAAAGCGTGAAGGTAAAAATTTGTGAAAGCATCCAGTAAGTTTTTTTGCTGTAATTGTGTCAAGCCTACATTTTTAACAATACGCTTCCTTTTAAGTGTGGCCATAACATTTCACCCAACCGACTTCTTGGAACTAGTGCCCCAACCCATCCGTTGACCTAGTCCTGAGACGATTCCTGAAATAGACATGTAATTGAGCGGAAACTCGAACACAACGTGGAGCAAGCTGAGAAAAAGGAGCGCCAAAAGCCCTACACGATAATTGTAGGCATACAAAGCAATGGAAATGATCCAAATCACCACCGCCCAAATCAATTTGCGCTTCGACACCTCGTGCCAACGAATAATAGAGGTTTTGGAAAACCAGTTCAAATAATGATACGTGTAAGCAAAAGCCAAAAATATGCCCATCCGTATCCCAAGTTCACTGTTCAACATAAAATTGGAGCCCTGGGTTACTTTGCCGAGTACCAAACCAAGCTGGTAGATGACATTCTGAAAGCCACTTTCAAAAAAACGTTCTTTGACAGGGTCCGCGCTCGCCAAAAAATGCTGACTTGCATCTATGGGCCAAAAAGCGATGGCCAGATGCGCCAACACAAATACGATCACCGCTGTATAGCCAGGCCTGCTACCCGATTTCATGGCTCCGTACAACATAAAAAGTCCGGTGAA
>JBBRWA010000141.1:0-14514 GCA_038246345.1 Chitinophagales bacterium
ACCGGAAGGTCGTTACCCGCCAACAGCATATTGTTGTTGCCCGTGCCGTTGAAAGCTGCATCTACGATGAAGTCATCCGAAGTCAGGTTCATCACTGTCACTGCACAACTGGCAGGGAAAGTCAATGCCAGGTTGTCAATCAGCGTCAGGTTGTTCAGGTTCACGTTGCCGAAGTTCTCCAAGTTGAACTCGAAGGTCACGTTGGCTGAACCATCGGCATTCAAGACCGTCTGAACCGTGCGTTTTGCCAAACCAATCTGTGGAGCAGGAACAAAGCTTACCGGTGTTGGACTATCGTCGTTAGTCGGATTTCCATTGCCATCAGCATCTGGATCAGAGCCGTTCACAGATTCATCCAGCACGACATCGCCATTGGGCGCGGTTCCTGCTGCGTCTGCATTGTTCTCGAAGCTGGTTTGGCCCGTTCCGCAACCCGCTACGTTTATCGTTAGCAAAATTGCTCCTTTATCCCCTACTGGCAAATCGCTTTGGCCAGGCAAGAGCAAGTTCTGATCGCCCGTGCCGTTATAGCCAGCATTGACTACAAAATCGTCGGAAGTCAGGCTCACAACAGTTGTTGCGCAAGTAGCCGGGAAGGCCGCTGCCAGATCATCTGTCACCTGGATATTGGCCAAGTTTACGTTGCCGTAGTTTTCTACATTTAATTCAAAAGTAACATTGGCAGAGCCGTCAGGCAATAATTGGGTTTGTACCGTCCGCTTGGCAAGACCAATCAGAGGATTCGGCACAAAGCTTACTGGAGTCGGATCATCTTCTCCTACTCCCTCAGGGTTGTTATCACCATTTGGATCTGGATCGGAACCATCGTCCGATACATCATCCGTTATTGTTCCATCAGGAGCTGTTCCGCTTGTAGTAGCCGTATTGCTAAAGCTGGTTTGGCCAGTTCCGCAGCCCGCTACATTTATAGTCAGCAAAACAGCACCCTTATCGCCTACTGGCAGGTCGTTACCCGCTAGTAGCATATTGTTATTGCCAATTCCATCAAAGCCCGCATCAACGATAAAGTCATCAGACGTAATGTTCATAACCGTAACAGCACATGAGGCTGGGAAGGTCAAGGCCAAATCATCGATCAACGTGATGTTGTTCAGGTTGACGTTACCAAAGTTCTCCAAGTTGAACTCGAAGGTTACATCGGCACTTCCGTCTGCATTCAAGACAGTTTTTACATTGCGTTTTGCCAGACCAATGGAAGGGCCACAAGTTGGGTCCGTTAGGGTTGCACTAGCGGTAGAGGCACAATTATTTCCATCTGTAACAGTCACCGTATAGGTATCAGCAACGAGGCCAGTAATATTTTGTGTTGCGGCCATATTCGACCACAAATAGGTGTAATCAGGTTGGCCACTGGTTACGATTGCAGTAAGCGCACCATCATCGCGCAACTGGCTGTTGCAACTAATAGGTGTCGCATTCAATGAAATTACTGGCAGCGGATTCACCAGAAGCTGAACAACTTCCGTGGCAAAACAGGAAGCATCACGTTCAACACGCGCCCAAATATTTCCAGTTACACTAATATATGGGCTGGAAAGTGGATTTATATCATTTTGAGCGTCCACCAACGAATTGTGGAAGCTGACCACCAGACCAGGAGGAACAGGTCCAACAAACGTATTTGTGGTGACCAATTCTGCAGCATGGAGCGCTGCAAAGTTAAACGCTGCCATTGCCATACCGACACCCATTGCGCAACTTTTCAGGGTTACAGCATACGTCTGGGGTGGTACACAGCATTGTTCCACTTTAACCGTCACCTCATCAAAACTTGGAGGACAAGGAGCGTTGGTGATCGTCCAACGGAAAACGTAGTCACCCAGGTCGTTTAGATTATTAACCTGCGTGATGGCGCTGCTTGGATTTTGGATCGTAGCTGGGTTTGCACCTGGCCAGCTGACCGCGGTCCACATACCAATACCCTGTGTCGGGGCATTACCATTGAGGGTTGCCGAAAATACTACATTATAACAAACGGCTTTATCCGGGCCTGCATCGGCAGTTGGCTGGCTAAAGACCAGTACTTCCGCCACATTTGAGATTACTTCACAACCAGAAGTAGCAGGTGTTTGCGTAATAATCACCCGATAATAAGTGGTCATGGTAAGTGCTGGTGTCGAATAGGAGGCACTGTTAAAGCCTACATTCGTCCAAGGGCCGCCATTGGTTGGGGCGCTTTGCCATTGGTACTCCAAATTGCCAGGAGGTACATTACCCGTGGCCGTAACGAATAGATTTTGACTGGTTCCGGTACAAATGGAGGCGCCCAAGGGCTGTTGGCTAATACTTGGATCATTTACGACCGTGACCGTGACAAGCACTGAGGTAGCTGTTCCACAACCGTTTCCGGTGGCAGACACCAGCACCTGATAATACATGGTGGATGTTAAGGTCCCCGTGTTATAGTTTGGCGAATTAGTACCAACGTTTGACCACGTGCCTGCTAAACCCGTTGGCGAACTTTGCCATTGGTAATTCAAACTTGGAGTTCCACCATTGGCGATCACACTTAAACCCTGGCTGCCGCCATTGCATATAGTAGCGGACATAGGCTGCAACGTGATGGCAGGATCAGCCTCTACGGTAATAATTGCAGGCATGGAAGTGGCGGTTCCGCAGTTGCTTCCAGTGGCCGAAACAATGACCTGATAGTACGTGGTGGCGGTTAAGACACCCGTGTTGTAATTCGGAGAATTCGATCCAACATTGGTCCAGCTGCCAGCCAAACCAGTTGGGGAACTTTGCCATTGATAATTCAGACTCGGCGCTCCGCCTGTGGCAGTAACACTCAATGCCTGACTGCCGCCGGTACAAATAGTGGCAGACATCGGATCCGCTGTTATGGAAGGGCTTGCCACAACGGTTACAGCCACAACTGTAGAGGTTACCGTGTTACAGTCATTTCCTGTGGCAGAAACGATTACCTGATAATAGGTCGTTGCCGTCAAGGCACCTGTATTGTAGGTAGTTCCAGTTCCCACATTGATCCAGCTACCAGCCAAACCCGTTGGGGAACTTTGCCATTGATAGCTCAGACTTGGTGTTCCGCCCGTAGCAGCGACACTCAAGGTTTGATTTCCGCCGCTACAAACGGTGGCGGGCATGGGCTGTGTCGTAATAGCAGGATCCGCAACGACGGTTATCGTAACCAGCGTAGAAGTAGCCGTTCCGCAGCCGCTGCCAGTGGCGGACACCAGTACCTGATAATAGGTGGTGGTGGTCAAGACACCCGTGTTATAGTTGGGCGAATTGGCGCCCACATTGGTCCAGCTACCCGCCAAACCTGTAGGCGAACTTTGCCATTGATAATTTAATGAAGGGGTACCGCCAGAGGCGATGACACTCAATGCCTGGCTGCCGCCAGTACAAATGGTGGCAGACGCTGGCTGCGCCGTAATAGCAGGATCGGGCTCTACGGTAACGGCCACCGGCACGGAGGTTGCGGTTCCACAATTGCTTCCGGTGGCGGATACAAGAACCTGATAATACGTTGTGGTCGACAAGACACCAGTATTGTAGTTGGGTGAATTGGTGCCCACATTGGTCCAGCTGCCAGCCAAACCAGTAGGCGAACTCTGCCATTGGTAGTTCAAGCTTGGCGTTCCGCCCGTAGCGGAAACACTCAATGCTTGACTGCCACCCGTACAAATCGTAGCGGCCATCGGATTCGTGGTAATGGAAGGGCTGGCCACAACAGTTACAGCAACCGCAGATGAAGTAGCTGTTCCACAACCATCTCCTGCAGCAGAAACAATGACCTGGTAAAAGGTCGTCATCGTTAATGCCCCTGTATTATAGGGATTCCCTGTTCCGACATTGGTCCAGGTACCTGCCATACCCGTTGGCGAACTTTGCCATTGATAGTTCAGGCTGGGTGTTCCGCCGGTAGCGGTGACACTCAATGACTGACTGCCGCCGCTACAAACGGTGGCGGGCATGGGCTGTGCGGTAATGGCGGGATCAGCCACGACTGTTACGGGGACAACATTGGAAATCGTTCCACAACCAGAAGTTGGCTGTGTCACATTTACACGGTAGTAAGTGGTGGTCGTAAGTACTGCCGTCGTGTAGGCATTCATATCCGTGCCAACATTGGTCCAAGGCCCGGCAGCTGCTGGGGCACTTTGCCATTGGTAAGATAAAGCACCAGGTGCCGATCCTGAGGCTGTAACATTCAAATTGAAGGTTCCGCCTGTGCATATAGTGCCGCCAACAAGTGCCGAGACAACAGGGTCTGGAACGACTGTCACTTCAACTGGAACAGACGTTACGGTGTTACAGTCGCTTCCGCTCGAGGTGATAATTACTTGGTAGAAGGTCGTTGTGGTCAGCACACTGGTGGTGTAGTTAGGGCTGTTCGTACCAACATTTGTCCAAGGGCCTCCAGCCGATGGCCCGCTTTGCCATTGGTAATTCAAAGAAGGTGTTCCACCAGTAGCCACCACACTCAATGCCTGGGTACCGCCGGTACAAATGGTCGCTGCCATAGGTTGAGTTGTAATGGCTGGATCAGGCACTACCGTCACGGCAACAATGGTTGACATGGCTGTTCCACAAAAATTACCGGTAGCCGAAAGAATAACCTGATAATAAGTGGTGCTGGTCAAAGCACCTGTATTGTAGCTTGCACTGTTGGCTCCTACATCGCTCCAGGTACCAGCCAGGCCAGAGGGTGAACTTTGCCATTGGTAAATCAAAGCAGGTGTTCCCCCTATACCGGTGACGGTAAGCGTGCGGTTGCCCCCTACACAAACCGTACCTGGTACAGGTTGAACCGTAATCGTTGGGTCTGGCACAACCGTAACCGTTACAACAGTTGATATGGTCTGACAATCAGAGGCTGCCTGTGAAACCAGGACCCTGTAATACATGGTGTTATTTAGTACATCCGTAGTATAAGCAGCACTGTTCATACCCACATTGGTCCATGGACCACCTGCATTGGGCGAACTTTGCCATTGGTAACTCAAGGCACCCAACAATGGATCACCGGAAGCATTGACACTCATGGTATGGGTACCTCCGGCACACATAGGTGTGTTGCCCATAGGCTGAACATTAATCACCGGATCTGGTAATACTTGTATCGTAGCAATGGTGGAGGCTACCGGGTCGCAGCCGCTGCCAGTGGCAGAAACCAGTACCTGATAATCGTAACTCATCGTCAAGGCGCCCGTGAAATAGGTTGGACTATTGGTGCCAACGTTTACCCACATGTTCATTCCAATAGGGGAACGTTGCCACTGATAATCCAGTGCGGGTGCGCCACCCATAGCGATAGCAGTCAAGGTGATGCTACCACCAGTACAGAAATTAGCGCTAGCTGGTTGCACCGTAATGTCCGGGTCTGGCGCTACGGTAACGGCTACCGCAGTAGAAGTAGCGGTTCCACAATCCACGCCCGTGGCCGAAACCAACACCCGGTAATAGGTCGTTACCGTCAGCGGACCTGCGGTATAAAATGCGGTAGTCGCCGTTGGAATGTTTGTCCAGGTTCCGGGCATGCCCGAAGGTGAACTTTGCCACTGGTAATTCAAGGATGGTGTACCGCCCGTTGCCGTGACACTCATAGCATGTGAGCCATCGATACAGATCGCAGCACCAACTGGTTGCACGGTAATCGTCGGATCGGGCACTACTGTAACAGTCGCTACTGCGGAAGGTGTGGAACAACCGTTGGCTGTTTGGGTAACAATCACCTGGTAATAGCGGGTTGCAGTTAATACATCGGTCGTGTAGGTAGGAGCCGTAGCACCTGAAATATCCGTAAATGGACCCGCAAATGCCGTCGCAATTTGCCATTGATAAGACACCGTGCCGGCCAAAGGATCTCCGGTAGCTGCGGCATTCATCGTATGTACGCCGCCGGTACAAATGGTTGTGCCAACAGGACTTAAGGTGATAACGGGATCTGGCACTACGGTTATCGTAGCCACCGTAGAGGTCGCATCATTACAGCCGTTTCCTGTGGCTGAAACAATCACCCGGTAATACATCGTGGTACTCAGCGCTCCTGTATTGAAGATTGGGGCATTCGTTCCTACATTGATCCACGATCCGATACCTGTCGTCGAACTTTGCCACTGATAATTCAGGGATGGCGTACCACCGGTGGCCGTTACACTTAAGGTATTATTTCCACCCGTACAAACCAATGCGTTCATGGGGTTGGCTGTAATCATTGGATCGGGCACCACGGTTACGGTGATACAAGGGGTGAAGTACGGGTTACAGATCGTGTTATTATCGGATATCCTCACCCGATAAAAGGTGGTTGCCGTTAATGCAGCCGTGGTGTAACTTGGGCTATTTTCACCCACAATATCACTAAAATTAGCCGGCATACAATCCACCGTGCTGATTTGCCACTGATAGCTGTAGCTCCCGGGACCGGAACCCCCTGTTGCGGCAACATTCATGGTCGCCATACCGCCTGTACAAACCGCAGTATTGGCAGGAGTATTGCTGGAAATTAAGGCATTATTGATGATAGTAACCTCGTCTATACTAGCTGGACAGACGATACCATTCGTCGCTGTCCACCGGAACACATAAGTCCCTGCTGCAATACCTGTCACGGTCGAAGTAGGCGAAGTCGGGTTGGTGATCGTGGCCGCCGGACCACTTATTTTAATCCACATGCCCGTACCAAATCCAAGCGGCAAAGGCGTAGCAGCCAGTTGGAAGGAAGTAGCGCCACAAACTTGCTGATCTGGACCAGCATTCGCAGTAGGTTGTGCCCAAACCCTAATCCGCACGCTATCTGAAGACGTGCAAGCACCAACAGCAACTTCCCATTTCAGGACGTAAATATTGGGGCTTCCGCCCACCAAACCATTTACGGTTGCATTGTAAGAATTTGGGCCTGCATTGGTGAAAGTAACCGCATTCGGGCCACTAGACAATGACCAAGTGCCTACCTCTCCACCTTGTGGAATATTTCCGTTGAGCACTGCAGTGGTAACACTACAATAGGCTTGGTCAGGTCCGGCAAATGCCGGCTGCGTCGGCACGGGATTTACAGTAATCGTTACTGATGCTTCGCTGGACGGGCAGGTTCCATTCGTGATGGTCCATTTAAACGTATAAGTTCCCAAATTAAAACCAACGACCTGGGCGTTCGGGCTGGTGGGGTTCAGGATCAGAACGGGCATGCCCGCTGTCTGTGTCCATAAGCTGGTACCAATCAAAGGTGCGTTGCCCACTAGGAACATAGGCTGACTGAAACACAACGACGTTGTGGTGCCGCTTACATTCGCTATTGTTGGTAGCGCATAATTTATTATGGTTACCTCATCCACAGAAGTACAAGGTCCGAAGGTGGTCGTCCAACGGAAAACATACGTCCCGTTGAAAAGATTACTCACAACAGTATTGGGGTCTGCAGCATTGGCAAATATGGGGAGTGGCCCACCAGGCGTACTAACAATGGTCCACATGCCAGTGCCTTGTGTAACTGGCGTTGCGGCAAGCATGGTGGTATTCATGTTACAAAATGCCTGATCAGGGCCGGCATAGGCTGGCGTAGGCTGTGGAAGTACGGTAATACTTATTACGTCTTCGGAATTCGGACAAAGGCCGTTGCTGGTCGTCCATTTAAATACATAGGTACCAGGTACCAAATTGCTGATGACGGTATTGTAAAGGATTGGGGAAGCAATGATTGGGTCCGGAGCACCAACTGGTTTGCTGACAAGCGTCCAGGTACCTAAGCCTACGGCCGGATTCACTGCGGCCATGGTCACCTGATCATTACATACCACGGTCTGGTCGAGGCCGGCATTCGCGGTAGACGGTGGTTGAAAGTTCGTAATGCGCACTTCATCCTGCCTGGCACAGGCGCCATTTGAAATAGACCATGCCAACAGGTAAACGCCATATCCACCGGGATCAAACACGGCATTCGGCGTATTGGCATTCGGGGTAAAGGTGCCACCGCCTGGGCCGGCTATCACAGTCCAAATACCAACATAGGGGGCTACTGGATTATTGCCCGCCATGGTGTAGGTAGTCGTGCCCGTCAAATCACAGGCTTGTTGGTCTGGGCCTGCGGTGGCCAGATTCGGTGGCATAAACAAGGTCACCTTCACCACATCCATGCTCATACAACCCGGCTCGTTGATGGTATATTTAAACTCATATACATTGGAGAGGTCGCCCATGGGCACCATCAGGCCGGAAGCAGTGGCGGTATTATTGGAAGTGGTTGTCACCGTTGCTGGGTCGCCACTAAACTGGGTCCAGGTACCGATGCTATTTACATTGCCGATCAGGTTGACCGCCATATTGTCTTCACAGAACGACTGGTCAGGCCCGGCATTTGCTAAAGGAACAATCGTGATTTGTATTTCATCCATTAAAATTGGACAAAATGCACCGCCTAAGCTGTTCCACTTTAATACATAAGTGCCAAAAACTAAGCCGCTCACCGTACTGGTGGGCGAAAGGTAGTTGGAGAAGGTTGGCGTGTTGGGGCCAGATAATACTGTCCAGTAGCCATCTGCCACGGCATTTGCCGCCAACGTAGTAGAAGTTGCACCACAGATGGTTTGATCGGGTCCGGCATTGGCCGCAGCAGCAGGCGATGAAACGAACAGTTTGACCGTATCTGCATCCGAACAAGCGCCCTTTGAAATGGTCCAAACGAAGTGATAGGTGCCGTCACTCAGTCCGGTGATGGTGGTATAAGGGTTAAGGGGGTTGGTAATCATTGCACCACCCGGGCCGATGATTTGCGTCCACATGCCGGCGCCAACCAACGGTGCATTAGCCGCCATGGTAGCAGTGGTACCGCAAACTTGCTGGTCTATGCCGGCAGCAGCAAGCGTAACAGGTGCGGAAATGGTGATAATCACCGTATCCCTGGTGGGTGTACAGCCTCCACTGAGGTTTTGCCACTCAAAATAATAGGTGCCGTTGGCCAGGCCATTGACGGCCGTATTAAATAACGTCGGCGTTACGATAGTCGCCGGAAGCCCGGCTGGAATGGTTAAGATTTTGGTCCATAAACCAGTACCGACCGCAGGGTTGTTGCCTGCCAGGGTAATGCTGGTGGTTCCTGCCAATAAGCATTGATCCGGGCCTGCATCAGCGATGCTAGGGCCCTGGTTATTGTTGGTGGTGATAACAACATTGTCTGCTGCCATCCCACATTTATTCGTGATGGTCCAAGTGAAGGTATAAACCGTATTTGCAACAAGACCTGTTGCCACAGCATTTGGATTATTAGCATCTGAAAAAAGGACGCCTGCATTAGGACTGACGGTCCAGGTACCTACATCACTTGGATTGGGCGTATTCCCCATCAGATAGAGCGGCGTACCAAAACAAACCGTTTGGTCTGCTCCAGCATTGGCAGTCACTGGTGCTACATTGGTAACCCTGATGAACACATCATCCTGCGCCGGGTCACACGAGGAGCCCCCGCTAACCGTCCAACGGAACACATAGGCCCCATTAATTCCAACGGGAAAGTTAACGGGTGAATTATTGGTGGTTGGGCTGACAATGGTTGCCGTAGCTGGCCCTCCCACCTGCGACCAGGTACCGCCGCCATTGAGCGGCACGTTGCCAACCAACGTGGTCGAATAAACAGCACAGGGCAAGTCCTGATCGGTACCGGCATTGGAGCCCGTTACAGCCGTAGAAAATACGACGGTAATCTGATCATTGGCGGAAGAGCTGCATTGCGCGCCGAGAGGATTGTTCTTCCGAAATTCAATGACATATACCCCATACGGAACCGGGTTGCCGGATCCGTATACATTAATAATGGTAAAAGGGGAAGGCCCGACAGGTGCCCAATTGGTCAAAATATCAACTGGACTGGCTGCTACCCGCCATTCTACGGCGCCTGGCCCCGACTCGGTATAGGTGATGGTGACCGTTTTATCGTCACACTCCTTAATGATAGGGCTGGGTGTAACTATATCGACCACCGAACCTGGAACGCCAAAGCCAATGGTCACCGTAGCACTGCTGGAACACATGGTTATTGGATTCGTAATGGTGTAGGAAAAAGTGTAAGTACTCATTCCATCCAATCCAGTCACCTCGGTTAAAGGCGTACCGGGGCTGACTATTGTGGCTGCAGGGCCGCCGGTTTGAACCCACATGACCGTTTCGTTGGTATATTGAGGAACGCTGCCGTATAAAATGGTGGAAGTGCGATTGTCGCAAAAGAATTGGTTGGAGGAGGTGGCGGCAGAAACATTCTGCGTGGGCGGTGGCACACAAATCTCTACCATATCCTCACCATTGATCATGCACGTTGCGTTTTGCACCTCCCAGCGAAACAAGTAACAACCTTCGACGAGGTTGGTAACACAGCTATTTGGATCTGACGTATTCGCAATACTGGGCACATTGGGGCCACTGATAACGCTCCACATACCGATTCCACAAAAACCGGCCGGCGTGCCAGTGAGGCAAGTTTGGGTCGTCAGGGAATAACAGTTTCCAAGGGCTTGATCGGGGCCTGCATTGACCGGAATTTGACCGCCACAATTGGTAACAATAATATCGTCATATGAAAAACAACCGGAGGGATTGGTGATCGTCCACCGGAGGGTTGTTTGCCCACCCGCGCCGTTTGCCAAAATGATGCTGCTGGTCGGGCTCTGGGGAGTTACAATGGTCACCCCGTTGTTAGGTCCTACCACCGACCACGCGCCAAATTCACCTGCGCCCGGCGTATTACCCGTTAGCGGAAAGGTACCAGGGCATGACGTAATATCCATGCCCGCTATGGCCGGCGTAACCACTTTCACCATATATATCACATCCTGAAATACCTTGGAACCATCCCCACAGGTGAGGCTGGCGCGGAATGTATACACGCCTCCGCTCATGTATCCGGTTACATAACTTGTTTCCAGCGTCGGATCATCAATGATGACCGAAGGGCCGCCTACCTGCGCCCACTTAAATGAATTGGGTACAAATATTCCAGCGGCGCCACCCATCAATGGTATCTGATTGTCCGGGCAAAACATTGCCGGAACACCGGAGTTTACCGAGCAGTTCTGTGCATTTACATCGACCTGCGAAACCAGAACAAGCAGGATGGAGGTCAAAAGTGCGATTTTAAGGGTAGTGACTTTTTTCATGATATTTTATTTCTGAGAATTCAGTACGAATAAGGCGTGAGCACGACTCCAATGTGTTTAATGCTACAATCCGCCCGATTTTTCGTTTCAAATTTTGAAAAAATGGCAGTTTTTACGGGTAATATTGACAAAGGTCTTGCTTCCTAAGCTTAAACTCAGGACAGCAAACAGGGTCGCGTCACTTGGCCAAAAAATTGACTTTTCGTTATTTAATTGAATTAATCTATTGGCAGTCAATGACTTAGTAATATGTCGAGACTGGTGAATTTGAAGTGTTTTTTTCCAAATTGTTTTCAAGTGCGTGGTAGCTGTATGCGGCGAATACGCATGTTTAATCCTGCCAGGCTGGCCAATGCCAAGCCTTAGACCAGTTGTTCGGCCCAGCCAATGAGGCTGCCGGGTACTATTTCTATGGAAAAAAATAAGCATGAACCGTTGCCACCTTGCTGTTGGCAACATTTCAAATACGGGCTCAAGAATTGAGCGGAGAGCGCAATAGAGTAAACTTTTCATGAATGATGAGGATTATGATGCGAAATACTGCTGCAAAGGTGAGGTCCGCCTTTAAATTGCAAGTTTCTTTTTTTCCCGAATTCGTGACTTTTTTTCCCAAATTCGGAAAAAGATCAATTTTTGGGGTTTAAATAATTTCCATCTGTACACTTTTAGTTAGGTGGAAATCATCTCCCAGTTCTTTGAAGATTTGAGCTCAACTAAAAGTGTACGGCTGGAAATGATGAGGATTAAAATCTTTCAAAGATCGGAAAGCTTGCTGGGAAGCGCGTAAACTTGCAACCCTAAATTATCACCTTCAATAGCCAAAAGATTTGTGCAGAAAAAAGTAATTAAATTGTTGATAATCAATAGTTTAATTGTTTTATTTGAATTGAAGTTGTTACGAATAATTAGCCAATTACCCGGTAGATTAGAAGCGTATGGAGAATTTTCTGCCCAAACAAAAATTCAAGAAGGAACCTTTGTAAACAACAAATTCGGGCTTAATAAATGATTAAACTTGCGTGGAATCGACAATAATGACCCTTAAAAAGCTACAGAAATACCGCTTATTTTGTTAAGGGGTAGGAAATTTGATTAAAGTAAATTAAAGTAAAAAGCGCAGGAGTCAAGTAAAATAGCGTAGGATTATTGCTTAAGATTATCAACTGACAAAAAGTGTGCCGTAAAGCCAAAAAGAAAGCCTTGAAAGCACACTATTTGTTACGCCTACTTTATGTCAAAAAAAAGACAAAAAACTGGTTATCTGCATGTTAAGCCTTCTAATTAAGACCCCAAAAGACCACTATTCCTCCCCTTGAGATTCCAAGACCATTTGCCAAAGCGTTTCGTATGGAATAATTTCATTTTCTTCAATATGGGCTGTATTCGTTTTTGATCCTTGCATGATTTTTTGAAGGTTGGTTCCCACTTTTGCTTCAACCAACGTCACATCAAACCCACAAACAGGGAACTGCAGCAGCATTTTTATAAAAGTGTGGCTTCGTTTTTCATTCGGACCTGTTAAATGTCGATAGCAATATTGATCGAGTGCACTAACTTCATCCTGCAAATGGTGCCCCCGCCGCTCCTGTAACATCCAAAGAAATTTGATGATCAAAATGGCAACATTCACGCCCCTTTTATCCTTTGAAAAAATGGGCACCTCATTGAGAAATTTATATAATTTGAACGTGTCCGATGACTTGGTAACTGGCGCCCTTCCAAGTTTACTCAACCAACAAACATAGGCTTCGTAAATACGCCACATCTCTTTTACATTATTGGGCAAAAATTTGAACCGAGGATGGCTTATAACGGAGTCAAGCACAAGGGAGCTTTTTTCAAAAACACCTGCATTGAAAATTAGCTTTAAATATAACTCATTAAATTTAAACCAGTTGAAAGTCCCTACTGCTAAAAAGCTCAGGCATTTTTTTGCTGCTAATTCACCATCATCTAAATTCTGAAGACGAACACTGGTCGAAAGGCGCTGGTAATAAAACAGCTGGAGCGGAACCCATGCCTGATATGGGCGGTTTTCAAAAAACTGAATTGCCGCTTTACTAAGGGCTGCATTTTGGAGCGCATCGGCTGGGTTGGAAAAACGCTTCAGGCCAATCAAGTAGCCGTACATTTGAAGTTTATACGACTGCATTTCTTCCATGAGCGGCAACACTTTTTGCCAATGTTGCTCGGCATTTTTCGCCACACTTTCCTGATAAGATCGGTTGTTGACACATTTTACCATCAAGTCGGCATACAATCCTTCCGCCTGATTTTCAGCAACAAACAATTGTTCATATTGCTGAAACAGCGTGCTGAATTTTTGGTATTTTTTGTCATTCGGCTCCCGCAACCCATAGTGAACACGTAAGTAACCTGCTACATCTAAAGCCAGCAAGGTAAGGTCGTATTTTTGTGCTTGTTTCAGCAACCTGTTGGCAATAAAAAGCGCCACTACGTTCGCACTTAATCCTGCCAACGTTTTAAAGATCGTCCATTGTTTATGGTATTCGTAGTATGCTTTCTGGTAATCTGTGCGTGCATCCTTGCTCAGATCCAACTGAAGCACTGCATGAATCAAACGCTCCTGAAGGTCTGATTTCAGCTTCCTGAATTTCGGGGAATTCACTTGATCCTGATACAGCGCCAATGCTGCTTGTTGTTCAGATTGAAAGCGCCCTGTTCTTAATCCTTCATAGAGTAAAAACAGCTTTGTTTTTGAATCAGACTTCTTAAAAGTTTGAAGACCTTGATTGTTCAGTAATACAATAAGTTCTTTTAATACATCCATTTTCAATTTTTGGGTCAAGGAAAAAGCAACTTAATGCTTTTCCTGGAATTTTGTTAAACGGCAATTAATGCAGTTTAAACAGCGACATATAATTAAGCACAATTTTTCGACGAAAAACATTCGCTAAGTCACACAGAAATAAAAAAGCCAGCCCTTCTTCAAGGACTGGCTAACGTCAATTTACTATAGGGTTAGGGGCGCCCCGGCTTTCCGGGGCACCCCCTCCATGTCAAGACTTACTACTTTGTTTGTATCATCGTTCGGGCCGCACTGTCTTTGGATGTTTCCACCCGATACCACAGTGCCCCGGTAGTGCCGATCAACTGTCGGTCGATCATAAATACGTTGTAACCTTTGGCGAAATCGCCTTTCTGCGTGTGGATGAGACGTCCTGTTTCGTCAAATACTGTCAGTGTCGCACTCGTTGCTGCGGGCAGGTGGAAACCGATCATTGTCTGGTTTACAAACGGGTTCGGTTGGTTTTGATACAATTCGAATCCTACACCAGCAATGGTCTTTCCATCGAAACGCAACGCAATGTCTAATTTACCCGCTGTAGCTTCAGCAGAGGAGGGGCGCTCTGTATTCCCCACT
>JBBRWA010000142.1:0-14449 GCA_038246345.1 Chitinophagales bacterium
ACGTAAGCAATTGTTCCTTGTTCGAATAGAAACAGACCTTCGTCAAAGGAGATGCGCTGATTGTTCAGGATTTTTTGTGCTAGGTTTCGGTGATCGTTGCTCAAATTGGGATCATTCAGCAATACTTCAAGCGATACAGGACTACTCATTTTTCAGTTTTTATTGAAACAAAAAACCCGAGAATGAGGGCATTGTTCATTCTCCTTGAAACTTAATCAATTCCATCAGCTTTTTGGCATTCTCCTCGTTGGAATAGGCCGTTTCCAGAACGGCTCGTCTCTCTTCTATTCGTTTTTGCTCAAATGGTGCGTTGATGAGCGCTTCAATGGTTTGGCGGATGGCAGCGGCGGAATTGCGTACGTAGCACAATTTTTCCAGCCCGGAACCACTGGCCATGGCCTCATTGACAATGCAAAAACGTCCGCGGAACAGCGCGTTGATCAGTTTTAGCTTTACCCCTGCGGTATGCGTAGAAACGAGCAAATTGATATGGGCACGTGAAATCAAGCTGTTCATTTGCTTTTCGTCCGGGTTCTCGATCAGTTGAACGTGCTCGTAGCGTTGCGCCACTTCCCGCAGGCGATCGCTAGGCTCAAGGCCGGCCACCACAAATGGTATTTCCAGGTCTTCTGCAAATACTTCTTCCATGAGCCATATTGCGGCGCGTTCGTTGTCGGGCACGCTCAATTTTCCGTGAAAAAGCACAAATTCTCCCCGGCCCAGTTGGCTTTCAATGGTATCATTGGGGTGGAATGCCGGAATGTAGTGCGTGTTGGCCTTCATCTCCTTGTAATAGGCCGTATCGTTGGTGGAGATGGTGATGATTTCGTCGGCATGCAGCACCACATAAGGCTCCGTGCGCTGTAGTTTGATGCTTTCGATAAAATAATACGCCTTTTCAAATGGTTCTGTGGCCGGGGTCAGGTGTGACAGCGACTCATAGTACTGCCACTCCACATTGTGCATCCGAATGAGCTTCTGGCGCGCACGCAAGCGTTTTTTCCAAATAAAACCAGCCGTGTGCATGCCTTCAAACAATATGGGGTGATTGTCGCGGCGCAAGCGCTTCAACAACGACCTGTTCCGGCGCGTTTGCATGATGAAGGGCAAAAAGCTGATCTGCCAGATGATCGAGCGGCTGCGTTTGTAGTAGTACACCTCGTGGCAATAGTTCGCCAGTTCAGGCGCTGGCTTACGGTCGCCATATTGGAAGCAATGCAGGATAACTTTTACGCCCTGGGCATGGAGCGCTTTAATTTGGTTGTATATCACAATTACACCGCCGTAGTTGGCAGGGTAAGGAATATCGAAGGCTACAACGTGTAAGTACATATACTGAAATAAATTGTTAGACCACTTCCCAAGAGCAGACGCGTGAACGAAGCGTAGGATAGGGAGCTTTTTTTAGACCTCTCTATGGCCGTTTCTAATTGACGACTGGCGAGTACATGAATTATGATTGTTGAAGTATCGTCCCGCTTGGTATTGGTGATCAAACAGGACAAGTTCTTCCATTTCTTTGCTTTTTTATCCACAAATAATTTGACGCAACGCCTACTTCAACAATCGTCAATCAAGTAATCTGCATTCGTCAATCAAAACAATTTGACCCTTTACCTTAAATTCTTGGCGGCCTAGAGGGTGGGGTTTACCCGCCGCAAAAATAGCACCCTTTTCCCATGAATTATGCCATTTTATTGTTTTTAGCACCAAATTATCGCAGGAAAAAACGCTGAAATCAATATGATAATTTTTTGACCAATTTTTCTTGTATAACACGTTTATTTCTCCTTACCTTAGAGAAAATTTTGGATTGACGGATTGCCTTTCCAATTACTATTGTTCACTAACCGCTCACATACATGAACATTACTTTTGAAGAACTTCGCCGTGTTAAACACGCGCTCCCACACGGAAGTGTTGCGCGTATCGCTCAAGAACTAAACATTGAAGAACAAACCGTACGAAATTATTTCGGCGCACACAAGTATAAAGACGGCGAAATAGTAGAATTCCATCTTGAACCTGGACCTGACGGTGGCATCGTTCACCTCGAAGACACGACGATTTATGAACGCGCTCAGCAAATTCTGGCTGAGGCAAAAACCGCTCACTAAACGCGAATTGCGCGTATTTTTTGCCAAATCGTCTTTTGGCTTTTAACAAGGGAAATTGTGATTTGAAAGCACAGTTTCCCTTTTTTTGATTTAAACCCACTCTATGTTCTAATATATTTCACTTCACCCACCTAACACTCAGCTACTTATGAAACACTGAATAACTTTTTCCTGCCTGCTTGCATTATCTTGCTGCGCATCCGCATTTTCACAAATCAACTGGCAACACACCAACGGCCCGGAAGGTGCCGCTTCTTACTACATCTATTTCGATGATCAGTTTGCCTACTACCCAGATGATTATTTTCTATACCGCTCTGCTGATGGGCAAAACTGGGAGAAGCTGCCCTTTGGAAACCTTTGGCCGATAGCAAGCTACGGCGACGTTCTGGCAGCACAAATTGGAACGGATAGCCTGGTTTGGAATTTTTCATCGACGTTATTTTAAACCCAAAGGATAAAAATATTGGGATTTTTAAAGCCAACTGTACCCCTTGGATATCCGATGGTCACCCGCGGTACGGTCACACCAGCACTGACTGATCATTTGCCAGCCAACAACACGTTCCTGGCCATCGACACCGTAGTTGGTTCTTTTGATCCGAATGAGAAACACGTCATTCCTGCAAAGGGGCTTACCCATACAGAAATCCTCGCTGGCAGGTCGCCAAACTATACCATTCTTTTCCAAAATACAGGTACCTACGAAGCCGATCGGGTACGCATAACCGACCACCTCGACACGGCGCTCAACTGGTCTAGGCTCCGACTTATAGCTTCCAGTCATACCGTCACCAGTTTTCAATTGCTACCCGGTGGACTACTCGAAATCTTGTTTGACAACATCGCCTTGCCCGACAGCAATGCCAATGAAGCTGAGAGCCATGGGTTCGCCACCTTCAGCATACAACGAAACAAGGCTTACAGCCCTATTTATCAGGTAAAAAACAAGGCTGCCATTTATTTCGATTTTAACGACCCCATCATCACCAATACGGTGTCTACAAGACATGCAACAACAACAGTGGCGACACATGAGCCCAAAAAGCCCCGTGCCGACCAAGATATTTTATGGATAAGCCCTAACCATCACCATGAATACAGCAACGTTTAAGAATGGTGCTTATATGGTGCAGCTGCATGGGAAACAAGGAATTATTGCTGGAAAGGTAGCCGTCAAGCATTAAGCACTACGCTGTCGTACAAGCCCCCGTGGGACTTCCGGGATTGTATCAAAAGGTTTGGCCGTACCTAGTCAACAAAATTTAATTCTATTCGAGCTTTAGACCTTCCAGGTTTTTAAAACCAGGAAGGTCTTGGCCAATAAAATAGAAATAAAGTTTGACGACTAAAAATAAGGTATGACTCATATTTTACCCTGCCCAAACCAACAAATATTCTGCACTTTAAAGCAACAAAGAATCCACCTCACGCTCAAAGGTAAAAAGGCGCCGTTATCGCCAAAAAAGCCTCTGAATACCCACCACCATCGCCATGAAGCTGCAATTGACTGCGCTGAAACCGACCCGGTTCCCGGGCCAATTGCAGCAACAGCCGCTCAACAGGCTTGCCTGCACGTGCACGTACCTGCACTTCATGGGTACAATACAACCCAAGTGGAACTGCCATTTCGCATAACCGTTTTCCTTCTTTTTCCGGGAGGATAAAACAACACTTTCCAGTTGGGCTAAGCATTTTTAATACCGACACCAGCAAATCATTGATGGAAAGGTTGTTTATGGAACGTCCCAGGCCCCGTTCAGAGTCTGGTGACACCGTCGTTTCAGAAAAATACGGTGGGTTGCTTACAATAAGATCGAAATGCGCACCCGATTCCAGCGCGAATTGTTGGACAGGGGCTTCTTGAACGGAAAGCCTGTCATACCAGGGAGAATTGCGAAAATTTTGCTGCGCACAGGCTACCGAACCAGGGTGAACATCAATGGCGGTTATGTGCACCTCGGTCCCAGTCCGCTGTGCCAACATCAGTGTAATCAGACCAGTACCGGTGCCAACATCTAAAATGGCGCTTGCCCCATCTACATCAACCCAGGCACCCAACAATACTCCATCTGTGCCAACAGCATGGACCACATCTTCTTGAAAAACACTAAATTTTTTGAAATGGAAGGGCGAAAAATTCATGCTGGGTACGGATAAAGGCAAAGTATTGGCCGGATGGCAAAGCGCTTATATTCAGTGTCTTATTGGTAGCGCCGGTCTCATAGGTTTCGGAAAAAACGAGCTCTCCAAGCACGTTTCGGATGGTGATTTCCTGGGCTATTCCTGATGCCAATTGTGCGTATATTACGTCTGTAGCTGGGTTTGGAAACAGCTTTAGCTGTCCAGTATTCGGCGTGAAGACAGAAACAAAGGCATCTTTCCAGCGTTTTTCAAACTCCGCCTTGAACAGGGAAGCCAAACGGGCATCGTGCAGCACCAAGGTATTTTCATCGTTGATGGTTTCTGCCGAAACGCTCCAATTGTGCGAACCCGTCAGCACAATCGGGTCGCTGCCATTGGCATCAAACACGCCGTATTTGTGGTGCAATTCACCCGTTATCGGATGTGGGCGGCAATCAATGCCAAAGGACTTTAAATAGTTCAATTCCGCTCCTGGGTCGCTGATGTTTTCAATCATACCGCGGACACTGGCACCGTTTTGAAACACATCTACCAACGCATCGGCAATTTCATTTTTTGTAAAGGAAAATGTGGCGAAAAGTGCTTCTGAACTGGCCGTGTACACTGTTTCTACAATACGATTTGTCGTAAGATCAGAAGGTGAAAACCAGCTTTCTACTTGAATATCGCCGATGATAAAATGGTGTGGCGTATTGTCGCGCTTGTTCGAGCCAAAGCGGCTGTTCAGCTGGTTTGGCTGACTGCCGCTACCGCCCCACATTTCTTCAAATTCAATCTGGTACGTTCGCGCGAGTGATTGATCCTGAATAAAAAGGGTGTTGTTGAAATCTGTGTTGATATTTTGGTTGGTCCAGTTCAAGGAACCGCTCATCACCCAGCACTTATCAGGCATATCCACATCGGCAATGATAAATTTATCGTGCATGATGCCTTCCGAGTTTCCGAAAATGACTGGGAAGGCGGGTAGTGGGTTCAGCGCGGTGTTGCTGGTGCCAAGTGAACTGACATAACGCACCCGCACCCCTCGATTATGCGCATCCTTGACCGCATTGGTGATGTCGCTGCGGTTGTTGTTGTACATAGCGATGTCGAGGGTTTGCTGGGCTGCATTGATGCGCGCGATGGTCTCTGCTACCACTTCCGCACTGCTTTGCCCGTCTGGCACATATCCGTTGGCAAATGCGAGGTCTATGGGACGGTTGAAATAAACTTTGATTTGTCCCGAGGAAAGCGATTTTGTGGCAAAAGGCATTGATCTGGAAAGGATTACGTTCCCATTGTAATTTGATTCTGCTTGCACCCAATAGACCGTTCCTGCTTGCAAACCTGAGAAAGTATAGTTAAATGAGCTTGAATTTCCAGGCACTGTAATAGTTGTTCCAAGCGCTGGAGTACTGCCGTAATTTAACGTTACACTAGAAGCGAGGTTGGTTCCCCAATTCACGCTAAAGCCAGTAGTAGAGATATTTGATTGTTGCAACTGATCGGTATAATAGAAACAAAGGCTCTCGTTAAAATCGTCCTGTGTCCGGGGGAGCAGTTGAAAATCATTGTATTGAGAAAGAATGGTGGTAAGGTAAACAGGAGTACCAGGTATAGCCTTGCCCGCCAGGGGGTGCCCGGGCCGGACATAAACCTTGGCTGAATTGCCATCGCCATCGTTGACATCGTACGCGCCAGATGAAAAGGTGCCGCCGCCTGCCGTGAATACAACACACTCAAAACCAACGATTTGGCTTTCGTAAGCTTCGGAAATTTCTGACAGGTTGAGGTATTTGGGTACTGGCAAAGGCCGGTTGTTCGCAATAACCGTATAGGAAGTAATGGGGCTGATTTCCAACAAGCCAAAGTAGTCGACCAACTTTCCCGTTACTTCAATGCTGTCACCAGTAGTTACAGCGGCCTCAAAACCAGCCATCGAGCCAGAGCCTGGATAGGCAGCTAAGCCAGCCGTTCCATCTTGCATGTAGCGGATTTTGCCCAATTCAGCGCCATTGGTGACGATGCCGCGAACGGTCACCTGTGTGCCAGGGCCCTGTGTACGCGCCGTTTGTATGGAAATTGCCTGAGCAGAAAGCAGGTATGGTGTTAAACAGAAGGCTACAATTAAAAATCTAAATCCCATGATGTAGTGTTTTAGCAAGGCGCTTGTGCCCGCTGGCGCAAAGGTCACAACTTTCGGCACAAAACCATCGCTTCTAAAACCTCGTAGGTCTAAAACCTCTGCGCCCCTGAAAAAAACCGATGGTTTTTTTCAGGGGCGCAGAGGTTTTAGACCTACGAGGTTTGACGCTCGAACGAAGTAAAAATTTGTTCGTTTTTTGTTGCCAAACCTTTTGATGCAACACCATTTAATCGAACTTTGCCCCATGGAAAAACTCAGCATGGATGCCCTCAACCGACCGTCGGTACCAGAATTCAAAAACCAGGACAAACTCCCGGTCGTCATACTGCTCGACAATGTGCGCTCCGGGCTGAACGTCGGTTCCATCTTCCGCAGCGCCGATGCTTTTGCTATTGAAAAGGTGATCCTCTGCGGCATTACTGCCCAGCCACCTCATCGCGAAATACTGAAAACTGCGCTCGGCAGCACTGATTCTGTGGATTGGGCGTATTTTCAAGACACCGTTGATGCTGTAAAAAACCTAAAAAAGCGAGGCTACAAACTATACGCCATTGAGCAAACCAAAGACAAAATTTGGCTACAAGACTTCACACCGGAAACCGATTTAAAATACGTATTTATTATGGGAAATGAAGTAGAAGGCGTTGAGGAACAAGTGCTTGCGCATTGTGATGGCGTGGTTGAAATCCCACAATTTGGCACAAAGCACTCCTTAAATGTGGCCGTTGCAGCAGGCATTATCCTCTGGGAAGCACAACGAAAAATGCTAAGCCTCTAAAACACTATAAGCCCTGAAAGGGCGTAATCTCTACCCTAGGGCATCGCCCTAGGCGGAAAAAAATCCAACAAAGAAAATGATCGAAACAGAACGCCTTCGACTGCTGCCTTTAACACACCAACAATTGCAGCTTTATATCCTTGCTGATGGCTCCCTGGAAGCGTCGCTCAACTTGAGCACCACGCAGCGAACCATATCTCCAGCACTAAAAGAAGCGCTGGAGGAAACCATATTACCCAATGTGGCCGATCCAGGAAAAAACTACCTGTATGCGACACTTTGGACCGTTATTTTTAAGGCTGAAAATAAAATGGTTGGCGACCTGTGTTTTGTTGGCGAGCCAAACGAGGAGGGGGCTATCGAAATCGGGTATGGCACCTATGAAAGTTTTAGAGGTCAGGGATACATGACAGAGGCTGTAGCGGGCATGATTGGCTGGGCGAAAAATCAACCCGGTATCAAAACCATGATAGCATCAACAGATAAAACCAATCCGGCATCCTTTGCGGTGCTACAGAAAAACAACTTTGTCAAATCTGGAGAAAACGAGACGTTGTACCATTGGAAACTTGATGTAAGACCATGAGGTAAAACCTTGCACTGACATATTCATCATTATATCAAGCAGTTGTGTCATTCCGAGCGAGAAACCTGGGTTACGATGCATAATCAGGTTCCTCGCTACGCTCGGAATGACACAACTGCTTGATATTCAGTGCAATTTAACGTTGGTGCCCGTCAACGCCAAGATATGTGAATCCGCTGGAGATATATGACCAAACCGTGGCCAAAATCGCTAATTTTAGCGTTGCACCAGCACTTTTACAAACTTTGTCGACCCTTCTGCCATAATTTGCAGCAAATACATACCGCTCGGTAAAGTTTCATATTCAAACGCTTTTATCAATCTGCCGCCCGAAAAAGCTACAGTTTCGCTTGAAATCACTCTCCCATCCGGGCCAAGCAAGGAAAGCTGTACCTTATCGCTTGTCGTCCCTGTCATTTCCAAAGTAAATGCGCCTTTGTTAGGGTTTGGGAAAAGCCGCAGATCAGTTAACCAGTTTGGATTGTTCGTAGCGCTGGTACCTACCGAGACAGAATGTTCCAAAATGCTGGCACCGCATTGATTTTGCGCCGTCAGTTGGATCACGTAATGCCCAGGCATGGAATACGTGTGCGTCGGTGCTGTGAGCAAGCTGGTATTGCCATCGCCAAAGTTCCACATAAAGCTATTGGCATTTTGCGAATTGTTGGTGAGTGTTATGCTTAGCCCCATGGAGTCTATGGTAAAATCAGCCGTCGGGAAGCCAATAACCGTGATAAGTGCTGCTTTTGTCTGAATATCCGTCCCAAAAGCATTACTGGCAGTAAGCGTTACCGGATAAACACCCGCAGCAGTGTACACCACCATGGGGTTATTGGCCATTGAAATGCTTGGATTGGCACCCGGAAACTCCCAGGTATAAGATTGGGCACCTGTGCTCAGGTTGTTGAATTGCACCGTGTCGCCCAAACATATTTCTACTTTGTCTGCTACAAAATCAGCGTTCGGCGCAACACCAGCACTCACGGACTTGGAAATGGTATCAGTGCCGCATTGGTTCTGGGCAATCAAGGTGACGGTGTACGTTCCGTTATTGCTGTAACTGTGCGTCGGGTTCGCTGCTGTACTGTTTTGTCCATCGCCAAAAGTCCAAAAGTAGGAGGCCGCATTGGTAGAATTGTTTGAAAAGGAGGCATCCAGATTATTGGTAACAAAACTGAAGCCTACAGTTAAAGCTGGTGGCCCCGAAATGGTCACCGAAGTGCTCGCTTGCATGCCAGCATTGTCCATTACAGTCACAGTGTAGGTACCAGCGAGCAGTGAGACGGCAATAGAATCCGTTTGTCCGTTGCTCCAGAGGAAAGTATAGGGCGCTTTGCCTCCCAGGACATTTACCGTGGCGCTGCCATCTGCTGCTCCTGGGCAGCTAGGGTTCCCAACCTCGGCAAGATTGATTTTGAGGGGAAGATCAATGATGCGCTTGGTTACATAGATCGAATTCGAAGTGCCGCTAAGACTAAGTGTGCCGATATTCAGCGGACTGCTCGTCGTTCTGCCGCCGAGCGACAAACTCCCATAATCTGCTGCAATACCCAACCCTTGATCGACTTTTGTGCCTGAGAATTTTTCAGCATGTACAACCGATCCGGCAGTAGGCTCCAATTTCACATAATAGGCGTCATTGTTGCCTAGGGGTTCCAGCAAAATGTTACCAACCAGCGTTGTGCTTTGGAAATAGCCATGTAAATGCAACTGGTCCTCTGTCCAGACAGTGCCGAAATGGTAGCTATCGCCTGTAAGGGTAATTTTTTTTGCCCAATTAACGTTACCAGTAGCGGCGTTTAAGTTGGCGACGAAAAGGTGGTAGTCATCCGTACCGCTTTGTGCCGTCAGGGAAATACCCGGGGCAATTTGAACCGTTTTTTTAAAGCTGGCCGTAGCGTAGAGTGATTCTCCATCTCCTGATAATGTAACGAATTGTTTGGTGGAAGTGCCGGAGCCACTACTGAATATCTTTTGCCAAAGCAATCCGCCTGTTGCGGCACTGCGTTTTTCGGTAAAAAAACTGCCGCTGTAGGAAGCGCCAAAAAAATTATAGGTCTGAGAATAATTGCCACTGGTATAAACCCCACCAGTTGCATCTAAATCGAGACCATTTACTTCGTCAAGATTTCCACTTGAGCCTGTTTGAACCGCCCAACTTACTTGTGACAGGTCTGGGGAAAGTTTTATCAAAAAATTATCGCGACTGTTGGAATTAGGCAATAAATAGCCCCCAAAATTTGCCTCTCCTGATTTCCACCCTGTTACATAACAGTTTCCGGCCGCATCATTCTTCAGTACTTTCACCCAACTTCGGGCGGTACCACCGGCTTTATAGGTAGCCAGAAGTTGGCCAGCTGCACTAAATTTGTGTACGATGGCCAAACTATCTGCCTGACCAGGGATTGTCAATATTGACCCGCCCAAAAAAACATTGCCCTGTGCATCGCAGGTTACGTGATATGGTTTTTCATCAAAAAGCTTCACCCAAACAGCTTGGCCGGCCGCGTTCAGTTTAAACAGATAACCTCGATTTACATTGGAAGGGCCGCTTACTGTAACAGAATCAAGCATGACATTGCCACTAATCCGCCCAACTATGTAGGTGCTGCCATCCGGGGCATTGGCTATGGCATTGTTTGAAAATGAAGAACTAATAGGAGCAGAATAGCGCTTGGCAAATTGCCAGGCTTGTGCTTGAATGGTTAATGGAAAAAGGCTGCAAAATAATGCGGTGAGGAAATAAATTGATTTCATCGTTTTGTTTATTTAAGTTAACAGTAAGATTGAAACGCTCGTGCTATTTTACAAGCGATGGGGCAAAGGTGCAGGGAAGCCCATATTCCGCACAATACGGAAAACAGGGAAATGTTGCGTTAGAAATATATCAGGTAAAGGGGTGACTGCTCCCGGAAAACCGGGAGGAACACCCAAAAAAAGGTACGCAGTAACAGCGACGTGGAATATGCGTTATTGGCTATTCCGCCAATGGCACCGCAGGCATCAAAGGCTTGAATATGATCTCAGTGCGCCGGTTTTTCAAGCGGCCTTCGGCCGTCTCATTTGGCATGATCGGGTAAAATTCGCCCTTCCCCATTGGGGTGAGTTGGTTGGCGTTGGTGTTGTACTCCCGGACCATCATGCGCGCGACGTTGGTAGCGCGTTGTAGGCTCCAGTCCCAAGTATCTTGCAATGTTTTGTCTTTGGGGGGCAGCTTATTGTCGGTGTAGGCAACAATATCAAGGTTTATACTGGGCCGGTTGCTTAGGAACCCAGCCAACATCGCCAATAAATTGCGGCCAGAAGCACTGATAAGCACCCCATTAGCATCAAAAAGCATGTTGTCGGGAATGCTCATCTTCACCATTTCTCCATCTACTCCAATACTTACACCTGATATTTTTTCCGCTTGAAAGGTTTTAGAAAGGTCTAATTCAAGTTCAATGAGGGTGTTTTTTCGTTTATATTGTATGCCCTTCACCTTACTGAGCGCGTCGTTTCGTTTTCCCAATTCCTCCCTGGTTTCAGACAAGCGCATATCCAATGCGCTCTTTTCAGTGGAGAGTTTGCTGGCAGATGCTCCCATGCTTTGGGTGCGGTCTGTCAGTTCTGCTTGCAAATCTTTAATTTCAGTATCTTGCTGTCCCAGACTCCGGTTAAGTTCAGCAACCATTTTAACAAATCCATTGGATTCGTTCCTGCGTTGCAGTACTTCTTGAACCAAAATCTTTTCTCTAGCCTCCGCGGCAATGCGGGCATTTTTTTCATTGCGGTATACTTTAGCGCCTACACAGCCTTGGGTAGCCAGTATCGATAGCCCAATTAGGGCAGCAAATGTTCTCTTCATATTATGCTTCTTGTGTTTGTTGCAGCAAATGTAACTTTGGGATAATACTTTTGCAATTATGAAACGTATCTTCTTGCTTTCTCTTGTGTTTTGTTCCTGTGCCATCGACCAACAAAAACTGATCGGAACCTGGCAGGCTGTAGCTTATTTTGAAATGGGACAAGCTGTCGTCACTCCATTGGATGCTGTCCGCATAACATTCACATCATCAGGCGATTATAACTTCAATAGCATTGGCTTTTACGAAGAGAAGGGTCAGTACAGGGTAGCCGGAAAATATCTTTTTCTACAGGATACCACTGCGGTAATACCCAAAGAGCGGGCGTTGAAAATTCTATTGCTCGATTCAGACAGCTTGAAAATAGGCATGGAAGCGGATGGCAAAAAGCGGACGGTCTTTTTTGGTCGTGTGCATGAATAAGTAATCTTTCACACGACCCTACATCACATTTCCGATAGCATTCCTACCTTATCGAGTACTATTCGTCCCGATTCGGAGCGTCGAACCCTGCCACATTCCGCTACCGGGTCGTGTTCAAAAAATAAAATATGCCCCTTGGTGGCAGCCTCTTCCAACATCTCGGCCTTTTCCCGCAGGGTTTCCAAGGGCCTGATATCGTAAGCCATAATGTACGGCATACCAATATGCCATTGGGAAGGCATGGAGTCGGCACAAAAAATTACGGTGCCTTGATCGGTTTGCAATACCGGCACCATCATCGCCTCGGTGTGGCCGTAAACAAACTGTACCTTAAACCCGGGGCAGAACTCCAGGTTTTGCTCGACTTCCAAAAATTTCAAGCGGCCCATTTCCAACAGTGGAACAAAGTTTTCCTTCAAAAAAGAAGCTTTTTCACGGTCATTGGGCTGCATGGCCCAGTTGAAATGGCGCTCGTTCGACCAGTAAGTTGCATTGGGAAATGACAACTCCGCAATGCCTGTCGCCTCATTTTTCCAAAGCGCGCCGCCGCAGTGGTCAAAATGCAGGTGGGTCAAAAAAACATCTGTAATGTCTTCCCGAGCCAAACCAGCCTGCTCCAGCGAGCCAAAAAGAGAGGCTTCTCCAAAGGGTTCAAAGTGGGATCTGAACTTGTCATCTTGCTTGTTCCCAAGGCCAGTATCGATCAAGATATTGCGCCCTTCTGTTTGAACCAGCAGCGTGCGCATGGCCCAAGTGCACAGATTGTTGTCGTCGGGCGGGTTCAGCTTCGACCACATGCTCCGCGGCACAACACCAAACATGGCCCCGCCGTCCAGCTTTAAAAATCCCGTTTGTATGCTTTTTAATATCATATTTGCAAATGTAGCTTTTAAGACAGAAACCAATTCTAGGCAAAGAAACATTAATTGCTCCTAATTCCATTCTTACATTTGCGTTTTCTCTTTTGCTTTAATCCGATAGCCGTTCTTCACCTACTTTTAATACTATGCATCGCTATTTCGGGGTACACCTTTTGGTGTTCGTGGCAAACATTTGTTTTGCCCAAAATAAAAATTCAGAAAATTTTCCAGAAAGAACAGAGACCACCTGGTTTTCAGATACCGTTCACGTTTTGGAAAAACAATCGGAATGGGGCATTTCAATCGGTGCCCTGCGCTACAATGGCGACATATCAAACGACAATTCATTTGTGGTCAATAACTTATCACCTGGTGCAGCCATTTACCTGAAACGGTATATCATCCCCAATCTCGCCTGGAGAGCCAATTTGTTTTTTTCCAAATTCAAGGATACAGACGCTCATTACACCACCCCAGAAGAGTGGCGCGACGAGCGGCAATTTAATTTCGATGCCAACCTCGCCGCGCTGAGCCTTCGCGCAGAATGGGATATTTTTGGGAAAACCCGATTTCGGCACCGCGACACCGTACAGTACACACTTGACCGGTACACGGAATACGCCATTACCGAAAAATTACGGCGAATCCCAGCCCCTTATCTGTTTGCTGGTGCTGGAATCGCAGGTTTTAAAGCCAATACGACGTATAATTACAGCATTGGCCTGGCGGGCCTTGCGCCGGCAGTCGCACAGGACATGGCCAACAACAAAAGCTTCCATACCAAATTTACCTGGTCTCTTGGCGGCGGTGTCAATATTGACCTGAGTAAAAAGGTGGTGCTGGGTCTGGAACTCGGCACCAATTTCGCCAATTCAGATTACCTGGATGGCATAAGTCTTTCCGGAAACCCCAAAAAGCCAGATTGGTGGTGGTATGGGGGGCTCAATATCGGTTTTCGCTTCGGTGTGAAAGATCGGGATGCTGATGGCGTGCTGGACAAAAATGACAAATGCCCATCCATACCAGGTTCCGCCAGTACAAATGGTTGCCCAGATGCTGATAAAGATGGTATTCCTGACTGGGAAGACGATTGCCCACACCTGGCCGGCATACGCGCTTTAGCAGGCTGTCCCCTAAAAGATGTTGACGATGATGGCGTGGCGGATGTGGACGATAAATGCCCCACCGTCCCTGGCTTGGCTCAATTTCAGGGTTGCCCCGATGTAGATGGCGATGGTATAGAAGACAGCCAAGACTCCTGTAAAACTACCCCTGGTCTTGCACAATTCAATGGTTGCCCAGATACAGACGGCGATGGAATAGTAGATTCAAAAGATGCTTGCCCAACCGAAGCCGGGCCAGCGGAATATTATTATGGCTGTCCCGTGCGCGATACGGATGGTGACGGCATTGAAGACAAGCTGGATGCTTGCCTCTTGCTGGCGGGCAAGCCTGAGTATAAAGGCTGCCCTGATACCGACGGCGATGGCGTGGAAGACAGGCTTGATGTATGTCCGACCATTGCCGGCCTGGCGGAAAACAAAGGCTGCCCAGTCATAGAAAAAAAGGA
>JBBRWA010000143.1:0-14421 GCA_038246345.1 Chitinophagales bacterium
AATCCACGCCTGTTTGGGCGAATTTCCGCACATTGAACAGGGTAACACCGCCGGAAGCTTCGGTTTCAAATCGTTTGTTTACTATGGCTACCGCTTCGTGCAGGATGGGGAGCTCGAAGTTGTCGAACATAATACGGGTGATGCCACCGATGTTCAGCACTTCTTCCACTTCTACCAGGTTGCGCACTTCCACGGTGATGCTGAGGTTAAGTCCTTTTTCTTTTTGATAAGCATGGGCGCGTTCAACGGCCGACTTGATGCCACCTGCTGCGTCCACGTGATTGTCTTTGATCATCATCCAATCGTACAGCCCCCATCGGTAATTGTCGCAACCACCAATTTTGACTGCCCATTTTTCCAGGAAACGAATCAGTGGGGTTGTTTTACGGGTGTCGAGGACTTTTACGGGCAGGTCGCCAACTTCAAATGCAAAGCGGCCGCTGAGCGTGGCGATGCCACTCATACGCTGCATGCTGTTGAGTACCAGGCGTTCGCATTGGAGCAGGGCGCGGGTATTGGCTTCCACTTCAAAAGCCACCTGGCCATATACGGCATCGCTGCCATCGGGCTTATTGATGCTCAGGGTAGCGGTGGGATCGAGGTGTTTGAAGATGCGCTCGGCCAATTCAACACCAGCAATGATGCCGTAGTCTTTTACTTTCAGCGCTGCCCGGCTGCGGCTGTCGGCGGAAATAGTGGCCAGGGATGTATGATCGCCTTCCCGAATGTCTTCTTGCAGGCCGGCGGTGATAAAATCGGTGATTACTTGGTCAGTGATTTGTGTTGGACGCATTATTGAGTGATGAGTGATGAGAGATGCGTGATGAGTGTTGGGCTCATCATTCTTTCCATTTGATGTTGCAGCCGCCCGATGGTCGTTGTTCGGGATTGACCGGCTGACCGCTCAGCACCGCATCAAGCGCTGCACGGAGGTCTTCGCCATTGCTTTCTACGGGGTTTCTTTTTGGCCTGCTGGAATCGAGTTGTCCACGGTAGGCGAGTTTCATTTCGCCATCGAAAACGTAAAAGTCAGGGGTGCAAGCGGCATCATAAGCGCGGGCTACATCCTGGTTTTCGTCGTAAAGGTACGGAAATGTGTACCCAACTGCGCTGGCATGTGGCCCCATTTTATCAGGAGCGTCTTCAGGATACTTTTCAGCATCGTTGCTGCTTATGCCGATGAATGCCACGCCTTTAGCTTTGTATGCTTCGGCAATGCTGGCAATTTCCGGATTTATATACAGTACATAGGGGCAATGATTGCACAAGAACATGATAACAGTCGCTGGGTGGGATGGCATGTTGTTCAAGTGAAAATTGCCTCCATTAACCGTGTCTAAGAGATTAAAATCGGGTGCTTTTGTCCCTAAGGGGATCATTTTGGACTCGGTGTAAGACATTAAATAGTGATGAGTTATGAGTGATGAGTTATGAGTTATGAGTGACTATTGGCAGGCTTGGTTGATGCCGAGGACGTAATTTTGGACGATGCCAATTTCTGTGGCGGTTTCGGCACCAGTGAAGCCGGTGATATCAGTCTCTGACAGATTTTTTTTGTAGGCTTCCAGGAAGCCTTTGCTTAAGGGGGTGTAGCTCCAATGCCATTTTTCTTCGTGATAGCCCGTGGGTCGCCCAGCGGTGTAGGGCTGGCAGAAACCGTATTCGTGGGCATGTGCGCTGAGCCATTCGTACACTTTTTCGTACTTGCCGTCTTTTTCAAATGTGGGATTGTTCAGGTCGTTTAGGTCGATGTCGGTGCCCCAATGGTGCCGGGAGGAGCCGGGCATGGAGGAGTACTCGAGAATTTTCAGGGCGCGGTCTTTGGCTACTGGCGCTTCTTTTTCAAAACGTTTCCACTTGGTTTCCCAAATGGTTTTTTGTTGATAAAAAGTACGGGTAGAAGAAATGATTTTCAACGTAATGCCCTCTTTTTCTGCTGCTTTCCACATTTTTTCAAACGCTTCGAATGCTTCTTTTCGCAGCATCATGCCAGCCTTATCGGTGTAAGGGGCACTTATTGCCGTAAAATCGGCATGTTTGGCCGGGTCGAATTTCCCCAAAAGGTAATTGGTGTCGACACCTGATTTGGCTTCCTCAATGGGAACGCTTACCGACAAAGCATGGTTTTTCGCCGCTGTATCTGTGGAGGTGCCTGATTGGCAAGACAAGCCGATGACAACAAAAATTAAAATGTACGACAGCTTGGTCAATTCATTATTCGGCAGGATCATTGGGGCAGGCAGGCTATTTTTTTTCAACACTTTCGATGACTTTTTTCAACGATTCTTTGGTAAAGGTTCCTGCTTCCGACCAATGCTGCACACTATTTTTATACACCATAAAAGTGGGAACACCCATCACTTTCATTTGTACCGCGAGGTCGGTGTTTTTATCCACGTCAATTTTTATGATCTTTACCCGGTCTCCCAAATCAGCTTTTAGTGCATCCAATACAGGTGCCATAGTTCTGCAGGGGCCGCACCAGGTAGCCCAGAAGTCTATGAGGACGGGGGTCTCGGAGTTGATGATATTTTTGAATGCGTCTGTCATGTTTATTGAGCGTTTTTAGTTGGTAGTTTGTAGCTCTAGGTTTTAGTTGGAACCTGGTAGCCGCGCCAACCAAAGGTTGGCGGCAAGTAGGCCACAAGATACCGAAAACGGCAATCCTAATCCGCTATAACAATAAAATTCCCATTTTGATGGCAAACCAGGGCACAAACTTGTCGATTCAGGGCCCAAAACCTGCTTCCAGCTATTTTTTATGGTTCAAACTGCCATGATGCATGACATTTGAGCAAATCCATTTATTATGCATCGCTACCATCTCCCATTTGTTTTCGCCCTGTTATTTTGCGCCAATGCTGCTTTTTCCCAAAAGGACAAAAGTGCTGAACGCGCCGTCAAAGCGACCATTAACCGCTTTTTTGAAGGCATGGAAAAAGGTGATACCGCCATGTTGCGAAGTACTTGTACCGATGGAATCATTTTGCAATCATACGGGTCGGACAAATCTGGCAAGCTGCAATTAGAAACAGAAGACTTTGATGATTTTGTTAAATTTATCGGCCTGGCTACGCAAAACATGTTCAAAGAATAGATCAAGTTCGGCGCTGTTCATACAGAAAAGTCGCTCGCCAGCGCTTGGGCGCCCTATACTTTTCACCTCAATGGGAAGGTTTCGCACAGCGGCACCAACTCTTTTCAATTGATAAAAATTGAGGGAGAATGGAAGATTCAGTATATAATTGATACGAGAAGGAAATGAGGTTTCAAGGTTTCAGGTTTCAAGGTTTCAGGTTCGAGCTACTCTTGGTGTGTGTAAGGAAGGGTTAAATTTTGGAATGCGGAATTTTGGAATGCGGAATTTTGGAATGCGGAATTTGGAATGCGGAGTGCGGAGTGCGGAGTGCGGAATGCGGAGTGCGGAATTTGGAATGCGGAATGTGGAGTGCGGAGTGCGGAGTGCGGAGTGCGGAGTGCGGAATGCGGAGTGCGGAGTGCGGAATGCGGAATGCGGAATGCGGAATAAGCACGGCATTACACGCTGCAAAGCATAACCTATACCGTACTCCGCACTCTGCACTCCAAATTCCACACTCCACACTCCACACTCCGCACTCCGCATTCCCCACTCCCCACTCCGCACTCCCAATTCCACACTCCAAATTCCACACTCCGCATTCCAAATTCCGCATTCCAAATTCCGCACTCCGCACTCCAAATTCCGCATTCCAAATTCCGCATTCCAAATTCCGCATTCCAAAATTCCACCTGCCGCATTCCAAAATAATTATGACCTTTCGGCGAACAAATTATTTGATTTTATGCCGACAAAACTCAACCGCCGTTCCTTCCTGCAAAACGCTGCCCTCGCCACTGCTGCCATGGCCGTACCCTCCGCACTAAAAAGTGAAACACCAAAAACGGATGCTGCTGGAGCGCCCGCCATCTTTTCCGGCAAGCCGACCGACAAGATAAAACTAGGCTTCATCGGCACTGGCTTCCGGGGCCAAAACCACCTGGAAGCTGCGCTGTTGCGCGATGATTGCGAAATCACGGCCATTGCAGAACCCGATCCACGCATGTTGGCTGATGCCCTGAAAATGATTGCCGACAAAGGGCGGAAAAAGCCAAAAGTGTACGACCGCCATGTGCACGACTACCTAAACCTGGTGGAAGACAAAGACGTCAATGCTGTTGTAATTGCCTCGCCTTGGGAATGGCATACCGAACAGGCGGTGGCCGCCATGCGGGCCGGCCGCAACGTCGCCATTGAAGTTTGCGGAGGTTTTTCCCTTGATGAATGCTGGCAACTAGTGAATGTGCACGAACAAACCGCCACCCCGCTCATGTTTTTGGAAAACGTTTGCTACCGGCGGGATGTGATGGCGGTGATGCAAATGGTGCGCGAGGGCCTTTTTGGTGAGCTGATGCACCTTGAAGGCGGCTACCAGCACGACCTTCGCGGCGTAAAATTCAACGATGGGGTGAGCGCCTATAACTCCGGTGTAGAGTTTGGCGAAAAAGGTTTTAGCGAAGCTAAGTGGCGCACCAAACATTCTGTCCACCGCAACGGTGACCTGTAC
Source organism: Chitinophagales bacterium (assembly GCA_038246345.1). GTDB lineage: Bacteria > Bacteroidota > Bacteroidia > Chitinophagales > Saprospiraceae > M3007. The sequence continues at coordinate 4,587 of JBBRWA010000143.1, forward strand.
CCAACCCACGGCATCGGGCCAATTGCCATGATGACCAATATCAACCGCGGTAATCGCTTTGTGTCGCTTACTTCTACGGCTAGCAAAGCGCGCGGCTTGCATGAATACATCGTCAACCACCCAAAAGGAGGCCCCAACCACCCGAATGCCAAAGTTGGTTTCAACCTCGGCGACATTGTCACCACCGTGCTAAAAACCAGCAATGGCGAAACCATGCTGCTCTCCCACGATACTGGCCTGCCACGTCCTTATTCGCTAGGGTTCCGGGTACAAGGCACCAACGGAATCTGGATGGATGTGAATAAAAGCCTGCACATTGAAGGCCAAACAAAGGCGCATGCCTGGGAAGACGCCAAAGCCTGGCTCGACAAATACGACCACCCGCTCTGGAAACGCTACGGCGATGATGCCAAAGCTGCCGGCCATGGCGGCATGGACTTTTTTGTCTTTCACCATTTTGTAGAATCGGTGAAACGTGCCATTCAGCCACAGTTGGATGTATATGATGCAGCTACCTGGTTGGCCATAACCCCGCTTTCTGAAGCGAGTATCGCCACAGGAAGCAGCCCCCAGGCATTTCCGGATTTTACACGAGGCCGTTGGACAGAGCGCAAGCCGGACTTTGCATTTGGTGATGATTTTTGAGGTCAATTGGTATTTTGACAATTCTATGAGAATCGGGGTTGGGGACAACTATAGCTTTGCAGCACAATTCAGAAACGCCTAAAAAGCGTCATTTTTCCAACCGTATTTTCCACTTGCAATGACTATTTCATACAAAAACACTCCATTCCTGGCTTTCAGCATGATCGCCCTTTCACTTTCTTTGTTCCTTGGCTCCTGTAAAGATAAAGAATCTAAAATAACCAAGGTTTACGGCACCATTACCATCGAAAATCCTGAAACTTGGGCAACTTGGGTAGACAGTGGCGATGTTGACCTCACCATTTTTCCAAAATTTACCCTTGATCCGCTTGCTGGTTGGGGCGCTGTTCCTGACGGCTTTTTTTCGCCTAACTCGTTGGGCGGCACTTATGCTGTAGGGGCGCCATACAATGCGCAAAACCCGGTCGTTTTCACTTATACGCCGGGCAAAACCACCTACGATTACGAAATCGAATTGGAGCCCGGCACGTACTCAGCGCTGGCACTTGGCTTCCGGCACAAGTACATCATAGATCCTTCTTTGAAATCTGCAACACTTGGGGTTCATTTTGACAAACCCGCTGAAGTCAGCCACGGTATTGTGATTCGGATAAAAGCAGGCCCAGCAGGCGTTATTACAATTTTTGATTACCCTGCGCCTTCAACGATTGAGATCGCAGCAGGCGAGCAAAAGGAGCTCAACTTTAAAGCAGACTTCAATTTCGTTAATCAGTGGTATCAATAAAACAACATCTTTTTATTGTTCATCACCTGCTTTATAAGCATCTCGGGTGGATAGGGCTTGTTTGTTGTCTGCCAATGTTGGCACAGGCACAACAGGCCCTATCCTACACTGGGGTGCCAGATCAACCCACCGAAAAAGCTGCCACGGGTAGCATCGTCGGTGTCGTTCGAGATGCTGAAAACGGCGACTTGTTACCCGACGCAACGGTACGGCTACTACACTCAGCACTGGGTACTGTCACCGATTTGGAAGGTCAATTTCATATACCTGACTTGCCGACAGGTGCTTATGATTTGTCGGTGTCCTACCTTGGCTATGCGGATATTGTTGTAAAAAACGTGTCTGTTTCCGAAGGCAAGAGCGCCCATGTAATCCTATCCTTGCGACCCAACAGCCTACAGGTTGATGAAGTGGTGGTGACCGCGAGTCTGCATTCCCAGGCAATTAAATTAGCACCAGCCAGCATTGGTGTCATTACCAGCAAACAACTTCAGGCGCGCAACGTGCGCACTTTCGACCAGGCTTTCGATGAAATGCCCGGCGTCATTGTCACCCGCTCCAGCGGTGCCAACGTACAAGCTTTTTCCATCCGCGGCGCCTCAGAGGTGGCGGGCGGCGGTATTGGCAACCGGGTGTTGCTGCTCATCGATGGTCGTCCTGCCCTAAGCCCGGAATCTGGCGGCGCATTGTGGAACCTGGTGCCGCTTGGTTCTATTGAGCGTATTGAAGTGGTTCGGGGTGCCTATTCTTCTCTCTACGGATCCAGTGCGATGGGTGGCGTGGTCAATGTTATTACCCGAAACCCAACGCAGACTCCAGAAACCCGGGTACAAGTCAACTATGGCGCTTATCACCGCGCACCAAGTTCAACGGGCTATCAACGTTACAACGATTTTAAATCCCTGGCCATCAGCCGCAGCCAACGTATCGGAAAATTCAACTACCTGCTAGACGGTAGCTTTAGGACGGACGATGGCCACCGGCAAAAATCAGGCTTTGACCTGCTCAATTTTTTTGCCAAAACATCCTGGGAGTTTCGCCCAAAGCACCACCTGCAATTTTCGGCCAATGCCAACCAAATCTGGAATGATACACCAGCGTCGTGGTTGAACTTCCGGGAAGCTTATCAGGTCGCCGCTTTCAAACTCGATGACTACCAAAACCGCCGCGAGTTCAACGCTGACTTGTATTATTACGCCATTCCAAACGACCGACTCAAATACAGCACGCGCTTCTACCACTATAACAACCATTCTAAATTCTCCTTCGACAGCGATCCAGGCAATGACAGCACCAATGTCAATATTGGCAAACAGACCATTAAAGCATCCGATGTATACAGTCGGCGCTTGGGCAATATTACCCAACTCGACTTGTTCACCCGTTCTGGCCATTGCCTGGTAGCCGGCTTGGATACCAAGCTGGACTATGTACTGGGGCGGCCCGATACGGTGCTTTATGGAGAGCACCGCGCCTTTGGCGTAGGTGTTTACGTACAGGATGAATTCGCCATAAGCAAAAAGTTGACGGTCACCGCTGGCTTGCGCTATGACAATTACCGCATTATAGGACAGGTAATGTCTTCCAATCTGAGTCCTAAATTGGCGCTGCTGTACAAAGCTTCGTCCAATATTTCCCTGCGCATGTTGCTGGCCCAGGCATTTCGCGACCCGCCTGTTGCGGAGCGTTTTATCAAGTTTGAGCAGGGTGGGGGACTTAGATTTCTGCCCAATCCCAGCCTCAAATCGGAGCGGCTGAGTCTTTCGGCAGAACTTGGTGCCAAATTCACGCCAAGTCCAGGTACCAGCTTTGATGTCGCGTTTTTTTACAATCACTACAAAAACCTGATTTCCTTTCAACAACTTTCCAATCCATTTGAGCCATTACTGTACCAAGTTATCAACCTTAGGGCTTCGATAATGCAAGGAATAGAGCTTTCCTATCGCCAGCAGTTTGGAGAAATCTTATCTATAAATGCATCCTACACATTTTTGGATGCGAAAGATGCTTCTGAAAACCGCGTCAACGATGCCTTGGCGTATAAGGTGCGGCATAGCTTTGGGCTTGGCGCTACTGCAAGTTACAAAGGATTCATGCTCAATGCCAACTGCCGTTATAGAAGCCGAATTAGAGAGGTGTTTATCTTTCCTGGCTCAGAGCCAGATGCCGTATTTATTGCTAATACGAAGCTGACTTATTCCCTTCCCCACAGCCGTTATGCGGCTTATTTTGCAATCGACAATATTGGCAACGCCCAGTACGAAGAACTGGAACGTTACCGCATGCCCGGGCGGAGTTTTACGCTGGGTATGGATTTTCGGTTTTAGCCTCTTTTATACATATCCTTTTGCCTGTAGCCGGAACAGTTCGGCGTACTTGCCACCCTTTGCAAGGAGTTCTTCGTGGGTGCCCAGTTCAAGCAACTGGCCATGTTCCAGGAATAGGATGCGATCTGCCATGCGTACGGTAGAGAATCGGTGGGAAATGAGCACTGCGGCTTTACCTTTCATCAATTCGGCAAAGCGCACAAATACCTCGTGTTCGGCTCGGGCATCAAGGGATGCTGTTGGCTCGTCGAGGATGATTAATTGAGCCTCTCGCATGTAGGCGCGGGCAAGTGCGACTTTTTGCCACTGCCCGCCACTGAGTTCCACGCCGCCGGAAAAGCGTTTGCCCAGCATTTGGTTGTACTTATTGGGTAGTGGTTCTATAACCGTATCGGCCAGACTCTTGTGTGCGGAATCCTGGATACGGTTCAGGTTCGTTTCTTCTTCAATATTGCCGATCGCGATGTTTTCTCCTGCGGTAAACATAAAGCGCACATAATCCTGGAAAATGATCCCAATCTCGCGCCGCAAGTCGTTGGGGTCGTAGTCGCTAAGGTCGATGCCATCGAGTAAAATGCGGCCTTCACTGGGCTCGTAGAGGTGGGCCAGTAGTTTGACGAGGGTAGTTTTTCCCGCACCATTTTCACCGACAAGTGCCAGCTTTTCGCCAGGTTTCAGGGTAAAGGAGAGGTGTCGTAGCGCCCAAATCTCTGTTTCGGGGTATTTGAAGCCGACATTTTCAAACCGAAAACCTTCTTTCATGGGATTGGGTACCGGTTTTCTCCCCGTATGGTTTTCAGAAAACGGCTTCAATTCGAGGAAATCAAATAAGTCTTGTAAGTACAGCGATGTTTCCGCAATGCGGGAAAAACGCCCAACGATCCCTTGCAAAAGTCCTTGCATGCGGGCAAAAGAACCCGCTAAAAAGGTAAGTGTACCAAGGGTAATACTGCCAACAACCGTTTGACCGATGACAAAAACATAGGCCACATAATAGGAGGCTGTTCCCAAAGAAGAGAACAAAGCGCCCCAAGATGCTCGTTTCAATGCAAGTTTTTGATTGACAAGAAAATAGCGATCTGAGATGGTTTTAAAACGCTTGGAAATAAAACCTTCCAGGCCAAAAATCTTGATCTCTTTGGCCGTTTCATTGCTGGCGCCAATGTATCGTAGGTAGTCAATTTCGCGGCGCTCGGGTGTCCAGGAACGGGAAAGCGAGTAGGATTCCTGGTTGAATTTTGTCTCCCCGATAAACGATGGGATTACTGCCACTACCAGGATCAATAACAGCCAGGGATTGAACACGGTGAGGCCTGCCGCGAGAAACACCACGGTAAGCAAATCTTGTCCTTGCGACAGCACCATACTCATCAGGGCCGTGCGCCCTGAAGTTTGGGTGCGGGCGCGTTCGAGTTTGTCATAAAATGTGGCATCTTCAAACTGAAACAAATCGAGCGTAGCCGCGTGGCGAATAATACGCACGGAGGAATCATTGTTCACTAAATCGCCTAAAAGGCTGTCAATCAAGGTAATGGCCCGACTGATGAGGCTACTAAAAATGGCCAGTCCACATTCCAACGCCACCCAAAACCAGAGCTGCCCCGGAAGTCCCCACTGCAGGCCCCCCTCTATCCCCCCTGAAAATCGCACGACCTCATCAATAATTTCTTTGCCGACATACAGCATGGCCAGCGGGAGCGATGCCTGAACGAGCCGCAGTAAAAAATTCCACAGTGTCAACTTAGGGCTTACTGCCCAGATCATGCGGAAGAAGCGCGGTATATTGCGCAGTGACTGAAATTGTTCGGAAATGGCGGGTTTGGTTTTACTCATATTCTGTTTACGCCTGATTGCAGGAATTGAAAAACGGCTTTCTTTTACGGTTCAAAACCTTATTTGGGGGAAAAGGTTTCAAGGTTTCCGGTTTCAGGTTTCAAGGTTTCAGGTTGGCTTCGCGCTTTGGCAATAGGTTTCTTCTGGGTTCAGATTTCCGGTTGGCTTCATATTTGGGCACAATGTTGAATTATAGTCCAAGTCAGTACTGCTCGCTGAACAAGTCCCATCAGGACTTTACCTTCGTAGCAATGCCCAGGAATATTGCGCCCGTTCCAGCGGAACGGTATCTAAATTCTTTCAAAGTCAGTAAGCGTTAATTCCACCATTCTGGCTAAGCGCGAAGCCAACCAGAAACCGGAAACCGGAAACCTTGAAACCCCATTCAAAGCATCTTCCGCCGATTCATCACCCAATACAGCAGCCCCGTAACCACCGCTGTAAGCAGGATGGCAAAGTAAAATGCCCAGGGCTGATCAGCAGGCAGCCCACTCGCGAGGTTCATACCGAAAAAGGAAGAAATAAGGGTTGGCACCATGAGCACCACTGTGATGACGGTGAGGCGGTGGATCACCACGTTCAGGTTGTTGGAAATGATGCTGGAATAGGCATCCATTGTGCCGTTCAAGATGTTGGTGTACACATTTGACATTGACAGGGCCTGCGAATTGTCGATGATGATGTCTTCGAACAGGTCGGTCATGTCTTCATCGCCATTGATGTGCAGGAAGTCGGTGCGTTTCATTTTCATTTTTAGCAGCTCGTTGGCATTCAAAGAGTTAACGAAATACACGAGGCTTTTTTCGATGGAAAGCAGTTGCTTAAGCTCCGCGTTTCGGCTGCTGTGCAGCAATTCCTTTTCGATGCGGTTGCGGCGTAGGTTAAGGGTTTTGAGGCAAGAAAGAAAGTGGTAAACGTTTTGCTCGAGCAACTGCAGCACGAAGCGCTTTTCATCTGCCGGATTAAAATCGCGCACGTTGTTGTCGAGGAACTTCTCCAAAACGGGCGTTTCAAAAGCGGAGACCGTAATCACATGTTCAATGGTAAGGATAATGCCAATGGGCACGGTGATAAAGTACGCTTCGTTTTCCCCGATGGCATTGCGGTTTTTAACGGGCGTGTTTATCAGGATGAAACGCACATCCTCGTCGCGCTCATAGCGGGCGCGTTCATCGAGGTCGAGCGAGTCAGTTAGGAAAACGTGGTCAAATTCAAATCGCCGGGCGAATTCCTCCAGTTCATCGGGCGCAAAGGGCGGAGCCAGGTGTACCCAGCAGCCAGGATCCGGCTCGGTAAGTTCTACCAAGCGTCTTTTTTCGCGTATGAAGTAACGGATCACTTTCCATTAATAAAGGTTGAAAGTTCGGCAGGTGAGAGGCAAAAACCTGATTTAGGTTGCAAAAAGCTTTAAAATCAGATACTTGAAACTCCCGATGCTGCATTAATGCTGCAAACTTACGTTGCTCCGGCGAGGCGAGCAACCATACAACGAGGTTTTTCAGTAATTGTTTCTTGGGAAAAAAATTAAATTTGGAAAAACGTCCAAATGGCCCGCACCCGCCAAATATAAAAAGGGCAATTTGAAATTTCTGCCTATTGCTTGGGAAAATGATCTTTCCGAGCCTGTAAAATTTGGAAGTTTGCTTTGAATGCCCACAGAAAATTAGTATTCTTGCGCCACTTTACAAGCGTTTTAATCCTGCTGCCCTCCCGGAGGGCAAATTAGCAAACAGGCAGCATTTCTATGCATGGCCGAATCTTTCGTATGAAAGATTTTCAATGCCCTTGATTTGGGCAGTTAATCAAAGAAGACACCTGGCTTAAATTGTTTAACCTACATTCCGAACTGCGTATGCACAACTCTACACTCCGTATTTTCGCATCTTTTGTCCTCACAATTGGAATTTTTGGATCCTTGGCCGCCCAAACGGGAGAAGGGCTGATTGTATTGGATGCCACTGTTCAACGGCAGGTCATTACGGCCTATGCACCGGATCAAACCATAAATTTTCATCATCTTAAAAAGGGAGAAACCTACCTTTTTGTCGTCCCAACGGACTTGACGCTCGGCGATTGTATAGCTGATGTTTCGTCAGAAATCACCAACGCCGAGGTGCTGGAATATAATCCGGATAAGCATCTGCTGCGTTTCAAGGCGCTGTCGACTATTACGCAGATTAAACTGCACTATCCTTGCAGTTGGGACGGGGCGAACCCTCCAAGGCATTACATTTCCATCGCTTGTCAAAGCTGTGGCCAGAAAAAAGATAAAGAGAACCAGGCCGATATGGCAACATTGGAGGTTGAGGGCGCTGGTGCAGACGAACTGATACGTGAAGTGTTTATTGGCGGCGATTGCTTCGACGTGATGAATGTGGTTTATACTGGCGGCGGCGACCAAATAGGCAAGTTTTCAAATGGTCTTACCAATATCGGCTTTGGCACTGGAATGATCATGGCAACGGGGGATATCAACGTGGCACCTGGCCCCAACGACAGCAACGGCGCTGGCGGCGGCGGTGCTGGCGGCGGTGATGGCGATTTGGCAAGTATTGCAACAGGTCCTATGTTTGACGTGGCAGTGATTGAATTTGACTTTACGCCCACACAAACACCCTTGACATTTGAATATGCTTTTGCTTCTGAAGAATACTGTGAATACGTCAGCAGCGGTTTCAACGATGTTTTTGGCTTTTTTATCTCAGGCCCTGGCATTGCGGGCACCCAAAATCTGGCTGTTGTGCCGTTGACCACTACCCCCATTACTATCAATACCATTAACCACATGACCAATTCAGGTCTTTATACGGCTAATACGCCTGCAGGCCTGGATAACTGTGAAACTGGTGGTGTTTGTAATTGCTTGACACCCCAAACGGTAGCTACCGGGCAAGCGACACAAGAATTGCAGTATGATGGTTTTACCAGAAAAATGATTGCCGTAGCCAATGTTATCCCTTGCTCTACCTACCATATCAAGTTGGCTATTGCCGATGTATCTGATGGCGTTTGGGATTCTGCGGTATTCCTGAAAGCGGGATCGTTCGATGGCGGCGGCAATGCCAGCATCCAATGGTTGGTAAATGGTGTTGAAGATGTAAATGAAGTGGTGGAAGGTTGCGGAACCGTTCAAATTAAGATAGATCGCGTTGGCTCCAACTTATTTCTGCCGCTGCCAGTTTCCTTCACCATAACAGGCACTGCTACTTCCGGCGCGGACTATTCAGCTATCCCATTTACCATTGTTATACCCGCAGGCCAATCTACGGTTTTATTCCCCGTGAATATCGTCAATGATTTGATTCTAGAGGGCGCAGAAACCATTATCCTGACCCTCAACAATCCATGTTCTTGCTTGAAACCGTCGGAAACACTCACCATTTTGGACTATCTGCCCATGATTCCGGCGCCGGATACCATTACCATTTGCGGCCCAACGGGTGTTGGAACTGTTGGTGTGGTAGTTGAAGGCGGGATTGAACCTTACACATACCAATGGAGTATTGGCGGAAATGACCCTACATTGACAACTTTTGCCTCACAAAGCACTAACTATATTGTAACGGTTACGGATGCCTGTGGCAGAACAAAAACTGCTGTGGCACGGATCATCGTTACTCCAGCGCCAAACGCCCAATTGCTGCCTCCGGCACCACAGTTATGCCCAGGCCAGTCGGTCATAATAAATGTAAACCTCGCTGGAACGGGGCCGTTTGAATTCACCTACGCATTAAATGGCGCGCCGCAAACTACTATTAGTGATGTCCCTGGAAATCCATTTTCCATTACAGTCAATCAACCGGGATTGTACCAGTTTTTCAGCCTGGTTGATGCCTTTGGATGCCCAGGAAGTGGTTCTGGAGCGGTTCCTGTAACACTGTCAACCCTCGCGCTAACGGGAGCAGTCTCAAATGCGACTTGCTCTACCTTGACCAACGGCTCCATCAATACCACCGTATCAGGGGGGGCAGGGCCGTATTTCTATACCTGGACAGGCCCCAGCAATATTGGCAACATTGCCGATCCTGTCAACATCCTTCCCGGCAGCTACACTGTCACCGTGACAGATGCTTTTAGTTGCAATAATGTTCAAAATTTCATCGTGCAATCACCGCCGCCTTTGGCATCAAGTACCGCGGTTACAGGCGTTAACTGTTTCATTCCCAACGGCGGCACCATAGACCTGACGGTGGCTGGTGGCAATCCTGCCTACGCGTATTTGTGGTCCAATGGCTCAACGATTCAAGATCCTGTTGGGCTCGCTGCAGGAACCTACACGGTGACC
>JBBRWA010000144.1:0-14347 GCA_038246345.1 Chitinophagales bacterium
CATCGGCGAGCCAAAAGCGCTGGGTACTTTGGTGGCGGTTCATCCAGGTGAGGCAGAGCTTGCCCGCGGGTGTCCAGGCCAGGCGCGGGAGATAATCGTCCAAACGACCATCTACGGAAATGCGTTGTGGGATATCAACAGCCAAGGTTTTACCGCTGCTGAGGTCGAAAATATGGGCCGTGACCGTGGCGTTTTTCTCGCCCACTTTCGGGTATTTGAAGGCTACTTCTTCCGGGTAAGTGGTGCCGCGGTACATTTCCATGATCATTTCCGGCACCTCCGATTCATCGAAGCGGAGATAGGCGAGGCTTTTTCCATCGGGACTCCATTCAAAAGCCCGCACCAGCGAAAACTCTTCCTCATACACCCAATCGGCAGCACCATTGATGATGGCATTCTTTTTACCGTCCGTAGTCACGCGGGTGGTTTTCCCCGTATTGAGGTCATTGAAATACAAATCGTTTTCTACGGAAAAAGCCACTTTGGAAGCATCAGGGGAAAAATTGGCATCGCGTTGCTTGGCGCCGTCAAACAAGCGCAGCACCTTTTTTGTCTTTTGATCGTACATAAAAAACACCGCCTCTGCGCTTCTGCGGAAAAGCGGGGTCAGGCCCGTGGCCAGCAATATTTTTGATTCATCAGCACTGAAGGCGTATGCGTCAAATTTGCCTTCCCATCCTGCAGCATCGCTTAATGCACTTGCCGCGTCGAATATTACCCCCGATTGGTCGCCTGTGCGCAAGTCGTATTGCAAAATATCCGTTCCTTCGAGCCGGGTATAATGCACGCCGTCTTTTTGAAAATTAAAACCCGGCACTCCTTTGGTGTTAAAGGTGCCTTTCTGCCAAATATCTTCGAGGGTGATAGGCTTTTGGGCTTGGATGGGGGAGAAACTGGCAGCCGTCAGGACAATGGCTGAAAGCAGGGAGAACAGTAGGCCGCGCATAGGTTTCGGTGTATGTATTTGAGAGCTGGATGCTGATTGATGGGTAAAAATAGGGCTTTGAAGCTGCTTGCTGTTGATAAGGGCTGGTTTTTCGGCGAAAGAGCGGAATCCGGCGAAACTTTACCGGAAAAATCCCGTTTTTGTTTATGGCAAAAGGGCTTGAGTTAAAAGGGGAGACCTTGAAAAGGTCGCTAAGTTTTATTTCGATTTTCATGGCGAAGACCTTCCAGGTTTTTAAAAACCTGGAAGGTCTAACGCTCGAACGAAATTACAATTTGATCGTTTTTTGTTGCCAACCCTTTTGCCCCCATGTAAAGCACTACCTCATAAAATTTCATATCCAGCAACTTATTCCATGAAAAACATACTGCTTTTATTACCAATTGCCTGGCTGCTCAGCTGCAAATCGACACAAACAGCGGCAGTGGCTTACACGCCCGACCAACTCCTTCCAACGGAAAAATCAGTGGTTTGGAAAATCACTGGAAATGGCCTGAAAAAGCCGTCCTACCTCTACGGCACCATCCACATGATTCCCAAAGATCAATACGAAATGCCCGATGCCATCCGCGAGGCGCTCGACAACACCAAGCGCGTGACTTTCGAGATCGACATGAAGGAGATGACCAACCTGATGACCCAAATGGGCCTGATGACCAAGGCTTTTATGCCGGGCGGTAAAACGATCAAAGACCTGCTCTCCCCGGAAGACTATACCTTTGTCAAAGGAAAAATGGCTGAAAAAGGCCTGCCCAGCGGCATGATGGAGCGTATGAAACCACTGTTTCTCAGCACCCTTTTCTCCGGCGATGAAGGGGGCGGCAGCCCCACAGACAATAGCGCCATCACCTCGGTAGAAATGGAGCTGTACAAAAGCACCAAAACCCGCCGATTGGAAACAGCAGGATTGGAAACAACCAGCTATCAAATGTCCATTTTCGACAGCATCCCCTACCAGGCACAAGCCAAGATGCTGGTTGACGGACTCCGCGCCTCAGAAACAGACTCCATTGGCGGCGAAAATCAACTCGACCAATTGTTAAAGCTCTACCACGCCCAGGACATCAATGCCATGCAGGCCATGATCTCTGATGAAGGCGAAGGCATGGCGGCTTATGAAGAAATACTGCTCAAAAAGCGCAATCGGAACTGGATTGCACCCATGGGCCGCATGATGCGCGAAAAGCCGACCCTTTTTGCGGTTGGGGCTGGGCATTTGGGCGGTACTGGAGGCGTGGTGGCGCTGCTGCGGAAGGAAGGGTACCGGGTGGAAGCGGCGCAGTAGATGTGGCTGTTGGCTATTGGCTGTTGGCTATTGGCTGTTGGCTGTTGGCTGTTAGCTGTTAGCTATTGGCCGTTGGCAGCACATCTTGGGTTCATTTTTTTGGCCTTAAGTTTCAGCACTTTGTTTCATTTATTATTGTGCTTCCTCGCCGTGAAGGGTTTCGGCAGTATCGCGTGAACGCGATACTGCAGAGCATAACTCAAATCAAAAAATGTCCAATGTCCAACAAGGAATGCCCAATGTCCAAGTGGGCGGAACGCTTGGTCTCGTCATAAAACAGGCCAAATACAACGTTTTTTTAGGTTTGCCGGGTGAATGAGTTTTACGTTTAATACTTGGAAATTGGACATTCCTTGTTGAACATTGGACATTGACCTTCTGTATTGCACAGGGAATCTGCTACCGCGCCTTCGGCAAAGTCGCTACGTCAATGAGATTGGCGTTCACGACGTCCGGAAAAGGCCCCCTCACCGGAGCCCCATAGTTTTTGTCTTGTGCGCGGCTATTGCACCTTTCAGGCAAGTTTTTTGATGGAATTTCAGTAGATTTGACGCGCTTCGTGTCTTTCAACCCAGATTTCGATGAAAAAACTACTCGCCTTTTTGCTTTTGTGTTCTATTTCTGGCTCGTTGTTGGCCCAGGTAGATACCGTTCCGCCAGTCCTGGTATGCAATAACAACCTTGCAGTCAATTTGCTGGCCACTTGCGCTGTATCTATTTGGGCGACCGATCTCATAGACTTATCCCTACCCAACAATGAGTACAACTTCCTCCAATTTGGCATACGGCGGCGTTGTACAGGCTCCGGGTTCCCTGAAAATACATACAGTTTAGGTTTCTCTGCTTGTGATTTGGGATTACAACCCATGGAAGTTTGGGCACGCGACACAGCTGGGAATACGAGTTCCTGCCATGTCAATGTTATCATTCAAAGTCCTGCGGGCAATTGCGATCCTTTCAATTACCTGACGACCAATACACCTTCGGGCAACGGCATCCTGCACACGAAAGTTGATGTGCTGGGCATCAGCGATTGCTTTATGGATACCATTGCCATGGAGTACAGCACTTTAGCGTTCCCTGGACCCTTCAGCTTAGGTGCCGGCTTTCAATACAATTGCTTTTTTACCCCACCCGGCTACACCACCTCTGTCACCCCTTCCAAAACCATAAACCCTACCAACGGCATCACAACCTACGATCTGGTGTTGATTTCCAAGCATATTTTGGGTATTGAACCGCTGGATTCTCCCTACAAATTGATCGCTGCTGATGCCAATCTCGACGGGCAAGTGACGACTTCAGATATTGTATTGCTGCGCAAACTAATACTGGGCATTATCCCAGAATTTCCGCACAAACAATCCTGGCGCTTTGTGGTGAAGAATTATGTGTTCCCCAATCCCGCCAACCCTTTCAACCCGCCTTTCCCGGAATCTTTTGTAGTTCCTTTTACGGATGATACGGGGAATTACAGTATTCATTTCATTGGGGTGAAAATTGGTGATGTCAATAACACTGCCATTCCTGAAAACTAAGACCTTATGAAAAAAACAGCTACTATTTTCCTGCTTTTGTTCGGCTTTTTCGCGCCACTTTTTTCTCAAACAGACGCCGTTCCACCAACCATTGTCTGCAAACAAACCATGCTCGAAGTCAACATAATGCCTACGGGCATGATTTGGCTTTGGGCCGAAGACTACCTATACGAAACTTTGTACGATAACGTGAGCACCAACCTGGAAATGGGACTTCGGAAAACATGTATGGGAGTGGGCTTCCCGGAGGAGAGCAGTAACATTGTGTTTTATTACCCTGATTTTTACGACCTGGAAGTTTGGGCTCGTGATGAAGCGGGTAATACGGCTTCCTATACAACCAAAATACGGGTGACGGACTATGATTTGTGTTTTACCTCCACTATTTTCAGTTACCCTAAAAACAGAGACTGGTGAGGGCATAAAGCATGCAAACATACAATTTAAGGGACATCATTGTCGCAGTGATTCTTGTACGTCACAGTCTGGTTACGATGGGTTCCATAATCCTGTACAGTATCAAATTACGCAATGCGGCCCTCAGCCCGGCGGCAGTTTCACCCTTCATCCCCAAAGAAATGATGCCCCACTCAATGGTGTGACTACTTACGACCTTGTTTTAATTACAAAGCATATTTTGGGTATCGAGCCCCTTAATTCTCCTTTCAAACTTATTGCCGCCGATGCCAACCTCGACGGGCAAATCACCACCGCCGATGTAGTGCTGCTCCGAAAGCTTATTCTTGGCATTATTCCTAAATTTCCACATGAGAAATCTTGGCGTTTTGTCAAAAAAGATCATATCTTTCTCAACTACCAAGACCCGCAACACCCGGCTTTTCCGGAAAGGATTTGGGTTCCATTCGTCGATGAGCCGCCCTGGTACAGCAACACATTCAACTTTATTGGCGTGAAAATTGGCGACGTAAATGGAACTGCTGTACCCGGAGATTAAACCATAAACTACTATCCAATGAAAAACACATTTACTTTTCTGCTTTTGCTCGGGTTGTCTGCACCACTTTTTGCCCAAACAGACACCGTGCCGCCCACACCCCCTACAAAATGATCGCCGCAGATGCCAATTACGATGGCAAAATCACGACCCTGGACATCATTTTGTTGCGGAAAGTGATCCTCGGTATTTCCCAAAATATGCCACAAGGAGAATCCTGGCGCTTTGTACCCCGGGATTATGTGTTCCCAACCCGCAAAACCCCTTTGTGCCGCAGTTTCCCACGGATATCTATGTGCCGTTTGTGACAGAGCCACCCAATCTGAGCTACAAGTTCATGGCCATAAAAATTGGGGATGTGAATAATACGGCGGTGGCTAATAACAAGCCTGCGCCACACTAACCTCCCCCCCCAGCCCCCCCTCCAAAAGGGGGAAAGGCGCTGCCCTTTGGGCCGATCGGCGCTTAAGCGCGGAGCCAACCGGAAACCAGAGACCTTGAAACCGGAAACCGGAAACCTCGCTTCCCAAGCGCGCACGACGTGGACGGATGTTTACAACAGGACAACTCAAGGTAAGGAGTTGTCTGGCTTTCCAGGAATTGATGCAGGAGTGAACGTTTTGGTGATTGCAACACTCGCCCCGCCAAGCCAATGAACAACCGGAAACCTGAAACCTTGAAACCAGAAGCCCAACCAATGAACAACCTGAAACCTTGAAACCTGAAACCCTGAAACCTTTTTTTACCTTTGCCCCGTGAACTTCCCACTCCTCATTGCCCGCCGCTATTTATTTGCGAAGCGCAGCACCAATGCCATCAACATTATCACCGGCATTTCGGTGCTGGGCATGGCCATTGGCACCGCCGCGCTGGTGCTGGTACTTTCTGTTTTTAATGGTTTTGAAGATTTGCTTTCCGGCTTGTTCGGGCATTTCAACCCCGAGCTGAAAGTAATGCCCGCCAAAGGGAAAACCTTTGAAATAGACAGTCTGGCGCTGGTAAAAATCCGCGCTTTGCCCGGTGTGGCCATCGTGAGCGAAACGCTGGAGGAGATCGCTTTTTTTGAATACGAAGGCTCTCAGGACTTTGGTGCGCTGAAAGGTGTTGACAGCCTTTTTGCACGGGTGACGGGCATCGACTCCGACACCATTATTTTAGAAGGGAAATACCTGCTGAAAGAAGACGGCCGCAACTGCGCCATCGTCGGCGCGGGCCTGCGCAATAAATTGTCGGTCAATGTCGGCAACCCCATCAGCACCCTGACCGTGTACATGCCCGAAAAGGAAGCAGGCGCGCTCGATAAGCCCTTCAAAACCCGCTTGGTGTATCCCGTGGGCACCTTTGCCATCCAGCAGGAATACGACAACCAGTACATCCTCACCAACATCGATTTTATGCGCGACATGCTGGAAGCCATGCCCAATACGGTGTCGGCGCTGGAGATAAAATGCCGCTCAAAAGCCCAGGTTGCCGAGGTAAAGGAACAAGTGCGTGGCATACTCGGTGAGGGCTTTGTGCTCAAAGACCACTACGAGCAAAACGAAGCCTTTTTCAAGGTAATGCAACTGGAAAAATGGATGGGTTTTGCCATCACCAGCCTGATGCTGCTGCTCATGGCTTTCAACACCGTGGGTGCCTTGTGGATGATTGTACTAGACAAACAAAAAGACATATCGGTGCTAAAAAGTATGGGTGCGCACGATAAAACCATCCGCCGCATTTTCCTGATCGAGGGGCTATTGCTCACGGTGTTGGGTATGGGCATCGGCATTGTGCTCGCCATCATTGTGTACGGCATCCAGAAAACCTGGGGCATCGTCACCATCCCGCAAGGCTTTTTGGTCGATGCTTATCCCATTTCCATGCGGCTCAGCGATTTTGTTCCAATTGTGCTGACAGTGCTGGGAATTGGTTTTACAGCTTCTTTGTTGCCTGCGAAAAGGGCGGAGCGGGTGCCTGCGTACCTTCGGGAGGAGTAGTGTTTACTCAAAAAAATACGAATACCCCTTAAACACGGGCGCAAAGACCACATCCTGTGTCAACAAAAACGACTCCTTGTTTATATCGGTGAAATAGCGCACCACGTACGGCTTTCCCGAATCTGGGAAGTAGTCCGTTTGGGTAGGCCAAAAGCGCACAAACTTTTCAGTTCCGTCCGTTTTTTTGATGGTAAAAAGCGCGTATGGCACCAACTGTAGCACCGAATCGCGGAAAGGGTTGGTGGTTTCAAACGCTTCGGCGGCCATATTTTCAAATTGAACCAAATAGCCTTCAGCCCTGCCTTTGCGTTGCGGATTTTTGCTGGCCGGGGTGGTACTGAAAAATGGCCGCACCTTGAATTCTGCTGTCCCGGTTTTTTCCAAAACAAAGGACTCGCTTTTCTGCTGCGGGTATTCTACTTTTATTTCCTGGATATCCTCAGGTTTCTCCGTAAAAACACCACGGTCCCGCCAATCTTCTTCCTTCACCAGATACCGTACCCGCAACGAACCAATAAAAGAAGGGATGTGCATCACATAAGGCTGCTCTGAACCCTCCATGATCATAATAGTGCCGTGCTCATCATTGGTGATACCACCGACGTAGTACGTTTTCATAGCCTTGCCTTTGCGGTCGTAAATCTCGACCTTAATGCCATCCGCTGCAATTTCACGCACCATAAACGGAACAGCCTGGGCAGGCGGAATGTACCGCACGTTGATCCGGTTGATCGTTTCGAGCAGTATCTGTACCGCTGTTGGCCGGGCTTTGTATTTGCCGTTATAGGTCCATTGATCTTTTCCCCGTTCGAGGGTGGCGGTTTGGCCTTTGCGGTCGGCAATGAAGATTTTACCGATCTCGCCAGGGTTGAGCACCGCAAAATCCATATCCCAGGAAATACGGGTACCGCTTTTGTTGTTTTTTAGGCTAAAGGCATACCAGGCGCTACCGCCAAGCACAACGAAGAGCGCCGCTAATAGCAGGGTCCGTTTCATAATTGTCTGATTTTGAAAAACATGCGCTAATAAATAACACAGTAAGGGCGCATTGGTTTGGCAAGAATTGCTGCAAAGATACAACTAAAACCACTTTACAACACCTTCCAGCAACCAATTTGCCAAACGTTTTACACCGTATGGCGGCAAGAACATATTGGTATGCGGATAGATGCGGTTTTGGTAGGTAACGCCGCGTTGGTTTGAAAATTCAAGGAAGCCTGTTTCGCCGTGGCAATTGCCGATGCCGCTGTTGTTGACACCACCAAAAGGCAAGTTGGGTTGATAAAAATGAATGCCGCAATCGTTGACAGAACTGCCGCCGGCCCGGGTTTCTGCGAGTAATTTGGCGATTGATTTTTTCCGGCTGCTGAAAACATACAGGGCCAGCGGACGGGGCTTGCGGTTGATGTAGGCAATGGCATCGTCCAGGGTTTTATAGGACTTAACGGGCAGCAGCGGCCCAAAAATTTCTTCTTCCCAAATATTCGCCGCATCCGGCACCTGGGTCAGCACCGTTGGGTCGATGAAGCGCTTATCCGCCACATCCGTGCCGCCAATGTGAACTTTAGCGCCCCGTTTCACGGCATCATCGAGCAGGGCTTTTACACGGCTGTGATGCTTGCCGTTCACGATTTGGCAGTAGTCGGGCGATTGCTGCCGCGCTTCCGGCGTGTCGCCGTAGAATTTTTTTATTTTTTCGGTCAAAAGTTGCACCAGTTTGTCCTGCACGCTTTCCTGTACCAGTACATAATCGGTGGAAATGCAAATCTGGCCCGCGTTCATGCACTTGAGCCAAATGATTTTAGCCGCAGCATGATCGAGGTTGGCGCTTTCATCCACGACGACCGGACTTTTGCCGCCAAGCTCCAGCGTGACAGATGCCAGGTTCGCTGCCGCCGCACGCATCACGACTTTTCCAACAGCAGGGCTTCCCGTGAAGAAAATGTGGTTGAATGGCAAAGCCAACAATTCTTGCGACACCAAAGCATCCCCTTCAAACATGGTCACTTCCTCCGGGGGAAAACAATCGGTAATAATTTTTTTCATCACCGCCGAAGCGTGCGGGGTGAATTCGGAGGGTTTCAGGATGGCACAATTGCCCGCAGCGATGGCTGAAACCAAGGGCGAAATGCACAGGTTGATCGGAAAATTCCAAGGCGCGATGATGAGGCACACACCTTTTGGCTGGTACTGCACTTCCGAAGCCGTGCCGATGAGAAACAGGGGCGTGCCAACACTTTTCGGTGTCATCCAGGATTGCAAATGCCGGATGGCGTGCCTGATCTCGCTGGTGACCACACCGATCTCCGTAATGTCCACCTCGGTCGAAGATTTGCCGAAATCGGAAAACAAAGCAAGTTTGATATCGTTACGATATTGTAGCATTGCAGCATGCAAGCGACGCAGCTTGGCGATGCGTTCCGCAGCAGTAGTGCGGCCAATTGCCCACTGGTTTTGGACTTGTGCATCGAAGGCTTGACGGATGGCCGTTTGTTGTTCGATGGGTAGGGTTGGGGCTGCGTTTTGGTCAGACATGCGTAAGGTGATTTAATTTAACCTGCGAAAGTTCGCGCTTTTCTGGGAGATCGAGAATGAAATTTAAAAGCGTATTTTTAAATTTGGTAAAATTCTATATTCACAAAATTTATCGGAACAATGAATTGTTTTTTGCAAAAAAATAAAAATTTAACGATCAAAGTTTTGTTAAAAGCAGAAAAGTTAATAACGTTGAGCATCGAAAAACTACCTAGAAAAACAACACTATACTAACCGATCCATTCACCACAAAAAAAAATTAGTTTGTATGATTCAGATCAGTGTTAAATCCTTACATTTTCACGCAGACGCGAAACTTCTAGAATTCATTGAAAAAAAACTCAGTCGATTAGGGCGCTATTTCGATAAGCCCGTAGAAGCAGAGGTACACTTGAAACTTCAAGATACCGGTAACAAAATCCATGAAAAGATCACAGAAGTAAAAATCCATGTTCCCGGCGGCTGGCTGATGGATAAAAAAACGGGCCGCACTTTTGAAGCGGCTATTACAGCCTCCTCTGATACGCTCAAACGCCAATTGGTACGGCATAAGGAAAAAGGCGTTGCCTATTTGCCGAGAGACCAGCGAAATTTGGTATCGTGAGCAGGAGTTTATTGATAAAATTTAAAAAAGTGAGCCATTCCAGACATTGGGATGGCTCACTTTTTTATGCACAACGCCTTGCCCCTGATGAAGCATGACGAATAGAGCGTTCTTTCCATTTGCCGGATGAGCCCCTAGTGGGTCTGCAAGTGTAAATTGGCGAGTAACATCCGAGTTACTGTGCACTACATTCGTCCGTCGAAATTGATTGAATGCTCACTGAGCAAGTGTCGTTTTCTAAAAAAATGTAACGTGAGAATTGGTTGGTCGCGGTTTTACTTGGGCCTCGGGCGAGCTTTGACAACTTCAAAAAAAAGTTGCCAAAACTGTTCGGCGGCTTGCCTGGCTGCGTGGTGAGAATTTGTCAACATTTTTTTCAAGTTGACAAATTTGGGCGCATGTTCAAATCTTTTGCTCAAATAGGTAGTCATTCTCCCGTCGAAACTGACTTGCAGGCCCCCTACCGCCCCAACGACAACAAATTCGCAAACAGACGATACGCTCCCGGCACCCCCGCCGGCAATTCCCGGAAGAAGGATATACCCGTGTACACATAATACCCTTTGCCGTATTTTGCAACCAACAAAGAACCTTCAGCGGCTTTTTCGCCTTGGTCGTTCATGGAAAGTGGTGCCTCGAAAGCGGGATCCCATTCGCTGGGAAAGTACAATCCGCGCTCCTGCACCCAGCCGTTAAAATCATTGGCGCTGAGCTTGTTTGGTTGGTTGAGCGCCCGGTGATCGGGCAATTGAAAGCGCACCTCAGCAGCTTCGTCGGTAACCCGAGCGCGGGAAATTTTTAACGGAAAAGGTGCCAACTTGTCGGCATCTACCACGATTTCACCACTTGTATTGTATTGGACAATCATGGTTCCTCCCCAATTCACATAATCGAGCAATTGCTGCTGGTGGAAAGCAAGCGCATCCTTGGTATTGTAGGCACGTATCCCCATCACCACAGCATCGAATTTTTTCAGGTTGGACAGCTCCAGATCATGATCCGTCAAAATAGTGACATTGCAGCCCATCTGCGCTAGCGCAGCGGGCACGTCGTCGCCAGCGCCCATGAAATAACCAACGTTTTTGGCTTTTACCTGTAGCTCGAAACGGGCAGCATGGGCCGTGGCGGGCAGCAGCACGCTTTGTTGGGGAATATGATCGTATTTGATGTTGACCAATCGGGAGGTGTAGAGTTTTCCATCCACTTCTGCGTATGCGCTCAAGGTGGCTTCAGAGCTGCTATCTGGCGCTTCAACGGTGAATGTGAAGGTTTTCTCTTCCCCTTTCTTGGCGAATTCAAAATTTTCATGTGCGGAGGCGGTTACCCATCTTTTTCCGGGTGCCAGCACCATGGCATTGCCCTTCACATTGTCTCGGCCCGCTTTTACCCGAATGCTTACCTGTAGTTCATTTTTGGTAAACAAATAAGAGGACTCCGTAAACTCTACAAAAATGGGGGGCAACACTTCAAATGGTCGCCAGACTTCCCCGACAGCTGGTTCGCCCGTTTTCCAGGCGAGGTCGGTTTCATATTCCAGTGGAATGCCGTTGATGGTGATTCCCCAGCGCACTTTAGCGTAACGGGGCGTTTCTGGCAGGCCGCGCAATTCCTGTTTCGGCACATTGTACATGCCCAGGGTGGATGCGCTGTTGAGCCAGTAGGGGGCAGTAAAGGGCGCATTTTCGGGTATGGCAACTGTTTTCGTGAACACCCAGCCTTTGTTGATTTCCAATACTTGGCGGGTAACCGTGTCAAACAACCCAGGCAAGACGCTGACACTCGTCAGCACCACTTCGCTGCCAACGGCGCGGCTGATGCATTCGAGGCGGAGATTTACTTTATCGCCTGGCGTGGCTGTCGGATCGTCGCTTGTCGCTTCGAGGTAAAGTCCGAGGCAACCCCGAATGACGGTTTTAATGTCACCCAGTTTTTTATCGCGCCAAAACCCCGCCGGCAAGGTCTTCATCATTTGCATGGCTTTGAGCAAATTTGGAATGGAAGCCGCCGGGTTTTCCGGGCGGAAATTTTGATCGACTTGAGCCAGCAACGCCCCTATAGATTTCCCGCCAGCTACCCGCGACCAGGTGGTGTTTACGCCTTGGAAAATATCCTGCGTGGTGGGCTTGTCGCCTTTCAAAAAATCGAGGTACTCCACCGCCGTACCGCGGCTACTTAACATTCCAAAGCCCTGGCAACGGTGCATAGAGCGGCTTTCAGCGGCGATTTCGCCATTACTTTTGCCTTTTAAGGGCAGCCATACACCCATATCGATGGGCCAGAGGGTGCTTTTGTCTACCTTTTGAAACGCATCCTGACTGCCGTAGAACCACCAGGAAGTATTGAAAAACTGCCGCCGTGGTTGCCAAGGCTGCACCAGCGACAACTGCTCGGGATAGGCATCTGCCTTGCCTGCCAGGTCGAAAGCGTCTGCCGAAAGCATGGCCGATGCCGTGTGGTGGCCGTGGGTGTCGAATTTTGTATCGTTGGAAAAACGGTTGATAACCACATCGGGCTGAACCTTGCGGAAAGCCCAGACGACATCCGACAATACCTCGTCTTTGTTCCAAATATCAAGTGTCTCGTCGGGATTTTTGGAATAGCCAAAGTCGTTGGCGCGGCTGAAAAGCTGGCTGCCGCCATCAACAGAACGGGCCATAAGCAGCTCTTGGGTGCGCAATACGCCCAGCAATTCCCGGATTTCCGCACCGATCAGGTTTTGTCCACCGTCGCCGCGGGTCAGGGATAGATAGGTAACATCATACAGTTTTTCATTGCGCAAGTAGCTGATCATGCGGGTGTTCTCATCGTCGGGATGAGCAGCCACGTACAGCACCGCACCCAATACATTGAGTTTTTTGATCGCCATTTGCAGATCAGCGGAATTGGGTTTGGCTGGCTTTTGCGCTGATAAGAAGAGCGGGAAAAAGAGGAAGGGGAGAAGTAAGGATTTGTTCATGGAATGACGGTTGACGGTGCACATCACTTGTGTTTTTACGTAGCATTGTGTTTTAGCCCCATGGTCAAAATTTAACGCAAAGTGCTGAAACACAAATTTCAATTTGAAAAAGAATGCTGTGCACTAATCACCATTCAACCAATCACCAATCACAACTACAGGACGGTGCTATGACAGTTTAGATGCCTGAAACTGGCCCAATGCTGCCACGTATTTTCCGATGATATCAAATTCAATATTGACCTTATGGCCAGGGCGAAGATGCTGAAAATTGGTGTGTTCCCAGGTATAAGGGATAATGGCGACTGAAAAAAGGTCGTCTTTGGGGTTCACCACGGTCAGGCTTACACCGTTGATGCAGACAGAGCCTTTGTCGACCAGCAGGTGTTGTGCGGTTGGGCGATAGCGTAACGTGTATTGCCAGGAGCCATCCGTTTCAAGGACTTCGACGCACTCGGCCACATCATCTACATGGCCCTGCACCATATGCCCATCAAGGCGGCCGCCGATGGGCAGGCAGCGTTCGAGGTTGACCCGTGAACCAACTTCCCAAGCACCCAGGTTGCTGCGCCGCAAGGTTTCTTCAATGGCCGTGACGCGGTGGCAGCTGTTTTCCAGCGCCACCACGGTGAGGCAAACCCCGTTGTGGCTTATACTTTGATCAATTTTTAACGCAGCTGAAATGGGGCTTTCCACCGTGAAATGGACGTTGGAACGATCCTTTTCGATGGCTTTTACGGTACCAAGTGCTTCAATAATGCCTGTAAACATTTTAAAAAGGGTTTCGGGTTTCAGGTTTCAGGGTTTCAGGTTTACGCGGTCTGTTTTGTATCTTGACACGTAATTTCAAGAATGATAACAGATCAGTAAACATATAAAGAGGATTCTGGTTTCAGGGTTTATGTGATCTTTTTGTTCTTCATTAACCAATGCTAAGAGCAGCGCCAACCATGAAACCTTTACCATGAAACTATGAAACCCTTTTTTATGAAAAACATCCTCCTTATTTTCATTCGAAACCCTGAATTGGGGAAGGTAAAAAGCCGTTTGGCCCGCACCTTGGGTGATGTGGAAGCGCTTCGAATTTACCGTATTTTGCTGGAAAAAACCCGCGCTGCTGCCTTGGGCGCTACGGCTGAAAGGCATTTGTACTATACGGAAGCGGTGCAGCAGCAGGATGATTGGCCCTCGGCTTTATTTCAAAAACGCCTGCAATCGCCGGGCGATCTTGGGGCGCGGATGGAAGCGGCGTTCCAAAACGCCTTTGTGGAAGGTGCTGATAAGGTGCTGATTGTTGGCAGCGATTGCCCGGAATTGAGCGGCGAGATTTTGAATGCCGCTTTTGAACAGCTCGATACCGCTGATTTTGTTGTAGGACCTGTACCGGATGGGGGCTACTATTTATTGGGGATGCGGGCCATGGAGGCCAGTGTTTTTCGCGATATTGCCTGGAGTACGGAGACGGTGCGGGCGCGTACGTTGGAGAAAATTGCGGCGCTTGGGAAGTCTTTTGCGCTGTTGCCGGAACTGGTGGATATTGATGAAGCGG
>JBBRWA010000145.1:0-14336 GCA_038246345.1 Chitinophagales bacterium
ACGACGATGGAAGTCATGGGTCTAAAATGCCGTCCATGCTCCAAGATCGGTCACAATGCCTGCCCAAAGGGACATTTTCGCTGCATGTTAGACCAGAATGTTCAAGAAATATCCCGGGTGCTTTCCTCAATCCATTGAGAATAGGCTTTATTTGCCCGCACCTCAAAACGCACTACACAAGGAGTTTGGTAAGGATGAATGTTTGTGATGGCAGCCTCAACCAGTTCCTCCAGGGCTAGCCTTGTTTTTAATATGGAGACCCACTCCCCTTCCCGGGCGATAGCCCCTTCCCACCAATAGGCACTGGACATTGGGAATACATTCGCGCAGGCCACCAGCCGATCCTGCAACAAGGCGTCCGAAATGCGCATGGCTGTTGCTTCGTCGGGATGGGTGACGTAAAACACGAGAAAACTGCTATCCGCCATAATTATTCCGTTAGCCAGGAACGGTAATAATCACCGTCTTCGATGCCTGCAGCGTATTCTGTCATCAATAGAGGCCGGAAGGTGTCGACCATGACGGCGAGTTCTCTTGTTTCTTTTTTACCAATGCTTTTTTCTACCGTGCCTGGGTGTGGGCCGTGGGGAATACCACCGGGATGTAAGGTAATCATACCCCGCTCCACGTGCTTGCGGCTCATAAAATCACCGTCGACGTAGTACAGCACCTCATCTGAATCAATATTGGAGTGGTTGTAGGGGGCCGGGATGGACAGGGGATGGTAGTCATACATACGCGGCACAAAGGAGCAAATCACAAAATTATGTCCGTCAAATGTCTGGTGGATGGGCGGCGGCATGTGCAAACGCCCCGTAATCGGCTCAAAATTATGGATGCTGAATGCAAAGGGATAGGTGTAACCATCCCAACCAATGACGTCGAAAGGATGGTTAAGGTAATGGTAAGGGTAAATATTGTCTTGTTTTTTGATGAAGAACAGGAAGTCGCCCCGTTCGTCGTGGGTTTCCAAGTCAACGGGCTTGCGGATATCGCGCTCGCAGAAGGGCGAATGTTCCATCAACTGGCCGTACTCGTTCCGATACCGCTTTGGTGTGGTGATTGGCCCAGTGCTTTCTATGATCAACAGACGGTTGTCGGCATTGTCAAAAGTCAATTGGTAGGTAGTGCCCCGCGGAATTACCAGGTAATCACCATAGGAAAATGCCAAATTCCCGTACATGGTGCGCAACGTTCCGCTGCCTTCATGTACGAAAATCACTTCATCCGCATCGGCATTTTTGTAGTAATAATCCGTCATGCTTTTGCGCGGCGCGGCCAGTATGATCTTGCAGTCACTGTTCACCAGCATTGGTTTTCGGGAGCGCAAATAGTCGTCCTCTGGGGCTATCTTAAATCCATTCAAACAACGGTGCTTCAACTGTTTGTCATGCACCGTCTTGGCGGCAACGCTGTACGGGTCACCTACTTGCACAATCTGTGTTGGCGCATTGCAATGGTACAACAGCGAATAATTGTTGCTAAACCCTTCGGTGCTGAAGAGCTCCTCATGGTACAGGGTGCCGTCCGGTTTGCGGAACTGGGTGTGACGTTTGGGCGGGAATTTGCCGAGCTGGTGGTAGTGCATTTCTTCGTTGATTGTTGTTCGTTGATTGTTGTTCGTTCGCGTTTGCTTGGCTTTTGTGAAAGTATGGCGGCTATTGTCCTTCGCCCTAGCTTTATATGATTGACCAGAGGTGGCGACAATTATCACATTATCAAATTATTTCATTATCAAATCAGCATAAGTTTTTGGGCAATTTCAGCAGCTTTCCCGTGATCAAAACTTATGGTTTTGAGGTCAATTGACCTGGTAATATCAATACCATGTTGGTAGGTTTTATCATAATACCACAACGCAATGCGTGCGGCACTGGCAAAATCATTTCTTTCCAGTGCTTCCAACGCCTCTTTTAAGTTTTGGCCGCCGAGCTTTTTACTGATCTTATTAAACGCCGTTTCAAGATCAGCCTTATCTGTCAACACATAATCTTCCAGCAGATTTTCAATGCGCGCTTCATCGGGTATTTTGAGGTTGATCAATGGAGCTACGCGCATTTTTGCCCAAAAAGGTTCTGGAATAAAAATGCGGCCAATGCTGTGGCTCTCGTTTTCGATCCAAATCCTTTTTGAAAGATCAAGGGCTAAGATACGTTCAAAAAGTTCGTTTTCAAACTGTTCTACGGTGGGTTGCGGCAATTCTCCAATAAAGCCAAATGCAGAGCCTTTGTGGTTTGCCAGCCCTTCGAGGTCAATTATTTGTTCACCCTGCTTGTCCAGCTCATACAGAATCTTGGTTTTGCCGGAACCTGTTTGTCCGCCCAAAATGACCATTTGAAGCGGACTGCTTTCAAAGCTATCCAACACCAATTTGCGATACGCCTTGTAGCCGCCCGGCAGGATTTCCACTTCAAAGCCTGCCTGGCGAAGCAACCAGGCAATAGAGCCGCTGCGTTGCCCGCCGCGCCAGCAGTGTACCATTACCTTGCGTTCTGGTGCCAGTGCTTTGGCATCTTTCACAAAGGTCTCAAGCTTGGGGCCTACAAAGCGCAGTCCCAATTCCATCGCTTCTTCCTTTCCTACCTGTTTGTACATTGTGCCTACTTCCGCCCGCTCCTCGTCCGTAAAGAGCGGAAAGCTGATAGCGCCTGGAATGTGCCCATGCGTGTATTCCCCAGGTGAGCGCACATCCAACAATGGCGTGGTTTCACGTCGTCCCAACAATTCATGAATCTCAAGCATCGAATATTTGTTTTCCTTTTATATTGGGCTTTTCAATCATAATTAAAATACCGTTCCGATGGAACGGGTACCATTTTCGTCGACACTGCTACAAAGGTAAAGTCCTGATGCACGTGACTCTAATCATTCATCTCTCATCTCTCATCATTCAGCTCCCCAATTCCAACTGATCCTTCACCAAATTATAATAAGCCCCTCTCCGATTCGTCAATTCCTGGTGCGTGCCCTGTTCCAATACTTCGCCCTTTTCCAATACGATGATGTTGTCAGCGTTGCGTACCGTGCTGAGGCGATGTGCCACGATGATGACCGTTTTATTTCTAAACGTAAGGCCGAGGTTTTGCATAATGGTGCGTTCGTTGTGGGCATCCAAGGCGTTGGTGGCTTCGTCAAAGAAAATGTATTGTGGGTCTTTGTAAATGGCGCGGGCGATTAATAAACGTTGTCGCTGGCCTTGGCTTAGCCCCGAACCTTCCTGGCCTATTTTGGTATTATAGCCCGAGGGCAGCGATTCTACAAAGGATTGAATATTGGCCACTTTGGCGGCATACAGCAAGCGGCGGCGGTCGATATTTTCTTCTCCGAGGGCGATGTTCTTGGCGATCGTATCGGAGAAAATGTAGCCATCTTGCATCACTACGCCGCAGTAATTGCGCCAGAGTTTGTTGTTGAGGTTCGACAGCCCAATATCGCCGATGCGTAGGCTACCTTCTGTTGGCGGGTAGAAATTAAGCAGCAATTTGAGCAGGGTTGTTTTGCCACTGCCTGAGGTGCCAACAATAGCGGTCGTTTTGCCCTCAGGGATTATCAAGTTGATATTTTGCAGCACCCAGGGGTCATGCGGACCGCCATAGCGAAAGGAGAGGTTTTGCATGCTCAAATCGCCGTTGGAAGGCAGTACATTCACTTTTGAATCCTCATCAAACTCTTCATCTCGGCGGGCATTGATCTCGCTCATACGTTCCAGGCTGATCTTGGCTTCTTGGGCGTGCAGGATAAACTGCACCAAGGATTCCAAGGGTGCATTCATGTGGCCAATGATGTATTGAACGGCCAGCATCATGCCTAGGGTCATTTGACCATCAATGACCGCTTTTGCGGCCAGCACCGAAATCAGAATATTTTTCCCTTCATTGATAAATGCCGCACCGGCGCGTTGAACCTGGTCGGTGGCCAGGTATTCCACATTCACGCGGAACAGCTTTGCCTGAATGCGCTCCCATGCCCAGCGTTTTTGGCGTTGTGCATTGTGCAGTTTTATTTCCTGCATACCGTTCACCAGTTGAATCAGCGTATTTTGGTTTTCGGCCATTTGTTCAAACCTGCGGTTGTCCAATTTTCGGCGGCGGTTTAAAAAGAAACCTACCCAGCTGAAATAGAGTATAGCCCCGATGATAAACACCATGAAAATAACCGAGTCGTAGAACAACAACACCATTCCAAAAACCATCAGGCTGACGATGGAAAACAAGGTAGACAGGGATGATGTCGTCAAGAACCGCTCTACCCTTTCGTTGTCATAGATTCTTTGCAGCAAATCGCCCGTCATTTTTGTATCGAAAAATGACATGGGCAGTTTCATCAACTTGATGAGAAAATCGGATACCAGGTTGATGTTTACCCGTGTACCAATATGCAACAGAATCCAGCCTCGAATAAACTCTACCGCCACTTGGCTGAAGAACAACATAGCCTGGGCAGCAAGAATCAAATAGACAAAATTCAGGTCGTT
Source organism: Chitinophagales bacterium (assembly GCA_038246345.1). Classification (GTDB taxonomy): domain Bacteria; phylum Bacteroidota; class Bacteroidia; order Chitinophagales; family Saprospiraceae; genus M3007. The sequence continues at coordinate 4,475 of JBBRWA010000145.1, forward strand.
GAGCTGAACGCCTTTGTCTACCAAAGCCTGCATCAGGAAAGGAAAAGCCAACTGTATCAAACTGCCCAACAATAGCCCCAGGCCAATTTGGACAATTAGCTTCCTGTGCTGTCGCATATACGGCCACAAAAATGCAAAGCCTGTTCGATCGGTATTTTTATCGCCCTCCCGTTCAAAAAAATCAGGGGTCGTTTCCAGCAGCAACAGAATGCCCTGGGGTTCGGTATTCACGACATCACTGATCCAGCCATTTAGAAAGTCTTGTTCATCAAGCTCGACCTTGCCTATTTTAGGATCTGCTACGTATACTTTTCCACCTTTTACTTTGTACACCACCACAAAATGGTCTTGTTTCCAATGGGCCACACAGGGGAGTGGAATATCTTCTGCCAGCCGCTTAAAACCCGCCTTCACGCCCAAGGTGCGCAACCCTATTTTCTCTGCAGCATCCGAAATGCCCATCAAGGACACCCCTTCCCGGTCGAGGTAAGAGAGCTGGCGCAGATAATCCAGGGTGTAGTGGCGGTCATAATATTTGGCAACCATCCGCAGACAAGTGGCACCACAGTCTGCGGAATCGAGTTGTTTGTAAAAGGGGAAACGGTCGGCCATATCTGAAATTACTATGGCAAAAATAGAGAAGTTTTGCGCAATTTGGTTGGTATTGTCATTCTACATACTTTGGACCGCTCCGAGCTCTAATGTCAAAACATTGGCTGTCTGGACAGAGCCTTCTATGAGCATTTATAACTCCCGGATCCAAACATTTCTATAGCTCACCAAGTCTCCATGATCCTGCAAACGCAGTGGCGCCTTGCCATGCGCCATGTTTTTCGGGAGTCCGATGTACTCCGTTGTGCCTTTTATCTCGGTATTCAACTGCACCACAACGCCATTATGAATCACTGTAACATGCCCATAAGCGCGCAAAATGCCGTCTGAATTGAAGCGTGGCGCGGTGTACAAGATATCATACGTCTGCCAGTCCCCAGGTTTGCGGCAGGCATTCACCAATGGAATGCTTTGCTTGTAAATAGAACCCGTTTGGCCATTGGAATAGGTGCGGTTTTGGTAGCAGTCAAGCACCTGGACTTCATAGCGGTTTTGAAGAAAAATGCCGCTATTGCCGCGTCCCTGGCTTTCTCCTTTCACCACAACAGGGGCACGAAATTCCAGGTGCAATTGGAAATCACCAAAAGAGCGCCTGGTTTGAATGTCGCCTGCGCCTGGTTTTACAGTCACGCTGCCATCCGCAGCCAAGTCCCATTTTGCCTCCGTGCTGTCTTTTTGCGACAACCATTCAGAAAGCCCTTTCCCATCGAACAGGATAACCGCATCTGATGGGGCTTTACTTCCTTCACCGGGCGTTACTAGGCGTGGTTCTGGCTGCCACACCTCCGTAGCTTTGGGGTCGGTAATTTGGGCGTAGGCTTGAAAATGCAGGGAAATGAAAAGAGCCAAGAAAAGCAGTCGAAAAGGCATAATTTGACAATTTGATAATGTAAAAATAAGAAAATTGGGCATCACTGCACCAACTCGAATTTGTATTCTACGGATTCAATCCGCGGATTTCCATTGGCATCCATATTTTCAAAAACAATGGTGATGCCGATGGTTTCGTCTGCCGTTTTATCCTTGCTGTCGAACACCACGTCAAGGCGGCCTTTGCCTTTCGGGGCAATCGTGCCCCGTGGAAATTCTATTTTGGTACATTCGCAGGCATCCACGATGTCAATCTTGATATCCTGGCCGGAAGTATTGGTGAATTCGAAAAACATTTCGCGTTTTTCACCTTTTTTCACCTTGCCAATGTCGATCATCTTTTTGTCCCAAGTGACAAATGCGGGCTGAGCAGCAGGCGTAACAGACGCAGTCGATTGTGCTTTATGAGCCGTGTTGCAGGCCAATAGAATGACCACGGTGAGCAGTGGCAGTAGCTTGTTGAGTTTCATATTGCGATTAGTTTTTGTCGGATAATGCGCATGCCTAATTCCTGGTTTTTGAAAATGCTGGAGGGGACTGTGTAAAAAGCTGTATTCGTTTATACTTATTCGTCAGACCACGAAAAGTGGTCGGACGAGGGCCATTTGGTCTGACGAATTTTCTTCGTCCGACCAATAAGTATACACAAACTCCTGCCCCCTCTTCATTCCTCCCCCCAAAATAAAAGGTGACTCATCTAAACGAAATTACTCTGGCAAAAGTTTTTTGCCAAGTTCCGTCGCTGCCTGTATGGCAAGATGATTTTGCTCCAATAAATTCTTTTGATTTTCCAGATACTTGATTGCTTCAGCCGCTGGCATATCGGTAGGCGCTTTGTAATTGGCCATCCAAGCCATCATGTCATTTTCAGCATTGCCAATGGTGGTCAATGTTTCGGTGTAGGTGGCAGACTGCTCCGGTGTCATAGACGCTGAAATCATAAATTCTTTGATTTGCCTGGCCACACGGTTCATTTCGGCCATATCTTTCATAGCGACATCATGGAGGTCTTCGGTTTCTTTTTGGAGGGTTTCAACCTGTTTTTTTTGGAGGGTTTCAACCTGTTTTTTTTGGTCATTGCAACCAAAAGTGAGCATCAAAGCAAAAATGCAAAGAAGGAATTGTTTCATAAATAGAGGTGGTATGTTGAAAAAGAGCTGCAAAGGTAGCAGAGCGCTGCCTAAAAATGTCGAAATTCGCCGCTATAAAACAGCAGCATTATGTTATCAGCCATTTCCCCCATCGATGGGCGCTACGCCGACAAGACCAAAGAACTGAGTGAATATTTTAGCGAATACGCCCTAATTCGGTATCGCGTGTTCGTTGAAATTCAATACTTTATAGCCCTTTGTCAGTATGGCTTGCCCCAGCTTGCATCCTTTGAGGATGATAAAATTGATGATCTAAACGCTATTTTCGAGCAATTCAACCATGCTGATGCCGAGCAAATCAAATCCATCGAGCGCACCACCAACCACGATGTGAAAGCGGTGGAGTACTTTTTGAAGGAGCGCTTCGATGGCCTGGAGCTGGGAAATTTGCGCGAGTTCGTGCATTTTGGGCTTACCTCTCAGGACGTCAATAATACGGCTACGCCGCTGCTTTTCAAAAATGCACTCACAGAGGTTTACTACCCATTACTGAAACGATTGCGCGATCAATTGGAGCATTACGCGCAGGAATGGGCGCATGTGCCCATGCTGGCGCGCACCCACGGGCAACCAGCTTCCCCTACCCTGCTGGGCAAGGAATTCGCTGTTTTTGTAGAGCGTCTCGACGTACAATTGGAGCTGTTTCAGGCCATTCCACACCGCGCCAAGTTCGGCGGCGCTACCGGCAATTTCAATGCACACTATGCCGCCTACCCGGATTATAACTGGCAGCAATTTGGCGATGGTTTTGTGGTGGAATTCCTCGGATTGGAGCGCTCCCGCACGACCACACAAATTGAACATTACGATTGCTTTGCCGCTCAATGTCAGGCACTTAGCCGCATCAATACCATTTTAATCGACTTCTGTCGGGATATTTGGACGTATATCTCAATGGAATATTTCAGGCAACAAACTGTGGCCGGGGAAGTTGGTTCCTCTGCCATGCCGCATAAGGTAAATCCCATTGATTTTGAAAATGCAGAAGGAAACCTGGGCCTCGCCAACGCAATATTCCAGCACCTGGCCGAAAAGCTGCCCATCAGTCGCCTGCAACGCGACCTCACGGACTCAACGGTGCTGCGCAACATAGGTGTGCCCATGGGCCATACCATCATTGCCTTCAAATCCATCCTTAAAGGCTTGGGGAAACTCACCCTAAACGATGGCAAGCTCTTCGACGACCTGGAAGACAATCAAATGGTAATCGCGGAAGGTATTCAAGTCATTTTGCGCCGTGAAGGCTATCCGCAGCCATACGAAGCCTTAAAGGAACTTACACGGGGCCGAACGGCAGTTACCCGCGAACATTTGCATGAATTTATTGACCTGCTAGCCGTGAATGATGACGTGAAAGCGGAGTTAAAGGCGTTGACGCCGCATAATTACGTCGGAAATTAAAATAATGCTCGTTCAAGAAACCCGCCTGCGCCAAGGCTACGGCGGGTAAACCGTCAACCGTCAACCGTAAGAAAATGTCTACACACCAATCAGATGGCTCATATGCCTCGCCACAAGGCAGTGGCGGCATGGGCAAGCAAATCATACTCATAGTCTTAATCACCACGGCTCTCGTGCTGGTTTACAAGGCTTTTTTCAGCGATGGAGGTCCATTGTCCAATCTTTTTCAGAATCCGAAGGAGGTGAAGCTCACATACGTGCCTTCCGATTTTACGCCCAACTTGGATGAAGAAGTCACCTTGCGCATTCTTTCCCAACCGGAAAAATATCTCAAGGAATTCAACGAGTTGGTCTATAACTTCAACCTTTCCCTGTTGTACCATGTCGCCAACCGCATGGCCCTGCCCGACAGTTTAAAACGCCGACTTGAGCCGGAGTACAAGTATCACCATGAATACCTTAAATCGCTGTATTACAACGATTTTATCAATTTAAAAGATACTTCGGCTACCTTGTATGAGAATTGGTACAATGATAATTCCAACCAAGCCGTACAACTATTCAATGAAGTAGCAGGGAAGTACACCTGCTTTTTTGTCACCCAAATCATGGCGACATTATTAAAGGCTGATGGTGGTAAATTGTTTGCCAAAGGAAAAAATGTGGATACGCCTTGCGGCATCGCCATCAATGAGGGACTGCATCCATTGGTCGAGCGCCTCCGCAAAAAAGCAGAAATCATGGACTTTAGCGCCTCTCGTGGGTTGTTAAAAGAAAAGGTGCGCAAGGGCATTGCCGAATTGGCAACGTATGAATTGCGCAGCCGACTGGGCCTGGATAAAACCTTGCAGTACAAATTTTTGGGCTTTGCCGTTTCAGAGACGGATATCCGGGTAGAAGCCATCAGTGTTGTAAAAGCTGGTTTCAAATTGGATGAATTTTTTGATGTCACTTTTAGCCCTAATAAGGGCATTGTGTACATTACCCTGCCACAACCCACCATATTGTCCCACGAAGTATATCCTAAAGTAGAAAAATTGGATGTTGGTTTTCTGGCAGGTATCAGTGGCGCTGAGATGAACAGCAATTTCAATGAATTGCGGCGCCAATTCAGACAAGAGGCCATTGAAAATGAACACGTACTGGACAAGGCCAAGTTGCGAGCCGATTCTGTCATGCAAATGCTCATGGGGCCTGCCGTGAAATCTATGGGGCGCTCGCTAAAACTGGAAGTCCGGTTCCAAAACGCTCAAAATCAACCTGAGACCGCTGAAGACATACGCCGACAAGGGCTTGAAGGTTCGGCTCCCCCCAAACTACAAGGGCCGATACCGCCCAACGATGCCCCGCGCCCATCACGTGACAAGAAAAAAGTCTTAGCCAATTGAGCTAGTGCCGAGTCCACCAGTGAATGGCACACCAATAAATTGATTAGGTTTGCCGCGCATTCTTTTCACGAAACAACGCAAGTCCAAACATGTCAAAAGAAAATGAAACCAAATTGCTGAACGCCGCTGTGATTGTGGCAGCACTGGGCTATTTTGTAGACGTTTATGACCTGTTGCTTTTTGGGTTTGTACGGGTAAAAAGCTTGACCGACATGGGCTTCTCCGGACAAGAACTGACCGACCACGGATTGACCATCCAGAATTGGCAAATGTTCGGCATGTTGATTGGTGGGATTTTGTGGGGCGTGTTAGGGGATAAAAAAGGCCGGGTTCGGGTGCTTTACTTCTCAATAGCCTTGTATTCCATTGCTAATATTTTGAATGGTTTTGCCACAGGCTATGCTGATTACGCCTTTTATAGACTGCTGGCAGGCATAGGTTTGGCGGGCGAATTGGGTGCTGGTATCACGCTGGTGGCGGAAGTGTTGCCGAAGGCAAAACGTGGCCTTGGCACCATGATTGTGGCCTCAGTGGGGCTTTCTGGCGCCTTACTTGCCTGGATAATTGAACATTATTTTCATTGGCGCACCTGCTACTTCATTGGCGGCGGCTTGGGAATTCTGTTGTTAATGCTTCGTGTAAGTGTTTCAGAATCAGGTATTTTCAAACAAGTGCAGCAGCAGTCTGGCATTAGCCGTGGCAATTTTCTGGCCTTATTTACGAGCTGGGACAGGTTTTCCAGGTTTTTGCGCTGTATTTTTATCGGTACTTCTACCTGGTTTGTGGTGGGCGTACTGGTGTTCTTTGCTCCGGAATTTGGCAAAGCTAAAGGGCTTGATGGCATAACAGCCAGTAACGCCATCGCTATTTGCTATATCGGACTTATCTTGGGCGACTTGGCTTCTGGTTTTTTAAGCCAACTCCTGCAAAGCCGCATCAAGGTCATGGCACTTTTCCTCACCCTTGACTCTGTAGCTGTTTGGGCCTATCTCACCCTACCCTTTTCATCGCCTGAATACTTCTATTTCTGTCATTTCCTGCTCGGCTTTTCAGTAGGTTTTTGGGTCATTTTTGTCACCATTGGCGCGGAGCAATTTGGTACCAACCTGCGCTCCACGGTGGCTACTTCAGTGCCAAACTTCGCCAGGGGTATGCAAGTACCCATCAATGAAGCATTTAAGTATTTGAAAAGCCCGGCGGTGACAGGCAGTGTGATCACGGCAGGATATATCGTCGGGTCCGCTTGTCTTGCCATTGCATTTATTGCCCTCTGGGGCATGAAGGAGACATTTCACCGGGATTTGGATTATCTCGAGGACATTTAGTTGTTCGTTGATAGTTGTTCGCTGCTCATCTCCTAGTCAATTGCTTAGATTTGATTCCCAGCACTTTAAATCCAAAAAGAATACAGCTAAGTACCAAGTTGATATTAGTTTGAGTTATGGGCCGTTGTGCGAGAAATTTTTCGGGACCAAGCTAGAAACCAGGTTGTGCTCTAAGTGACGTAGCGTAAAAAGTTTTCATCTCCCGTCCGTAATACCAGAAAAACGTTACCATGAAATTTACGACTACTTGCTTGCTCATTTTAGCCTTTATCCAAGGTACACCCTGCCAGGAATTCGCGGAGAATCAAAGGGCAAACGCAAACCCAAGCACCAGAAAGCTGTGCTACAACCCTGACAGCGACTCCACGCTGCTGTTCAAAATGTCGGAGCTGCTCACGATAGTAGGTGATTACAAGTCCGCAGCGGCCTACCAACGCAGCATTGTTCAACAGTACAAAGGGAAAGAAATCGAAAACCTGGCAGGTGTGATTTTCGTGCTCGCGGCTATGGATTTCATTGATCCGAAGCAACAGCCATTTATCCTTCCCCTGGAGATGGACTCCAAAACCAGGCTCAGCAATACCCGCCAGACCCTCCAAGACACCATAAACATGCGGGACTCTTTGCTAAATGATGCTGTTCTACAGTTTGACCGGGCGTTAAAATTGGACGAAAATTTCACTCCCGGATACCTCAATAAGGGCTGCGCATTAGCCCTGCTCAAAGATTTCGATGCAGCAGAACAGTGCATACAAAAAGGCATCGAACACTGCTCCACCCAAAAAATGACCACAGATTTTCTGGTCATGGCCGGGATTATTGCAGCCTTGCGCGGCGACAAACCCCGAGCTGCACAACAAATGCGCAAAGCCCTGACAATTGGCAGTTATCTGGCTGCTCAAAACCTGGCTATCCTAGAAAACAAAGTTGCGCCAAGCCTTGTGCTTGATGGCCCGCCGCCAATAAAAGGCGTTGAACAAATTGAATGGTTTTCTTTGGTCGATTACTTGGTCAGTCCTGCTGTGGACAAGGAAATAGTACTCACGCCGCAATTGCGCTGTGGCATGAAACAGAAAACATTGTCACAGCTGTATTTGCACGTTTCTGATGGCGAAAAGCAAAGCGTGGTGTTTCAGGAGACGAATTCAAAGTACACGGCAAGCACCTTGCGTGCTATAATTGCTGAATCCAGCGCCGATAATATCCAGGAAGCGTATGGCGTGCCGGATCGAATTGTTAATCTTCCTGATGGGTTGGTATGGGTGTACCCGGGTGAGCATATTTATTTTCGTTTTAATTATCGGAGGATGATGTTGAATTGGGGGGTGTATTTAAAGTTGAGCGATTAGGCGTAAGGAGGCGAGTAGGCCACCCTGGGCGAAAAAGAAATACCGAATTTTAAGCAAAAGGCCAGTAACGCTCATCATACCGTTCCAATATTCGCCTCGCAAAAAAATAAATCATGAAACTTACTACATTATTGCTCCTGGCAACCCTTTTGGTATCACTTCCCACCTGCAAGAAAGCAGACGCACCCGTTAACCAAGCTTACACCATTCATGTTGGGTTATCATTTTTAACGACAGTTCCACAGGGAGCTAAGAATCGGCTCATCATTACAGAAACTGGAACGGGAAAATATTTGGGAAAATTTGAAATTTCCGGCGGGTCTTCGATTTTACGGACCAATTGTTTGTTGAGGGCACTTCTCCTGCTGGATTGGATTACCACTTGATTCACCCAACAAACGATGCGAATCGTCCATATTTTGTTATTTCTCGGATTGGCGTACCAGAAGGTTCCTTTGTGTATTTTTATCCTTTGGAAATATTTAGATCGCAGGGTGAACTTATTTCCCTGAAAATCAACGACATACAATCCGTTAATTCTATATCAGCAGGCTTTTTTGAACCCCATAATGTTGTACTAGATGTAAATGAGAAAACACTATTTATGGATATTCTGACCTTTTCCCACTTTGGGATTACGCTTCGAGTGAAAGCGAATAATACCGCAGGTTTTCGGCATTACTATTTTCCTGAAGCCATTCAAGGGGATACTTTGACCATTGAATGGAATGATTTGGTTGCAGGAACAAACTTGAAACAAATTAGCCTGCCAGGAAATCCATATATTTTCTCTATACAGATCGATGCAGTTTCTCCCGACGTTAGGAATGCCATTTCCATTGTTCGAAGTTTCAGCTCAGCTATTCCAACGTATAGTCTTCCAGAATTTATCCCAACTGATTGGTTGTTAGGGGTTAACGTTAATACTAATTCTTTTTTTGTTGACCGCTTATTCGGCTTTCAGGAACCTATTGCATTTTCTACCCCTGACCTAAGCATTGAAAGTCTGGGTTGTTTGCCTAAGGGGCCGCATTCAATTTGTTGTCTGTTTCTTTCTTCTCGCAGTTGCTATTTAGGCACATCTTCAGGAATAGGATTCACAAGAACCAAGCCTGGAATCCTTTGAAAATCTGCAATGTTTCGGGTATACAATTCAGCCCCCAAAATCATTGCAGTTGATGCAACTGCCAATCAGCAGCATCGCCGAAAGAAGGGCCATCATTTTGGTATGAAAGTATGTAGTCAATCATCTTTTGCTGCTCCTTTGTTGGTTTGGTTTGAATGTTTTTTTGAGCATTCTGGACAACAGGAAGGTTCAACCGTTGAATCAAATCGAGTAACAGCCGAAGATCTTCCTCGCGTTCAACCTGTAAAGTGATATTTGTCATAATCAAGCCTGTTTTAAAAAAAGGTAATGGATAATTTAAATAGTTTATGCCTCGAACCTTCCCCAAGGCCTCTTTCCCCCGCCAAACGCCATGCGATGGTGTTTCTCCACCTCGGAGAAAAAGTACCCTACATTGCACCAATCATTTGAGCATACTTATAGGAACACGGATTGAAGGAATTGAACGGATTAAAACAGATTTATAAGAGCGCACCCTTAAATCCGTTTTAATCCGTCAAATCCGTTTAATCCGTGTTCCAATAAAGCCAGCAGGATTGTTTAACTAAGACAGTGGAATTTTGTCCTTTTTCAGGGCGATGCGCCTAGGACAGGCGAAAATTTGAAAACTAGATACTACTTTTTCCTCCCCCGCTTCTCC
>JBBRWA010000146.1:0-14332 GCA_038246345.1 Chitinophagales bacterium
AAGCGCCTGGGCCCAGGAAGCTGCGGTTTCCCGGGTTTATGGCTGCATTCACTATCGCTTCGACAGTGAAATAGGCCTTGCACATGGGAAAAAAGTGGGTGAGTACGCGGTTTCTCGTGGTCGGAATGATGGGTCGGAATAATTGTTAGAGCTTACTTGCAACTTAGAGCCTGTTGGAGATTTTCTGCCGGAGGCAAAAACTAGGCATTTTTTTGTCAGTTTTTGACTTTTTTAAGGAGCATAGCGGGGCTACTTGACTGAAAAATGGCAAAAAGAGGCCTGTTTTTGGCCCGGCGAGAAAATCTCCAACAGGCTCTTAAGATAATTATACTACCAACTGCAACGTTTGGAGTCGATTTTAAATTATCAGATTCAAGCTCGTGGGAAAAACTATAGACCGCGGCGAAGCCAGCTCTGTCGCACTTGCACTTGAATTGGGAAACTGTTTTCTAATTTTGGATGATCTGCGGGCTCGTAAAATGGCCAGCGTACTAGGGCTTTCATTCACTGGTACTTTGGGTGTAACCGCGAGTGCCAAAAAACGAGGAATTATTGCAGCCGCCCGGCCAATTTTTGAAAAAATTCGCGAAACCGATTTCCGTTTTTCGGATGCTTTTTTTGCTGCAATACTTATTGAATTGGAAGAGTGACTTGCTGAATTAACTCAATTTGCCAGACTCCAGCCAGGTTTGATTTTCCCAATTCTCCGTACCATTGCGTCAAGAAACAACAATCCACATACCTTCCAAATAGTTTTCACCATGACCGTAGCCTGGCAAGGCGTTTACCCCGCCCTCACAACGCCCTTCACTACCTCCGATGCCGTTGACCATCCAACGTTTGAAAAAAACCTTGCCGCCCAACTCGACGCTGGCGCAGCAGGCGTTGTGCTCGGCGGCACCCTCGGTGAAGCTTCAAGCTTACTTAATGAAGAAAAATACGATCTCGTGCGCTTTACTGTAGAGAAAGTCGCAGGCCGCGTGCCAGTTATCATGAACATAGCGGAACAAACCACCAAAGCTGCTACCGAAGCCGCCCGGGAAGCCGAGCGATGTGGCGCCAGTGGTCTAATGTTGCTGCCGCCCATGCGCTACAATGCCGATGCCCGGGAAACACTGGCTTATTTCCGCGCCGTAGCCGATGCCACGCCACTGCCCATCATGATCTACAATAACCCGGTGGACTACAAAATACTGGTCACCCTCGACATGTTCGAGACCATGATAAGCTGGCCTACCATACAGGCGGTGAAAGAAAGCACCCGCGATGTCAGCAACGTCACGCGCATGCTCAACCGCTTTGGAGATCGCTTCAAAATTCTCACCGGCGTGGATACCATTGCCTTGGAAAGCCTAATGCTTGGCGCACATGGCTGGGTAGCTGGCCTTGTAGACGCATTCCCCAGGGAAACCGTGGCTATTTTCAACTTAGCGAAAGCAGGTAAATTTGTTGAAGCAGCGGAAATATATCGCTGGTTCCTGCCGTTACTCGAACTCGACATCCATCCCAAACTGGTGCAATACATCAAATTGGCAGAAGTAGCCACTGGCCTTGGCACCGAGCATGTGCGGGCACCGCGATTGCCCCTGGAAGGCGAAGAGCGGGAGCGGGTTTGGAAGGTGATTCAGGACGCGCTGGCAGTAAGACCGAAGGTTTGATTTCAGGGTTTCAGGGTTCAAGGTTTCAGGTTTTCAGGTTTTTGGCGTTTGGTGCTTTTTGTGTCTTTTAAAAGCTTAATTGCATAAATTTGGCATTACTCCTGGATACTGGGCGCAACTTTGCAACTGAATAAACGCAGTTGTTTGTTTTTACTTATTGGTCGGACGATGAAAAATCGCCAGACCAAATGGCCCTCGGAGTTGTGTCAAAAGGGTCGGCATTGAAAATGTCGCCAGATTTTATTTCGATTTTCTTGGCGAAGACCTTCCATGTTTTTGAAACCTGGAAGGTCTAATGCTCGAATAGAATTAAATTTTGTTGACTACACCAGTCCAAACCTTTTGACACAACCCCGAAAAAGTATTGACAAATTCAACCCGGCCTTTCCGCTCTCCTGCTAAATACGTGGGAAAATCCTGGAAATTCAGACTCCTGTTTAAGACAATAACAAATTCAATGAAAAAAATTCTCCTATTCTGCTTGCTGCTTTCCACCCTGACCAGCACCCTTTTCAGTCAAAGTGCCAATGCCTGGCGCGACAAAGTCGCTCCAGAAATCCTGGCCGCTTTTAACCGTGGTGAAAAATCAGATTTGTTGGTAGCTTTTAATGAACAAGCAGATATGAAGGGCGCAAAAATGATCCATGGAAAAGCGGCAAAGGCGCATTTTGTATGCGCCAAATTGCAAGAAACCGCCCAGCGCAGCCAGACCAGGGCAATGAATATTTTGCATGGCTACAACGCCGAGGCGAACACCCTATTCCTGGTCAACGCATTGGCGATACATCAGGCGGATGTTAGTCTTGCACAACAATTGGCAGCCTTGCCGGAGGTGCGATTTATAAGTTATGACCCCTGGGTTTTCTTTAATAGCCCTACCATTGAGTCTACCGATACGCCAACAGATCGCAGCGCCATTGAATGGGGCGTTCAAAGGGTTCATGCACCCGAAGTATGGGCCATGGGCTACACCGGACAAGGCATTACTGTAGGCGGTGCCGACACGGGTTATGAATGGACGCATCCAGCGTTGAAAGGCCATTACCGGGGTTGGAACGCAGCTGACAGCAGCACAGCGCACAATTACAACTGGCATGATGCGATTCATGAACTAAGTCCATTGAACAATGACACGCTTGGAAACCCCGGAATCAACCCCTGTGGCATTGATTCTCAACAGCCCTGCGACGACCATTTCCATGGCACGCATACGATGGGCACTATGACGGGCGACGATGGCATGGGCAATCAAATCGGTGTGGCGCCCGGTGCCAAATGGGTGGGCTGCCGCAACATGGAGCGCGGCTGGGGCAAGCCCTCCAGCTATATTGAATGCTTCCAGTGGTTTTTGGCGCCCACAGATCTTGGCGGCCAGAATCCCAATCCTGATAAAGCGCCTCATGTGGTCAACAATTCCTGGTATTGCGATTATGTGGAAGGCTGCGTCGATCAGAGTGTCAATGAATTGATTCATACCGCTGTTATCAACCTGAAGGCTTCTGGCGTGGTGGTGGTGGTGAGCAATGGCAATGCCGGTCCAAATTGCTTCACGACAAATGGTGCTCCGGCATATTTTGAAGAAAGTTTTAGCGTAGGCGCTTTCCTCGAAAACGACACCATTGCTAAATTCAGCAGCCGCGGCCCTGTTATCATTGACGAAAGCTACCGACTCAAGCCCAATATTTCGGCACCTGGGAATAACGTTCGCTCTTCTACCTTAAATGGCGAATACCGAAATCTCAATGGCACCAGCATGGCAGGGCCACATGTGGTGGGCGTGGTTGCGCTGATCCTTTCTGCACGGCCTGACTTGGCAGGAGCGGTGGATTTGATTGAAGATATTTTGGAGCAAACGGCCATTCCAACCTTTGACACCATTGGATGCAGTACGACTCCAGGCGATGCCATTCCCAATAACACCTATGGTTACGGTCGTATCGACGCCTTGGCTTCCGTGCAAGCAGCATTGGCTTTCACTACCACTACTGTACCTTTTGCGCCTGCCATGTCGGCCAGCATTGTCCCCAATCCAGTGCGCGAAGAAGCTATTTTTTACCTTGAAAATCTATCCGGAAAAACCAGTCTGGAGCTATTTAGTACAGATGGCAAACTTGTTTTTTCCAAAAAATGGATGACAACTGGCCTCGAAACGCTGCGAATTCCGTTTGAAAAGCAAGCCGCAGGCGTTTATTTTTGGCATTTAAAATCGGAGCGCGGGGTGCTAAGTGGCAAACTGAGCAAAGCATAAAACAGGATGATGAAAAAAATAGACATGCACACCCATATCCTGCCGGAGCGGCTGCCCAATTTCGCGGATAAATTTGGCTATGGGGACTTTATTCACCTGGTGCACGAGCGTGAAGGCTTCGCCAACATGATGAAAGGCAATGCCTTTTTTCGTGAAATCGCTAAAAACTGTTGGGATCCCGCCGTGCGCATTCCCGAATATGCGCTGTACAAAACGCCTGTGCAAGTGGTGTGCACCATCCCGGTCATGTTTTCCTACTGGGCAAAACCCGCTGATTGCCTGGACCTTTCCATGTACCTGAACGATCACTTGGCAGGGATCGTCGATGATTTTCCAGAGAACTACATGGCCTTGGGCACCATTCCCATGCAGGATACCGACCTGGCAATCAAGGAATTGGAACGGCTAAAAGCACTTGGGTTTCCTGGCATCCAGATCGGTTCCAATGTGAACCAACTAAACCTGAACGAGCCACAATTCTTCCCCATTTTTGAAGCCTGCCAACGGCTTGACATGGCCGTTTTTGTGCATCCCTGGGAAATGATGGGGCAGGCTGATATGTCGAAATACTGGCTGCCCTGGTTGGTGGGCATGCCCGCTGAAACGGCCCGTGCAGCAGCTTCCCTGATCTTTGGTGGCGTAATGGAACGCCTTCCCAGGCTGCGTTTTTGCTTCGCACATGCAGGAGGTTCCTTGATTCCCACCATTGGCCGCTTGGAGCATGGATTTAATTGCCGACCCGATTTGGTCGCCATCGACAACCCGATAACGCCACGGCATTACCTCAAGAAAATCTGGGTGGATTCAGCCACCCACGATCCACAGCTGCTGCGCTATATTATGGACGTAATGGGCGATGATAAAATCTGCCTGGGCTCGGACTACCCTTTCCCTTTGGGTGATGTAGAAATTGGTAGTTTTTTGGAAAAAATGGACTTGCCGAAGGAAACGCTGGAGCGGATATTTTACAAAAACACGCTGGAGTGGCTGTTTGGTTTACCCGCTGAAGCCTCAGCGTAAGCGGGTTGCTCGAAAACGTTTGGCAGCATCTGTCGAAACCATGGCGTGGGTGCTTCAATTAAACCTCGTAGGTTTGGAAAAAAACCTACGAGGTTTTGCGTTTACAGTGTGAACGTGAAGAGGTAATTCGCCCCAAAATTCCAGAACGTAACAATGCCGGTAGCAATGGCTTTGGAGACGTAGAAAGGAAGCTTCCGCTTTTCATTGAAGTAATATATTAGTGCATTATTCATGCCCAGACCGACTAGTGCCACCACGAAAAACTTCGCAAACTGCATGCCCACGGCATTGTCCTGACTGTGAAAGGTCCAAATACGGTTGAGCACATAATTGCTCAATACAGCGCACATAAACCCTGTGCTGTTGGCTATATATTGGTTTAGCCGCAGCTTTTCTTTCAACAACCAGGTAATGCCAAAGTCAACCACGACCCCGGAGACACCGACGATGCCAAATTTGATAAATTTTAGGACTAACTCTTTCAAAATACGCAGGGATTAATTGTTTGCCTTGGCTTCAAGTACACCTTCCATACTTTTAAGCGTGTCAATCAATTGTTTTTGAGTAATTTGATCGGGATTATAGCCGATTATCCACAAGTTTTCAGCAGATACACGGCGTACGATGCGCAGCCGGATTTCTTCAAACTGCATCATAAAGTTGCCTGGGTTTACTTCGGGTTTGAATTTCACCAAAATCTCTTGTTGGTTGGCAGGCGCTTCATAAGGGTTTAGG
This sequence comes from Chitinophagales bacterium, assembly GCA_038246345.1. Classification (GTDB taxonomy): domain Bacteria; phylum Bacteroidota; class Bacteroidia; order Chitinophagales; family Saprospiraceae; genus M3007. The sequence goes on from JBBRWA010000146.1 coordinate 5,662, forward strand.
CCTTCCTTTACCTTCAAGCCATGCGCTTCTGCCAGGTCCTTGAGCAGGAGCTCAAATTCCAAAATAGGTTTTGGCCGATCAATAGAGCCCTGTACAGCATGTTGTTTACCGCTGTTAAACACCGTAATGGTGGAATTTGGCGCATCGGCCACCTGGCTCTCGATCCGCTCCGGGTATTGCCAAAGGTTAACAGAAGCTATTGCCGCACGCAATTGTTTGAGTTCCGAATTGCTGAGCTGGACGGTATCCATCCCTTGTTTTATCATATTTCGGATGCCTTCATATTCAAGCGCACCATCATTTCTAAAAAGGAGCTTGTACGTAGGGCAAAAACCTCTGCATCCGTGCATTTCGAGTTGCACAATCGGGGATGGGTCATTTGCTGTTACAGCAGGTTTTCCGTTACACTTGCTATTCGCCATAAGGTTCATAGATGCTAGGAAGAAAATCAATGCTTTCATAAAACTTGTCTTAGTAATTGAAATCCAAAGTATTATTGAATAGCCTGCTCTAAGTCCGCTATAATATCAGCGACATTTTCTATGCCAACAGAAACCCGGATCAAGCCATCTGTAATACCATTTTGCAAGCGAATTTCCTTTGAAATAGCCAAGTGCGAGGAGGAAGCCGGGTGCAAGATAAGGGTATCCACGTCGCCGAGGGTTGGTGCCAGGGTACAAAATTGGACACGGTTCATACACTTTATTCCCGCTTCCATGCCACCTTTCAGTTCGAAGCTCATCATACCCCCAAAACCGCCTGGCATCTGCTTTTTTGCCAGTTGGTGATCTGGGTGTGATGGCAAGCCGGGGTAATTAACCCTTTCAACAGCTGGGTGCTTTTCCAAGTATTCCGCCAACTTTTGAGCGTTGGCACAATGCCGCTCCATGCGCAATGCCAATGTTTTGAGGCCGTTGTAGGTCAGCCAGGCTTCAAATGGTGAGCAATTGGTTCCAACCAATTTCATGGCGCGCCATACACCTTCGCGCATCAGTTTTTTATCAAGCCCCAGCACCACGCCTGCAATTGAATTGCCATGCCCGTTTAGGTATTTGGTCGTAGAATGCACGATAAAATCAACGCCATGGGCAAATGGCTGCTGTAACATCGGTGTTGGAAAAGTATTGTCAATGGCACAATATGCGCCGTGCGCATGGGCAATTTTTGTGAGTTCCGCTATATCCACACAAGCGAGCGTGGGGTTGGTAGGCGTTTCACAGTACAGCATTTTTATCTTTCCATCACTGCGCATCAAGCTATTAACCGCATCCAAATCCTTGAGGTTGGTGAACAAGGTTTCTATGCCAAGCGGGCCAAAAACATTTTTCAGCAACTCCGTGGTGCCGCCATATAAATTGGCTTGCGTCAACACCTTATCGCCCGATTTTAACACGCCCATCAGCAGTGTTGAAATGGCCGACATGCCGCTGCTGGTCATGACAGCCGTTGCTTCCAGCCCCAGGCCGTAAGTCTCCAGGGCCGCAATTTTGTTCGCCACGGTATCCACCGTAGGGTTGGCATAGCGACTATAAGCATGACCGCTTTCTATGTTTTTGAATATTTCAATACCCTGCTCAATGTCTTCAAAAACAAAAGATGAGGTGGCATAAATCGGTAGCACGTGCGGCGTTGTGGTCCGGTTGTCGTGTAGTTCCTTTACCGTTAGCGAATCCTGAAACATAGTTGTTCGTTGTTAATTGTTCGTTATTTGTTGTTCCTTGATAGTTGTTTGTTGTTCGTTTCCGAGCGCTTGGGCTATTGAGTGAAATCTGGTCAGGACATTGATTCTAAATAGATGCTGCACTATCAGGAAGTCCAGCGAGAATTGAGTGAATGAAAACGAACAACAAACAACTACCAACGAACAACGTTCTCAATCTCCCGGCCAGAAGTGCTCGCTTACTTTCCTCAGAAACTCTCCTTTTTTGGCCTTGGAGGATAAAAATAAAGAGGCGCGACATCCCACTTCATAAGGGCAGTCTTGAAGAATCATATCCGGTTTGTTATCGTGGTCGAGGTCACCAAACCACAGCACGTCTACAGAAGGGCCGAACTCCTGATCCTCAGGCCTGACCCATGATGTGAGGTCTTGTTGCGTGGCCGGTTCTGTTGAATAATCCATCAGAATAAGTTTGTAATCGCGGACAGTAACATAAGAGCCATCCAGGATGGCGCAACCAGTGCCTGCCAGGCCATAAGAAGGCTTTATGAGCGTGTCATTCATGTCATTTCCAGGGTATATTGAAAATTGCCCCCCTGGGCCCAAAGAACTCGATCCAAAGTAATCCCTCAATTCATAAACACCCAGTTGACCACAGTAACCCAATTCAAGTGGCTGCACACTGGCAATAAGAAACTTGCTGGGATCTTTCTGGTTCGTTTTCAGCACCGTGAGTTTGGCATCATACAATTCATTGTATTCTTCCTCCTTGCGTGCGGTAATTTTTCTGATTTCATCGGAAAATGAATCCCGGACATACACGCCATACCAAAAAACGGGTGGCAAGCCCTGGTTATCGAAAGCGTAACTGTTCTCATAGAAAAGCCCAATGGCTGCGGTGAGGTATGAACCAAATACCCATCCAGTTTTTCCATTCGCCTTCACCTTGAGCCAGGGCGCATAAGGCGACTCCGGGTCGGTGGTATCAGCCTGCATGTACTCTCCGTTGTTCCAGGCTTCTATAAATTGGACAATTGTTCCCTGTGTTAATGATGCCACTTTTTTCCCGTTTTTATCCGGAGCATCACGCATGTTGAGTGTTGTCGCTGTCACGACCATCTCATCCGGGAAAAACGGCGTTGATTGTGCAAGAAGTTGAAGGGCGCATAGCAGCCCAAAAGCAAGTAGCAGAAATTGTTTCATGGTTGAGATAAGACTGGTAAAAGTTGCGCAAAGTTAATCGAAGAAATCAGGCTGCGGGATAGTCCTTACATTTGGCAGGGACAAAAAACAATCTTTGTCTCTTTATTACCATGAAACTCCTTTTTGCCGGGTTTTTACTGAGTTTACTTGGTTCGCTGCCACCAGGCCTAATTAGCTTAACCGTTGCGTATACTGCCATCCGCAACAGCTTAGTTGCAGCCTTGGTACTGGCTGCTGGCGCTGCAAGTGCTGAATTTTTTCAAGCATGGGCAGCGGTTGCCTTATCAGATTGGTTTTTGAGCCATCCTTCCGTTGAACAAGGCTTCAAATGGGCAGCTTTCGCGGTTTTTACAGTGCTCGGGCTGTATTTGTTCTTTTTCGCCAAATCACCCAAAACGCCAAAAGAATTGCCCCAGGGATCTTTATCCAGGCAATTCGGCAAAGGTTTGCTGCTCAGCGCATTCAATTTATTGGCCATCCCGTATTGGTTTGCTTACTGCGGATGGTTGCGGGTAGAAGGCTGGTGGGAAGACGGGCTTTTCTACACCTTGATATTCTCATTTGGTGTCACGCTCGGCACGATGTTTTCCCTTGCGCTGTATGCCTGGTTGGGACAACTCATCGTAGAACGCAGCAGCGATATAGCCAAACGCGCCAACCAGCTTATCGGGCTGTTATTTCTGGGATTGGGGATAAAAACATTGTTAGAACTCCTGCTATGAATGGAATTCTGGTCGCTGCGCCATTCGCTCCAAATCCTCTGGAGTATTGACATTCTGCAATGCATCCCCATTTGGCACCGTCAGGATACGCGTGTTTGAATTGATCAATACTTTTCTAGGGCATGAGTAGCCTTGCGCCAAAAAAGAAAGCATCACCGCATAAGCCTTTGGTTCCCAAATTGTTATAAGCGGCTCTGGCAATTGATCCGTTGTACTTTGGTAGGCCGTAGCGATCGACTTTACACTGCGCGATGCCACCAAATATTCAATGGTTGTTTGATCCAATAAAGGCAAATCGCAGGCTACAACCAGCCAAGCTCGATCGGGTTGGCCCCGGAAAGCCGAAAGAATAGCCCCGAATGGGCCAAGATCAGAAAATGAATCTGGAATTGTTGGACAAACACGCTGCAAATCCGCCACTTGTTCGGGGCGACAAGAGAGCAACACATCGTGGCATACAGGGCGCAACAAATCGACCATATATTCCCGCTGTGGCTTACCATGCCAGGCTATGCTGCCTTTGTCGCGGCCCATCCTGAGGCTTTGCCCACCTGCTAGCACCAGGCCGTTCAGCAAAGGGATATTTTGCGCCATTTCCCGCTCAAAAAACGCCAGTATTCCAGCTGTATCAGACAACTTTAGGCTAGTAATTGCTGCCATCGCAGGTATGGTATCTTTCAGAAAATCAAAGATTGGGGTATTTTCATCAGTCAATAAAAATAGCCGCACATTGGTCAGTTGTCCCAACCGACGTTTCAAAGAATCAGTCTTTGAAGGGTCGATTATGACAACCTGTGCTGCTGCTTCGTGGTGGTTTCCGTTCACCAAAATTACATCACATTCGCTGAAAATATTCCGGAATTGGTACATTCCCCAATCGGCCGACGCGGTTAATTGTCGGTGCTGAATGGCATCGGTATACTCAAATGATGCACCAGAAGCAAGCATGGGGGGCATTTCACTTGCTTGATGGCTCGCATCCAAATATGCGCATTGAAATCGTTGGGATAGCCCTGTGATGAGTTGCTGGGCCAATGATTGGATCGTGCCACAGGGCGCTCCGACAAACGCCCATTCATTGCGCCCAAAATTACCGAGTTTGGGGCGGGCAAGTTTTGGGTGTTTACGATGTTCTCCTGAAATCACGTTTACCTCCCGTTTTTGAAATGAGTTTGGTGTCCCGAATCACAATATCGTGTGACAGGGCTTTACACATATCATATACCGTCAGGGCAGCTATACTTGCGCCGACCAAGGCCTCCATCTCAACGCCTGTTTTGGAAAAAACGGTAGCGGTGCACGTGATAACAACATGTTGACTTTCATTAAGATGGATATCAACATGGCAATTATCCAAACCAATTGGATGACAAAGCGGGATAAGGTCACCCGTTTTTTTAGCTGCCATTATTCCTGCCAAGACAGCTGTTTGAAAAACACTGCCTTTGGGAGACTGGAGCGTATTATTTGCCTGTAGGAGTTCCGTCAATACCTCGGCTGGCAACTCCACCATGCTTTGAGCCATTGCTGTTCGCTGGGTAGCCGCTTTGTGTTGTACATCCACCATGGCCGCATGGCCGCTGGGGTTTATGTGTGTGAATTTAGACATGCTGTTTGGCGCACCGGTTGCGGCGTTAGCCCCGATAATGATTACAGGGCATCAATCACCTCGGCGATCAAGCCGAAAATTTCATCTATCTGCCCTATCCCGTTGATGCTATGGCTTTTTTCTTGTCGCGCATAATAATCATACACAGGCTTTGTCTCACTTTTATACACATCAATTCTGTTGCGAATGATGGCCTCATTGTTATCATCAGCCCTGCCGGAGGTCGCCCCTCTTTTTTTTATCCGAACGACAATTTCCGCATCATCGGCTTCAAGTGCTATGAGTGCGCTTAGGTTCGCTCCTTTTTCGGACAGAAGCGCATCAAGCGCCTGAGCTTGATTGATGGTGCGTGGGAATCCATCAAAAATAAATCCTTTAGCATTTGCATGCGCTTCTACTTTATTACGCAACATTCCAGTAGTAACACTGTCCGGCACCAGTTCACCTTTGGCCATAAATGCTTTTGCCTGCGTGCCAAGCGGTGTATCATTGCTCATTTCAAATCGGAACAGATCGCCTGTGCTGATATGTACCAAATTGTATTTTTCGATGATTTTGGCCGCTTGTGTTCCTTTCCCAGATCCCGGTGGGCCAAATAGTATTAAATTGATCATTATTGTTGCGTTACTTCTAGTTGCATGAGTATGTGAAAAACTGGCCATTAGGCAGCTGCAAAGTTAGACCCGTGTTGTTTTATTGGGTAATATTCAGGTTTCTTTTTGAAATCAATATTTTTCAATTGAAAACCTTGCAAATCCAGTATAATATTTCAAGACCACTACATATTCAACACAAAAGTGCAAAGATAGAATTCAAGCACCGTAAAAGCGTTGCTTTTCAATCGCTTTTCGACAGAAACCTATTAAAAATCAAGTCGCCTAAAGCGTTCTCCATAGGTTTGTATCCACCTTAACAGTCTATCGACATCTTCTTGTTTGAAAAGCTCTGTTCCTTGATTTAAGGTAGCTGCCGAACCACAAGCTACGCCCAACTGCGCCATTTCAATCGCTGTTTTTCCTTGTGTCAATCCCCAAATCATGCCAGCAACCATACTATCGCCAGCACCGACCGTGCTTAATTTTTTGACTGGAGGGGCGGGGATATGGTGAATTTCGTCTTTCGTGACGAGTAAAGCCCCTTGAGGTCCCATTGACACCACAACTATAGCACATTTTCCCAGCCGGATTATTTCCATCGCAGCGTCATCGACATCCTCCATTTCCAATTTGTCGACACCGGCCAAAGCGCTTAGCTCCGCTAAATTCGGTTTTAACAAAAACAGGCCTTCGCCAGCTGCCGCAGCTAAAGCTGGCCCTGAAGTATCAAGTACCAGGCGCGCACCTATTTTTTTGGCAAACCTTGCTACTTTTTCATAATAGTTCAGGGGTAGTCCAAGGGGCAAACTGCCACTGGCAACCAAGTATTCAGGATTTTGTTTGGCAATAATCGCCAAACATTTATCTGCGTCTTTTTCAGACATCTCCATTCCAGGCATCGTGAATCGGAACTGGTTGTTTGTGCTTGTTTCCGTGACAGAGATGTTTTCGCGGGTTTCTGTTTCAAGCTCCAGCGCTGCTGTGTTTACCCCCATTGTCGCCAATATTTGGCGTAGAACGTTTCCATTATGCCCTCCTGCTGGAAATACAGCCATGCTTTGGCCTGCAAGTTTGCTTATCCCTTTTGAAACATTGATGCCACCACCGCCTGCATCCAATTGGAATGGTGTGCATCGAAGTTTGTTGTCTGGCTGTAGTTTAGCAGTTGTGGTGCTTTTGTCTAATGCCGGATTAAGTGTCAGGGTTGTTATCTTCATATCTCTTTTTTGAAATCGGTACAAATAAACGATTCTTTTGTCACTGCAATTGGTGATTTTGACTGTATCCATCAATATCAACACCATCGTCACCAGATGAGGCACTAGCCTTTCTATCTTTGCGCAAAGATTTATTACTTTTCGACATTTCATATTTCATAAACCATCGTCATGTCAAATTTTTACAACAATAAACGGGTCTGGATCACGGGTGCTTCCTCTGGAATTGGAGAAGCATTAGCCCAGGAATTTGCTGTGCACGGTGCGCAACTTGTTTTATCGGCCAGAAATGAAACAGAGCTGCATCGGGTCGCAACAAAATGCCGGGAGATGGGTGCTGGGATTGTCATTATCCAATTGCTTGATCTTTCCAAGCATGAAAGTATTCCTGGAATTGTGCAAAATGTCCTTTCCAAGGTTGGCAAAGTGGATATTTTAATAAACAATGGGGGTATTTCACAGCGCTCTTTGGCCAAAAACACAACACTTGAAGTAGATAAGCAGCTTATGAATGTTAACTACTTTGGTACTATCGCACTCACAAAAGCCCTTTTACCAAGTATGCTCACACACCATCTGGGACATATTGTTACCATCACCAGTTTGACAGGAAAATTTGGCTCGCCATATCGGTCTTCCTACGCGGCATCCAAACACGCCCTCCATGGTTTTTTCGACAGCTTACGGGCAGAATTAGCAGATTCCTCCATTAAAGTGACGCTTATTTGTCCAGGCTTTATCCGAACCAACGTAAGTGTCAATGCGCTCACCGGTTCTGGCGAAAAGCTTGGAACAATGGACGATGCGACGGATAAGGGTATGGCGCCTGAAAGGTTGGCAAGAAAAATTATCCGCGCCATTGAAAAAGGAACGGAAGAAGCCTATTTTGGCGGCAAAGAGGTTTTTGCTGTATACCTGAAGCGATTTTTCCCAAAATACCTTTCCAACCTTTTAATAAAGGCCAAAGTGCGCTAATGTACCCTTGTCGTTGCAAGCAATCGCTTGATGCTATACCGGCCACTTCCCTTACCCACCAGCATCAGTAATCCGCCAATAATGGCTATGTTTTTCATAAAAAGGATACTCTCTTCACGGAGCGCTGCATTTGTCGTGCAATTCCAAAAGTCATGCACAATGAATGTCACCGGGACCCAGTAAATTAGCAACATAATCGCTCCCAAGGTCGAGCGGTAGCCAAATAATACCATCAAACCACCGACAATCAATAGAAAAATTGCACTGCAAAGCAGGAAATCCTGTCCCCAATTTATCCCATGCTCTGTCATGATAGCCTGTGTTTTTCCAAAAAACAAGGTGGAGTCAATGGCTTCAAAAATGAATATTGTGGCTAGAAAAATCCTACCTATTAAATCTGTAACGTCGCGCATAATCGCTCTCTGAATGTGTCCGTTTATTTCTGGCTCTTGCCTTTTCGGCCCGCGAAGATAGTAAATAAGTGATGAGTGATGAGTTATGAGTTATGAGTGATGAGTTATGAGTGATGAGTTATGAGTTTGCACAGCGTTTGTGCTTTTGCTGGGCTTGGGTGTTTCAGCACTCGGTCCAAAGACTTGGCTTTGGTGCTGGAAAACAACTCCAAAGCAAAGCACAAACGCCGTGCAAACTCATCACTCATAACTCATCACTCATCACTCATCACCCCC
>JBBRWA010000147.1:0-14319 GCA_038246345.1 Chitinophagales bacterium
ACGCAGCGTCCAAGGCCAAGGCATAGTCCTCAACCGAGGCACAAGTTTCGCTGGTAGGGAAATCTATGGCTTCGCCTTGTTGCTGCCGTATATACGTGGCATAGCCAATACCAGAGCGCACGACATGGGTCAGCACCGTTTGGATGGAGTGGCAATCCGGATCGCTGGTGGCAGGGTCGGCCATTGCAGTGAGTTCCTGGGTGGAAATGACTGCGATTGTGCTTTTCAGGTCGGAAAAGGCGCGCTCGTATTCATCGAGGAGCGCGCCTTTTGCGCCTTGTCGTTGTAGTTGCATTCTTTATGCGTTAGAGGCAATCATTCCTGATTTTTCAGCAATTGCGGAAACTGTGCTTTCATCCTATTGAGTCGTGGTATGGACACATTCCGAACATAGCCGTTTTCAGGATGGTTCCTTTCGTAGTTTTGGTGGTAAGCCTCCGCCATGTAGAAAATTTTGAAAGGCTCGATGATGACAGCGATTGGCTTGCTGTATTTGCCAGAATCATTCAGTTGCTTTTTATAAGCTTCGGAGAGGTTGCGCTCCGTTTCATTGCGGTAAAAAATGACAGAGCGGTAAGAGTCGCCGTGGTCGGGGCCTTGGCCGTTTACCTGGGTGGGGTCTTGGGAAGCGAAGTAAACTTCCAGTAAAGTTTGGTAGGAGATCATTTCAGGGTCGTAGTAGACCTCCACTGTTTCCGTGTGGCCAGTGGTGTGGGAGCATACTTCTTCGTAAGTTGGGTTTTTGGTACGCCCGCCAGCATAGCCAGAAACGGATTCTTTCACCCCTTTCAAGCTTTCAAAAACGGCTTCTACGCACCAGAAACACCCGGCGGCAAAGGTGGCAGTGTCGAGTTTTCCGTACACCACGGCAGTTGCTTCGACAGGATGGGTTGTAGTAGTTTGACCAGTTTCGGTTTTGCTGGAAACAGCGTTACAGGAAAGGAGCAGCACCGCAGCTGCGAGGTTGGAAAGAATGAGTTGTTTTAGCATCGATTGAATTTTATAAAGAAACGTCCAATATATACGGAACAACATTGCAGGCAGATCGTTTCATGCTGATTTGTTTTTATACCGACTTTCGGCAAAAAAGGGGGGGGGAAAGCAGCACAATGCTGAAAGCCGAGTTGAAGGAGAGAAACGAAGGATAGATATATTACCCTTCGTCAAAAAAGGCAGCGATACGATCCTCCAAATCCTTATCTGTAATATTATCCGGTTCAGATTTATCGTAAATTGCCAATAGAACCACCATTTCATTCGTAATTTTCACACAAGTGATGACCCGGCCACCGCCACTTTTACCTTTGTTTTTTCCAGTGATTCTTATGCGGATTTTAAAGCAGTCATTTCCGAGCGGAGTTCCAATAGTTGGTACTTCTTGAAGCTGCTCGACAAGCTCAAGGATATCTTGTTTTTGCAGGATACCGTTTCGCCAACTTTTTGAGCTCTTTGACAAAGAATTTTGTGGCGACGATTTCAAAGCTCATTCAAAACTTCTTTAATTGGTCGAAGTTTAATATTACCCTGAAAATGCAGCTTTGCCTCTGTCACGGCCTCCTCGAATTGAAGCAGAAATTCCTTTTTTGAATACTTCTGGTTATTGATCTTTTCGATTTCTGCAAATTGCAATCGTTCGAGAAGATCAATAAAAAAGGGCAATTGGTTGTCGGGTATTTTTACCAATACTTCTGTCATAATTCTTGAATTTCCTACAAAGATACCACTTTTCAACAATGGAGCCCTTTCTACACCCTGACATCATTTTGTATAAAGTACTGCAATCAATTGAGCCATATTTTTGGTAGCCCAGCAAGGGTGCGAAAAACAGGGCCACCCTGACTATCAGAATGACCCCTTTTTCCAAAAATTGCATAAAAAAGTCTAATCAATGCTGCACCACAACTTTCCCGCTCTTGACCCAACCACCTGATTCCAGGCTAACCAGGTATATGCCACTTGGCAATTGTGCAGTTGAAATTTGTTGCAAACCGCGCTCAATTTGCTGAGTGCTGATCAGCGCCCCAATCGCACTAAACAGTTTCAGGGTGCCTGGTTCGTCGCAGTAAATGCCCAGGTAAGCATCCGCAGGATTTGGGAAGGTGGCAAGCGCATTGCCCGTGCGTGGCTGCCGGACCCGGGTGGAGCTCACAATCTCCAACGTGTTCCGGTTGGTAATCACCGGCGTATTGAAATCAAAGAAAATAGCCGCGCTTTTATTGATCTCTGTACCTAAATCCAAGCCGGGTTTCAAGTCAATTTCATATTGAATAGAACCAATACTACCCGCATAATCGCTGATGGAATCCGGCAAATTGATGTTGTCAAATTGGAATACCAGCACATTGTTCCCTTCTTCCGTCGAAACTTTCATGTTGTGCGAGGCCGTGATGTTCCGAATGGAAGCCAGGTTGAGGTGGCTGTCGATGCTGTCCTTCACAATTACAAGATTGGCTGGAGCATTGCCCGTATTTTGAAAGAAAATCTGGTACACGATGGTGTTGTCTTCGTAGCGGATGATTTCGCCGCCGTCTTTAGGGTTGCCATTGCGGGCCGGGTAGGCCAATACTACATTTGGATCGAAAGAACCCATGACTGTGTTGTACAGCGTGGATACGTTGTTGGCCGGTGTCGGGTCGCCACTGGAAGGAGAAACAACTGCATTCGTTAGAAAATCTGTGTGCACAACGGTTGACGTTGGCACGGACAGATCAAACTGCAACAACGCACAATTGCCCGGGGTGATGGCAGGAAAGCTGAATTGAGCGCTGTTGTTCGGTACGCCTACGGTTTCACTGTTCAGGGTAAAAATACCCGCATTCTGCCCAAATTGTTGACCAGCCAGGCCACCCAAAAAGTTGCCATACGCAACATCTAGTGTACCAGGGTTGGCGGTTACACCATCATTGCACACCTCCAGGCGCATGGAATACGGGAATCCTGGTTGGGCGGTGCGCAAAGACCGCTGCCGCACCCGATGGTCGGTATTGTTGGCATTTAAGAAGTGGAAATCCAGTCCAAAAGTATTGATTCCCGATATGGCATTCACTGTGTGTTTTCCTGTTGCAGGACATACAATATCTGCCGGATCGTATTGTGGCAACTCTACATCAAAGGTGCCCGTAGGCAGGTTAATGTCAAAAAGTCCAGCCCCATTCGTGAAGTTCAAAGCGCCCGAGGGCTGTGTGCGGATTACCTGAAAAGGAATACCCGCCGTACCAGCGCAACCAGGTACGCCCAGGTCATTAATAAGTTTGCCCGAAGCACCAGCATTACAATTCCCCCCTTGAATGGTGTCGCCCGAATACATGTAAAACTGGAAATACTTGAGGCAAGAGCCCGCACCCGTAACCGTGACCTTGTACGTCCCTTCTGTCAAGTCAAAAAGCGCAGGTGTGCTTGGGCCATGGCTCCAGGTATAGTTTGAGGCTGGCATGGCCACATTAATAATGGCAGCGGAGCCAAACCCGGTCAGGCAATCGATAGTGTTAACCACCAATCTTGGCTCAAAGCCGTTGACTTCCGGAATGGATATGGTTTCACTTACACTGCAAGCATTATTGCTGGAGTTTACATAAACAATATAGTCGCCCGCTTTTATATTTTGCAGACTTGCAGGATCTGAGGAAATAAAACCATTCTGGCCATAAACAGCATAGTTGTACGGCGGAATGCCCCCTGAAACGGAGATGTTCATAGCCCCACCCTGGTTGTTGGTGCAATCAGCATCTGTGGGAGCGCTGCTAATAACCATCCCAGGCGCAACAGGTTGGGTGATATTCAGGGTGCCATTCAGCACACAGCCTAAGGCCGTGGTAACGGTAATGGAATGCGTCCCGACGCTCAGGGTTGGGTTCCAGGCGTTCGTTTCCCCGTTGTCCCATAAATAACTGCTGGCTGAATCATTGTTTGTAAATACATAACCAATACCATTGTTGCCGCTAAAGCATTTTGAAGACTGGTTGATCAAAGTCAATGTTGGAATAGACACCACCGCAGCCCCAGTTGAGTTGCAACCATTGGCATCGGTAGCGGTGACCCCATAACTGCCCCCGGAAAGGCTGCTTAGCGATGGTCCCGATGAACCATTGCTCCAGGAATATGACACCGGTGCTGTCGCATTTACCAAAAGCGCACTTACTGTCCCGGTATTGTTGCCTGTACATACAACGCTGCCAGTCATAGTTGTTTTATTTTTCAACTGTGTAACGGCGGCAGCAGTGCAACCCAATGCGTCGGTAACAGTAACGCTGTAAGTGCCTTGAGCAAGGTTGTTGATTGTTTGACTAGTAGCTCCCGTATTCCATTGATAGGAATAAGGCAGGTAACCGCTGTACTGCAGCACGGCACTGAGGAAACCACTATTGGTATTCACACAATCAGGTTCATCCGTATTAAATATCGAAGCATTTGGGAAATAGTTGGAATGTGCATGGCCAACATTGTATTCCCCAGCGGCGGTACATCCCGAAGCGTCCAGCACGGTTACGCTGTAGGTGCCAAATACCAGGTTTTGTGCCGTTGCCCCGGTTTGTCCATTGCTCCAGGTATAAGAAAAGGGCGCATTGCCGCCAATTGGGTCAACAGTTAGCTTGCCGGAATTGGGGTTGCAAAAACTGGCAGGCAAAGCGCTGCTCAGGTTTAGGTCAAACTCCTTGCTGTTTAAAATATAGGAATGCACCACCGTTGCTCCGGAGGCATCAGTAAGGGTGGCAGCATAGGTTCCTTTGGGAATGTTGCGCAGGCTGAGGGTGGTGGCACCAATGCTCCATGTATAGGAAAATGGCGGCACGCCCCGGGTCGGCACAATGGTGATGATTCCATCAGCAGCCCCGCAGGTTGTCGGCAGTTCTGCGGAAAAGAAGAATTGTTGGGCGTTCAGTTGAGTAGTTGAAAGCAGGGCGATAAAAGCCACAAGCAGGAATTGGTTGATTTTATTCATATCGGTTAAAATTTTTAGGGAACACGCAGGGATGGGGCGGGAGGTTGGGTTTGAGTGCGAAAAAATGACGTAACGGGTCGTAAATACCTTGCAAGTCGAAAATTGGAATTGAATCGTATCTTTGTAAAAAAATGGATGCCATGCAATTTGAACTACGGCCAGCATTGTTTTGGGACGTGAACGTAGAGGAGGTGGATTTAACCAAGCACCGCGCCTCCGTGATCGAGCGTATTGCTACCCGTGGCCGCTTGGATGAGTTTCAGGCAATGGTTAAATTCTACGGGCAGGAAACGGTAAAAACCACCCTGCTCAATGCCCGGCATCTTGACAAACGGACGCTCTCCTATTGCAGCCTTATTTTTGATGTCCCTATCACCGAATTTCGATGCTACAAACGCGCACAGTTGAACCCGGAACATTGGAATTACTGAAGCAATTGATGCTTCTGCCCTTGTCCGAGCCCTTTTTTCTGGTTGGTGGCACCGCATTAGCGTTGCAATTAGGTCATCGAATGTCCATTGACCTTGATCTGTTTACCACAGAACCTTTCAACAGCAGCACCTTGTTGGAAACCCTTGCCACCGAATTCAAAATCAGCATCGAGTTGGAAGAGCCCAATATGCTCATCACCAATATTGAAGGCATTAAGGTTGATTTTGTAAAAATGGGATACCCCATCCTATTCCCAACACTGCTCGTAGAAGGGATTCAAATGCTTGACCTTCGTGATATTGCGCCCATGAAGCTCAAAGCCATTGCACAACGTGGCAGTAAAAAAGATTTTTTCGACATTTACTTTCTGTTAAATATCATGCCGTTGGAAACAATGATTTCTTTGTTCAGGCAAAAATTCAAAATGCACGAGGTTTTCCATATCCTAAAAAGCCTTTCCTATTTTGAAGATGCTGAGCAATCTGCCAATCCTGTCGTTTTTGATAAATCAGTGACCTGGAAGAAGGTCAAGGTATCAATTAATGAGGCTGTGAAAAGGATTGGCTAAAGGCCAACGGAGGGCGGTTGGCGAAGGGGTAAAAGCCTGGCAAGGTGGAAATATTTGAGTGCTATGCTAAGAGTTTGGGTAGGACATGACAAATTGGCTCCAATGCTCATATGATTTCTATTTTTGTTTTAATTCTGGATGTCGCCTGGCCCAAATAATAAATTTTTGCTTTTGCTCACTGGTAGTTAGCGTTTTATAATAGTAGTATTCATCCTTTTTCTCAACCTTGATACGCAAAACGAATCTTTCCTTTTCTTGACAAATTGAATAAACATCCTCTAATACTGAGATACCATGTGCTTTTGATTTTTTTAGATATTCAAACCAATCCAACCCACTAGCAATGGCACCATCAAGAAATGGATAGCAGCCTCCGTTATTATGAAGGAGTGAATTTTCAATAAAGGAAGCAGGTAAGCTTAATAATAGGTCAGAGCAAAAATGTGTGTTTTCAAATTGAGCGCCAATTAAATTGGCATTTTCAAAAATACTATCTTGAAGAACTGCTCCATTAAGGTTAGCATTCTGAAAATTTGATTTTTGAAAATTTGACCTGCCTAAAAAAGCATGTTCCATAAAAGCAGAATACAAATCCGCATTTTGAACGCTCACTTTGTGCATTTGAGCATTTTCTAAATAACAAAAATGCAAATTCACCTTTGAAACCCCAGCTTTGTTTAATCGCTTGACATTTCCAACAATCCGATGTACAGCTTCTTTTTCATTCCAAAAGCGATAATCATCAATCTCTTCTTGCCAACGCTTAATGTCCTGTTGTTTTTGATATCGCTGCATAAAAACAGAAAATATCAATCCCAATAAAAGCACATCAAAACAGAATCCGACAAATTCTACACGTACATTTCCCCAAAAATCGCCACTCGTGTCAGGGTGAAAAGCAAAGGATATTTTTAGCAAAGCTAGGCTAGCTCCAAACAGTATGACATAAAACCAGGTGGTGCTGTCGTAGCTTTTAAGCCATTTTTTCTCGCGATCGAACATAATTATCGGGTTTTTGTGTTGATTCAAGGAGTAAAAATACCACTAGAATTTTTCATTTCTACACTTGAAATTGCATCTGGCAGCCAAAACTCCTCTGGGAGCATTGAAGAACAGCGTAGCGGGTCGCAGACCCTCACGAGCGAGTGGTGGCTTTTTAAAAATGATAGGTCTTTAAAAAAGCTTTCAAAACCTTCGGATCGGACAAGCTCTGCAAGTCCCGCTCGATGAGCTTGATCTGTTTTTTCATCGCTTTGATGTTTTTTTCAAGTTCTCGTTCCAAGGTGGGCAGGTCGCAGGGCATGTACGGCGGCAGATCGAAGAGCATGGATAGGCTCATTTCGGTGTCGAACAACATCATCTCCAGCTCGCGGGCCTGCTCCAGCAAAATTTTGTTGTAGTATTTCAGGCGGTCATCTGCCAGGGTCTCCAGGTGATCTTGATCGATCCGTTCGAATTCAAGCTGGAGTTGCAGCAGGGTGAGCAGGTCGTTGTTTTTGTATGCCTCGGTCACCCGCTGGATGATGGCCGTTTTGCGCGTTTTTTCCGCTTCATCCTGTTCCAGATCGGGGTGGAAAGCCTTAATCAAATCCATATAGACGGTTCGCACGGACTTGGTCTTGTGTTCGGCTTCCTGCGCTTTTTTTGCTTCTCGTGCCTGCTGTTTGGCGCTTTTTGGGCGTTTTGCGCGGCGTTCTTCGGCTTGGCGATTTTTTTCGGCCATCGTTTCTTCTTCCTCCTCCATCAGGCGATGTAGGTACTCCTCCATTTTTTCGGGCGTACTCACGTCAGCATCTTTGTCGATCTCCACGCCGAACATGGTTTCCATCATGTCTTTCATCTCGTCCATATCCAAGTCATCCGATTCCGCTTCTTCCTCAAAGACCTCGCCGGTATGTTTTTCATAAATCGATTTTAACTCCTCGTGACCGTATTCCACAATGAGTTCGTCTATCATGGACAGGAGCAGGTCTTGTATTTTTTTCTTTTCCAGGGCATTAAAAAAGCCGCTGTCCCAGGCCTTATCCAGGAGGCGCACCCTGTTGGCGTGGTGCTGCGCGAAGGTATTGTACAGCGGGTCCAGATTGCTGGATATGCGTTGCTGCAAGCGTAGCGTTCCGGCTTCGAATTGTTTGATCGAATCGCGCAGTTGCGGAATTTTCCGGGTCAGGCGGTTGAATTCCTTTTGCGCTTTGGAAAGCTGCGCTTTGTTTTGGCCGACGGCGATGATTTGTTTCGTCACGGAGAAGGTCTGGTTTTGAAGGGGGAAAAGTCGGGATTTTTAGGAACATCGTGGTAAATAATAACGTAACGGGTCGCAGACCTAACGAGCGAGCGGTTGGGTTTTCAATATACTTTTTTTGTTTCAGGAGCCTTAAACTGATAATCTACCTCGAATTTTCATAGAAAATGCTTAATTTTGTTCTGTAATTTATAGCAAAACTCTATGTCTGAAATCAGAATCAACATCGACGATAAATATTTGCAAGCCTTTTTGGCTTACTTGAAAACGCTCAGCTATGTGGAAGTTGAAAAAGTAACTGAAGCTACATCTGAGCTCGGCAATGCATCAGAAGCCTTTTTAGATGGATTGCCGCAAGACAGCCCATTGTTCAAGGCCGTAAAACCAATGCGCAAGGGCAAGGTTACGGCAGAAGACTTGATTCAGGAAAGTGGATTTGTGCGGACTGACTGGGAGAAAGTAAAAGAAATAGGGGATGCCATGGATATTCCACAAAGTACTGAAGAACTGCTAGCCCAACTTTCTGCATGAAACATTATTTGTTAGACACCAATGTCATTTTGCTGGGCATACGTGCAGGTAATGATTGGGCTGCAAAGCGCCGTAGCCTTGGTTTAGACAAGTCTGCAAATTTTATTTCTGTAGTCACATTGGGTGAGCTTTGGTCTCTTTCTATTCAAAATAACTGGGGAGCTAAGCGTATCGTTGAAATGGAAAAGTTGTTACTTCAATTTATAGTAGTTGATATCAACATTGAAAGCATTATTCTGCGCTACGCTGAAATTGACGCATTCAGCCAAGGCAGGTTAGTAGGGAAGCTACTTGGCACGAGTGCTCGAAATATGGGCAAAAACGACCTATGGATAGCTGCCACCGCCTCTGCCTTAAATTTGACGCTTTTATCTTCTGACCAAGATTTTGGTCACCTATCACCTGTTTTTTTGAGTTTAGAGGAAGTTAGGTTTCACACCACTAGGTGATGTTTTTTGTGGCAAATGAGACTTTTCTAAGATTTGAGCGCTATTCTAAGGGCTTGAGTAAATTAGGATAAAGTAGCGTCTAGTGCCGCGTTACAAACGCGCACAGTTGAACCCGGAACATTGGAATTACTGAAGCATATGTTCTGACGCATCTTCCTTCCGTCTTCGTATTGAAAAACAACTCCTATCCAAACGTTCTTCTACCGTAGCATCCAAATTCCAGGCCGTACACGTCAAGTGCCAAGCCGCCGCCAATCGTTCACCCGGCGTTTTGGAAAGCCAATAAGCCCGCTGATGTGCAGCAGATTCAAAAGTTTGGATTGTAAATGCATTTCGGTCTAATCGGTACATCGCAGCATGGTTTGTGGCAAAAACACGAATTCCTATTCCATTCTGCCTCGCGTGGTCTTCTCGCCACATGCAGGGCGGCTGGCGGTGAAGGGTAGCTTTGGCTAAGAAGGGGTGAACATCTGACGACCCGCTAGCAGGAAGTGTCCAACACCATGAACTGCCCCATCAATGCCAATATTTAGATATTTTTTGTTTAAAATATAATATATTGCTTAAAATATAAAACATTTTGTTGTATTCGTGTTTTAATCTTACCTTTGCTAGCAAAGTCATGAGCTTTGATGAAAAAAATCTACATATCACACCATTCTAAAGATGTATCAAAGGCTGAGGCCTTGACAAAACACCTTTTCCCTTTAGTCGAAGGGCATGAAATTGAAGTATCTAGTAGTTTGGGAATGATACCAGGAAGCAATGTTGCTGACTTTATTTTTGATCAAATAACATCATCAGACCTCATTCTAGTCCTTGCGTGTTCTGATTATCTAAGTGATTGTGCTGATGAAATCGCAAATATCAAAAACTCATATTGTTTTCGCTCAAATAATGTAGTTCCAATCGAAATTAGCCAATGCCTTTGGAAAGATGTTTTTGGTAAAATTATGTGTCTCCCCAAAGGCCTGTATTTTGAAAGAGCTCCCTTTGATGATTCAGGGTTTTGGCATACAGTTACTCTAGGTGTAAAAGACCTTATTTCTAATGGCAAGGTTTGCCTAAACTACAAAATTCCTATTCCAGCTCGTGCAGATAGTAATACATCCCATCACTCGCAAGAAAACCCTTCAGAAATTGGCAAACGGCTAAAATTAAGCTTTGGAGAAGAATTGATTGAAGTACAAGGAGATAGTATGAGCCCTGTATTTGAAAATGGAGAATTTCTTGTCGGAACAATTGTGGAGAAAGATGAAATCCCAAGCCTAATCAGAAGAAAAACAGCTTGTGCTATTCGCACCAAAACAGAAGGCACTTATTTGAAATATATCTCATCTATTGATAATTCTGAATTAACCTTAGCCTCTGCTAACAAAACGCACAAGGATATCACAATAGATACTAGTGAGATTGAAAATGTCTATAAAATCACTTTAAGGGAAATCCGATAATTCCATTTCAGGGCTTCGCCACAAACACCAATCGGAACAATTCTATTTTTGCAATAATTCGGGATGCCTTTTAGCCCAAACCAAAGACCTTCTGCTTTCATCACTAATGGCCAGAGCTTTGAAATAATTGTAATCATCCCTTTTTTCTGGCTTCACTCTGATAATATACCTTTCGTTTTCGTAGCAAATTTCATAAACAGTCTCCATTACCAAAGCGCCATGGACTTTGGACTTTTTTAAATACTCAAACCATTCCAACTCACCAACAATGGCACCGTCAAAAAATGGATAGCAGCCAGCTCCATTGGCCATAAGACTGTTCTCAATAAAGGATAAAGGCATACCCAATAAAAGGTCAGAACAAAATAATGCTTCATCAAATTGTGTCCCTGTTAGGTTGGTATTTTCAAAAATGCAACCACTGAGGGTAACTCCACAAAGGTTCGCACTATTGAAATAAGAACCTTGAAAGTTTGATCTATCCAAGATGGCGTTTTTTAGAAATGAGCTATGCAAATCAGAATTTTGAATATTAGCATTGTGTAAGTAGGCATTTTCTAAATAACAAAAATGCAAATTCACCTTTGAAACCCCAGCTTTGTTTAATCGCTTTACATTTCCAACAATCCGATGAATTGCTTCTTTTTCATTCCAAAAACGGTAGTCATCAATTTCTTCTTGCCAACGTTTAATGTCCTGTTGTTTCTGATATCGCTGCATAAAAACAGAAAATATCAATCCTAAAAAAAGCACATCAAAGCAGAATCCGATAAATTCTACACGTACATTTCCCAAAAAATCGCCACTCGTGTCAGGATGAAAGGCAAAGGATGTTTTTAGCAATGCTAGACTAACTCCAAACAGTATGACATAAAACCAAGTGGTGTTATCGAAACTTTTAAGCCATTTTTTCTCGCGTTCGAACATAATTATTGGGTTTTTGTGTTGTATCAAGGAGTAAAAATACCTCTAGAATTTTTCATTTCCACTCCAGAAATTACATCTGACTGCAAGAACTCTTTTGAGAGCATTGACTCCATCATTATTCAACAGCTTGAAAGTGGTTGGCTAATTTTTCATAATTTTACTTGCAAACTTCCGTCGGAAATCCCCAAATTTCCACCACTTTTCTCCCCAACTCTCTCTACTTTTGCGCCGCGAAACATACGTTTCTTCCTCTCACAATACAAACACGACACGCATCGCATGGAGCCGACTGTAGAAATTGCCAAAAACCTGGGCCTTACCGCCGACGAATTTGAAAAAATCAAAGAACTCCTGGGCCGCTTGCCCAATTTTACCGAGCTCAGCATTTTCTCGGTTATGTGGAGCGAGCATTGTTCTTACAAAAACAGCATCCTGCAACTCAAAACCCTGCCTCGGGAAGGCGCACGCCTGCTCGTGGGCGCAGGAGAAGAAAACGCCGGCCTCGTCGACATCGGCGACGACCTCGGCTGTGTGTTCAAAATAGAAAGCCACAACCACCCTTCCGCCATCGAGCCGTACCAGGGCGCGGCTACCGGGGTTGGCGGCATCCACCGCGATATTTTCACCATGGGTGCACGGCCGATTGCGGCGCTCAATTCCTTGCGCTTCGGCATGCCCGACAATTCGCGCATGAAGCAACTCATCGCCGGTGTGGTAAAAGGTATTGGCGATTACGGCAACGCCTTTGGCGTGCCTACCGTGGGCGGCGAAGTGTATTTTATGCCTTGCTACAACCACGATATTTTGGTGAACGCCATGTCTGCTGGCATCGTTAAGGCGGGTGAAACCGTGAGCGCCACGGCTGGCGGCCCTGGCAATCCCGTGTTTATTGTTGGTTCGGCCACCGGTAAAGACGGCATCCATGGCGCTACATTCGCCTCCGCCGATCTTTCAGAAGATTCGCATGAAGACCTGCCTGCTGTACAAGTAGGCGACCCATTTCAAGAAAAACTGCTCCTGGAAGCCAGCCTCGAAGCCATCCAGACAGGAGCCCTCGTCGGTATGCAGGACATGGGCGCAGCGGGCATCACTTGCTCAACGTCGGAAATGTCGGCCAAAGCGGGCTGCGGCATGCGCATCGACCTCTCCAAAGTACCCGTGCGCCAAGCCAACATGAAAGACTGGGAAATCCTGCTCTCCGAAAGTCAGGAACGTATGTTGATCGTGGTAAAGCCCGGCCGCGAAGCCGAAATCAAGGCTGTGTTCGACAAATGGGATTTACCCTGTGCCGAAATTGGCGTTACCATCCCGGAAGACCGCCTGGAATACCATTACGAAGGAAAATTGGTGGCCGATGTGCCCGCCGACCCGCTGGTGCTGGGCGGCGGCGCACCCGTATACGTGCGCGATCAAAGCGCTCCGGCTTATTTCGTAGAAATAGGAAAATTCAAACTGGCCCACATCGCCCCGCCACCCAACTACCGCATGGCGGCAAAAAAACTCTGGAATTCACCCAATCTCGCATCCAAAAACTGGATCACCCAACAATACGATTCGATGGTGCGCACCGGAACCATGACCACCAACCGCCCCAGCGACGCCGCCGTGGTGTACGTAAAAGGCACCCAAAAAGCCCTGGTACTCACCACGGATTGCAACTCCGCCTACGTCTACGCCGATCCGTACAAAGGTGCCATGATCGCAGTAGCTGAAGCGGCACGCAACATCGTGTGTGCCGGCGGCGAACCCGTAGCGATCACCAATTGCCTCAATTTCGGCAACCCCTACAACCCGGAAGTGTACTACCAGTTTGCCGAAGCGATCAGGGGCATGGGAGAAGCCTGCCGCAAATTTGAAACACCTGTGACGGGCGGCAACGTGAGTTTTTACAACCAATACACCAAAAACGGTGTCGCAACACCCGTCTACCCTACCCCAACCATCGGCATGTTGGGCTTGCTCGAAAACCTGGACAACATGATGACCCTTGATTTTAAGAATCCAGGCGATATGATTTACATGATCGGCACGAGTCGGGAAGACCTGGGCAGCAGCGAATACCTGCGCAACAACTTGGGTTTAGAATACAGCCCTTGCCCGCATTTCGACCTTGAAACCGAATATACAGTCCAACAATTGGTGAAAAAGATCATCCAGCAAAAACTCGTACAATCCGTGCACGATGTGTCCGATGGCGGCATTCTTGCCAACCTAGTGGAAAGCGCCATGCCCCGCGGCTTGGGCTTTGATATCAGCTCCAATGTCACCATGCGCAAGGACGCCTGGTTGTTTGGCGAAGCGCAAAGCCGGATTATGGTTTCGGTATCAGCAGAACAAAGTGAAGATTTTGAACGTTTCCTGATTGCCGAAAACGCTGCTTATGAATCCATTGGCATGGTCAGCAAGAATTTGATCGTCGTAGATGGAGAAAGCTGGGGATCGGTGGACGACTGGAAAAGGACGCATGAGATGGTTTTGGAGCGGATAATGGCGTAACTTTGTTTCGTTAGATCCACATAAGCCCTTCACCGTCAATAAAATTATTCACTTTGAATTTTCTAATGAAAAAATTGCCCATGAAAAAAATAAACTCATTTTTCACCCTTTTTCTCCCGGCTTTTGCCATCTTTTTTGCATGCAACGGCCAATCACATGCCATTAAAGGCACCATTTCCAATGCGGCGAACTTGCAAGTTTCCCTCGATCAGGCGCATTTCGACCGCTCCACTGTAGCGCTGGGCAAAGGTACTTGTGATGCCAATGGCAACTTTGAAATC
>JBBRWA010000148.1:0-14240 GCA_038246345.1 Chitinophagales bacterium
CGCGTGCGCACGATAAACGTCAACCAGTTTGACTGCACGCTGGCAACAGAAATCCTGTCGACAGACATCAGTTGTTTCGGCGCAGGTAATGGCACAGCAGTGCTTGAGTTTATGGGCGGCGCAGCGCCGTTCACTATATTATGGAGCACGGGCAATACCACGACGAATCTGAGTGACCTCGCCGCAGGCAGTTACTCCGTATCCATTACGGATGCTAACAATTGCCCAGAGGTTGAAACATTTACGATTGAAGAGCCAAGTGCCTTGGTTGCCAATGCGACAGGTTCTGTCACCAGTGGCTCTGGCACCGATGATGGTACGGCGAGCGCGAACCCAACGGGCGGCTCGGGTACCTATACTTTTGAATGGAGCAATGCTGAAACGACAGCGACCATCTCCGGTTTGGCCGCAGGTACCTACACGGTTACCGTGACGGATTCCAACAATTGCACTGCCGTTCAAACGGTAGAAGTGGAGGCAGGAAACTGCAACCTGATCACGAATTTGCAAATTACGAACCCAACCTGTAATGGCGCATCAAATGGTTCTGCGACCGTTTTATTGACGGGCGGAACAGGTGGATTTACGTATGCCTGGAGCAGTGGCAGTACCACGGCTACGGAAACCAATTTGCCAGCAGGCATACAAACGGTGGAAGTTACCGATACAAACGGGTGCAGTATCATCGTGCCAGTCGAATTGTTGGCACCACCAGCCATCGTTGTGGTTGTTGATTCATCCAGCGTCACTTCTTGCCCGACATCACCGGAAGGGTATGCTTCTGTTGCGGCCGCTGGCGGCACCGGAGGCCTCTCTATAGCATGGAGTAATGGCCAAAGCAACTATGAAGCTACAGGTTTGGTTGCCGGAACCTACACCGCTATTGTTACCGATGAAAACGGTTGTACGGCCAGTACTTCCGTAACAATACTTTCCGACGACAATATTGCGCCGGTGATTGTTGCCAGCAACACACCTGTTCCAATTGGCCCTGATGGAAATGTCGTGTTAACGGTTCAAAACATGAATGCCACAGTTACAGACAACTGTGTTTTGGCTTCTGTTGTGATTCTTCCAGGGGAATTTACCTGCACACAATTGGGCAATCATGATGTCACCATCACAGCTACTGACGATGCTGGGAATGTAACTTCTCAAACCATCACGGTCACCATTATTGATAATGCTGCTCCGATTTTGATTTGTTCGCCCAGCCTCGTGCATTGTTTTGCCGACAACCCGGTGTTCTACCAAGCGCCAACGGCTACCGACAACTGTTTGATCCTCGGCGGTAGCTTCAACATCACGGAAGGCCTGCCTATTGGGGCACTATTCCCAACGGGTACCACGACAACGACCTACACTTTCATGGATGCACAAGGGAATATTGGCACCTGCTCCTTTGAAGTGACCATTCTCAGCCCGTTGACGGTAACCTTAGACACTGTGTTCAACGATGTCAATATGCTGCACATTGGTTCCATTTTTATCAATGTAGCGGGTAGTTTGCCGCCTTACTCCTATTCCTGGTTATTAAATGGTGTGGAGGTTTCTACGGCACAAAATCCCACAGGATTAGCCGCAGGCACGTATAATGTTGTGATAACAGACGACAATGGTTGTACGGTAGCGGGTATGCCGATCACGGTGCAAAACACCACTTCGGGCACACAAGACACCCCGATTATTCTGGATGGTATTCGCGTATTCCCAAATCCTACTTCCGGTGACATCTCCATTTTGTTGCCAGATGAGCTGGTGGGCGAAAATGTGTTTATGCAAGTGTTTGATCAAACTGGCCGCCGGGTACTGTTGCAGGATTCGGTGCAGGACAAGCAAATTGCGATGACCTTGTCGGGTCTTTCAGATGGCTTGTACTCCCTGGTTATCCGCATCGACAATAAGCAGGTGGTTCGGAAAATCGTGTTGAATCGATAGTACAATTGTAGAAGATTTAGTAGGCGATCTCCAGTGGGTAATACCGGGAGATCGCCTTTTTTGTGGTCAAATGGGAAAAAGCGTGTATCAGCGTGAATGCTTTTTGATGCGGTTGTCAAGGGGGTAGGGGTAAATCCTGGTATACGATTCTTGCGTGGTGAAAATACTCAGGCAGGGCGCTTGGCGGGGAGTGGGAGCTTGGCGCGAAGGGGCTTCAACCCCGGCATCGCCAGCGGCACGGCCACCTATATCTATGATGCGAACGGCAATATGACCTATGATCCCTACAAGGACTTGTCGCTGCTGTACAACCACCTCAACCTGCCCAAGCAAATGACCATCCCGGTCGGCACCGGCGGCGCAGAGCGCAAAATCTACCTGCTGTACGACCATGCAGGCAAGAAACTCCGCAAAACGGTGAATGACCAGGGCACGGTGGTGTACACCCAGGATTATGTTAACGGCCTCGAATACCGTACCACCGGAAGCGGCGGTGCCCTTACCTTAGAGGCGGTATACCACGACGAAGGCCGCATCACCCCCAATGGTACCAACTACCAGTAAAAAAAAACCATTTTCCCCCAACGCCCATACCTTTAGCAGCAAATTTCAAAACTACAAACACGTGAAAAGCTACTTCAACACAACCCTCTATTGCCTAGGCCTCATCGCCTGCATCTCCGCCACGGCTGCCGCCAAAGACGTCGCCAAGGGATACTACCTTTCAAACAAGGGAGATTCCCTGTCCGGGCAGTTTTACATCGGCAGCCTTAAAGACAATGTCCTGAAATTCAAAGCTGCCGGGGCTGACAACTGGACCAAGCTTACACCTGCGGATATCCGGGAAATTCATGGTTAAAAGGATCTGTTTATTACTACGCAAAAGGTCGTTTTTCAAGCAGACACTTTCAGGATATTCCTGCAACGGATCGTGCATGGCGGGTACAACCTGTATGAAGGCTCCCGGGAAAAGCAAGTGAGCGTGTTTTATTTCGATTCCAAAGAAAAGCCCAAACGCATCAGCGTAAACCCGCGCGGCGTGGAAACGCAAATGAAGGTGTATTTTGGATCCTGCGCCGAAAAAACAAAGGCTAAGTTGCTATACAACAAGGTGCATCTGGAACGCTATTTTAAAGCGATGAACGCTTGCGCTTATCCTGGGCAAATACCGCAAGTTCAAAAAGAAAAGACCTTGCGCCCCAAGTTTAGTTTGGGCATTATGGCAGGGTACTATTTGCAGCCTGTTCCCAAGTTTACGTTTGTGTCTTCAAAACTCTTTGAAAACGCGCATTTCTCCAATGCGAACCACGCCACGTTTGGTATGTCGGCAAACTTCAACCTTAATACAGCCCTGGGGTTTTCTGCGGGCGTAAATTATGTAGATAAAAGTTTGCTCAGTGATTCCCTGAACTCATTTGGTGGTAAAATATGTCAAGCTATAAACCCCAATACGGGCGAACCCATTCCGGCCTACCTTGGTTTTTTTTACCGACATGTTTTCTCCCTGCGCATGCAGCACCTGGAAATCCCGATTGGCGTGCGATTTCGCCCAAAATCATACAACAAAAGTGGCCCGGTCGTCGTCGGAGGCTTGACGTTTTCTTTTCCCTTGACGGCAAAATTTGAAAAGTCCTGGGGACTGCCATATCGCGTGGAAAGCCCTTCTTACCTGACACCCACACCAAGTCTGGAGGAGGGTTTATGGGAAGCAGGGAAGCTTCAATTCAACACGCCAATTCTTGGGGTTTATGCCGGCTTGGGCTGGCGGCGGCAATTGAACAAAAAAAATGAACTTGAACTGATGTTTCAGTATTTCTGGACAAGAGAGACCTCTAATATTGAGTTTATCGGGCTATATAGCTCAACCCCATCCAAATACGACATGGTATGGCATCGGTTCCAACTGTCAGCCCAATATTACTTCAGCATAGGCAAGTAAATAGGTCTTCGAACGGCTACAGGTTTTTAATAACTGGGGTGTGCTGGTGTACCAGGAAGAAAATCCTGCCCTCGGCTGGAATGGTACTTTCCGGCAGCAATTATGCCCGCCTGGGGTTTACGTGTGGTTTTTGACGTGTCGGGTGGACAATGATGCGAGTTTGCTGCGCAAACAGGGTGATGTTACTTTGTTACGGTAGCTTTGAGCCTGTTTAGAAAAGCGCATCTCTCAAATCGCTAAAAGTGCTGAAAAACCATCCCCAAATTGAATCTCGGATGTCGTGCAACCCATAACATCACCCATAACCCATAACCCATAACCCATAACTCATAACTCATCACTCATCACTCATAACTCATAACTCATCACTCATGTTCGCTGTTAGAGAAATACAAGCATCAGACATTGAACTTATCACTAATTATTGGCTCGGAGCCGACGATGCGTTTCTGACCAGCATGGGGGTCGCCCTCGATAAAATGCCCAGCCGGGAGCAA
The DNA here is from genome assembly GCA_038246345.1 of Chitinophagales bacterium. Classification (GTDB taxonomy): domain Bacteria; phylum Bacteroidota; class Bacteroidia; order Chitinophagales; family Saprospiraceae; genus M3007. The sequence continues at coordinate 4,375 of JBBRWA010000148.1, forward strand.
TGGCATCAAATGCTTGCATCCCAACTGTCTCAATCCTATAGAGAAAAACAGTCGTATTGCACCATTTGGGAAATCAATGGTCAGGCTGTTGGGCATTGCAACGTTAATAAGATCAAATTTGGAGAGGAAGCGTATATGCACTTGCACCTTTGGCAGCCACATACTCGGCAAAAAGGTGTCGGGACAACCTTTGTAAAAATGTCATTACCCTACTTTTTTGCCAACCTGGAATTGGAAAAGGTGTACAGCGAGCCGTATTCCCTCAATCCGGGCCCGAACAAAACACTCGAAAAAGTCGAGTTTCAATTGCTTCGATCAGTGGTGACAACACCGGGCTGGCTCAACTTTGAGCAGGAGGTGAATGTGTGGGAACTGAGCAGGGATCGGTTTTTAGCGCTTTAAACATGAGTCATCCCTAATTTTTGTTGGAAGGAAAGGCGGGGTAAGCGTGGACATTTGTTTGTACTTATTGGTCGGACGATGAAAAATCGTCAGATCAAATGGCCCTCGGGGTTGTGTTAAAACGGGCGGCATTGAAAATACCGCCATATTTTATTCCGATTTTCTTGGCGAAGACCTTCCAGGTTTTAAAAAGCTGGAAGGTCTAACGCTCGAATAGAATTATATTTTGTTGACTACGCCAGGCCAAACCCTTAAAAAAGCCGCTTAATTTCATTCCACACACTGTCATAAGTCCAGTTTGGCCCATCCCAAGGCGCCTGGTAATGATAGGTCAGGCCGAGGTTGTAGTAAATGAGCAACAAGCATAGGGCGATAAATACCACCTTGCTCCACGTGAATTTAAAAGCCCGCTCGGCGACTGCGGCAAAAGGCATTGCCAGGAGCGCATAGTACTCCACGTAACAACGGTGCCCAAAAGCGCCGCCAAACCACCAGGCCCACCAACTGGCAAACAGATAGGTAGCCAGGGCCAGTATCAACATGATGATGCGCTCTGAATGGCGGTTGGAGTGCCGCCCCAATACAAGCCCTACCAATGGAATAATGGCAATCGGGCTGTACAAGAGCCATCCATTCCAGGCATCAAACAGCACCCGAAACAATTTTGGCTCCTTCCAATATTTAAATGTTTCGTCGCCATAAGACCACATGATCCAATGATCGGTCACAGATTTCCAATAGATCAGCTGTGGAATCCATACGGCGATGGCGGCAACCGCCATGATCAACAGATTCAGGGCGTTTTTTTGAATATAAGCCCACTTTTCATCTGTTTGTTTAGCTCCATCGATACAAAGGATACAGCAACACAATGGCACTTGTGGGGCGTATCAGCACCATGATCCCGGCGGAAAGGCCAAAAAGCAAAAAGCATCTGGAGCTGTTTTTTTCGCGGGGCGCAATGATTTTATCCGTCAAATAAATGACCGCAGCAAAGATGAAGAAGCTGTAGATATGAGACATCGAGGGCTGGAACATGGTGTAGTAGTACATGTTGGTGCCCAGAAACAATGATGCCAGCGACACCAGCGCGGCGGTATTACTGTAATACGCCTGGATACTGCGCCACAACAAATACATGCCAGCTAACATATAAAAGATAGCGGCAAACATCAGGAAGTAGCAATAAATAAGGCTGTGACCATCGGATGGATAGCCCAGTGGATAGCTCAATATATGTGCCGCGAAGAAAAAAGGTGCTTCTAATATGGCGACACCACTGGTGTATTTGGTGTAAATCTTATCTGTGCCAGGCCAGGCTTTTATGTAGTTGGTATCCCTGACGGCCTCTTTTTTGAAGCCGCCGTAGATAAATGTTGCGGGTAAATACACGTAATAACCCTCCATATCCGTCCAGATAAGCTTATCGGGATACTTGTTGGCATTGAAGGATAAAAGTATCAGTAAGATGGTGGAAGCAAGTACCAGCAAAACCGAAAGCCATCGCTTTTTCATGTATGGAGTATTTTGGATGCAATATGACGGCAAAAATATAAAAGCTGGGCCAGTAGGCGCAAAATAATTTCCATTCCCGCAGGGTGATTGCCAGTCAAAATGTCGTGTACCTTTGCCTTAAACCATCCACTACTTGCTACAACCACTCGATATCCTGCAACAATACTGGGGCTACCCAGCTTTCCGTCCCCTGCAGGAAGATATTGTCCGTGCTGCCTTGAATGGAAAGGATACCTTAGCATTGCTCCCGACGGGTGGTGGGAAATCTATTTGTTTTCAGGTGCCGGCGCTTTGCCAGGACGGTATTACCCTGGTCGTTTCCCCGTTAATTGCCCTGATGAAAGACCAGGTGCAGAACCTGCAAAAGCGCGGCATCCCTGCTGCCGCCATTTATTCGGGCATGAGCCGGCGCACTGTAGATATTGTTTTTGAAAACGCCTGCAATGGCGCCTATAAACTCCTGTACCTGAGCCCCGAACGCTTGCTTACTGAAATGGCTATTGCCCGCATCAAGCGCATGAACGTCAATTTGATTGCGGTGGATGAAGCGCATTGTGTCAGTCAATGGGGCTATGATTTTCGGCCATCCTATTTACGGATTACAGAACTGCGGGAAATGCTCCCAAAAGTACCCGTGCTGGCACTTACCGCCACAGCCACCAAGGAGGTTTTGCTGGATATCCAGGAGAAATTAGCCTTCAAAGAACCCCTTGTTTTCCAGCAGAGCTTTCGACGCGATAACCTTTCCTACTCCGTACTCTACGAAGATAAAAAACGCGAAAAACTGCTCGACATCTTGCGCAATGTCCCTGGCTCTGGCATTGTTTATGCGCGGACGCGCGGGGAAACCAAGGAAGTTGCGCATTTTCTAACACAAAACCGCATCAGTGCCGACAACTACCACGCAGGACTAAGCACCGAAGAAAGAAGTGCCAAACAAGAGGCCTGGATCGGTGGAAAAACGCGCATCATCGTTTGTACCAACGCGTTTGGCATGGGCATCGACAAGCCCGATGTGCGGGTGGTGGTGCATTTGCAGATGCCCGAATCCCTGGAAGCTTATTTCCAGGAGGCAGGCCGCGGTGGCCGCGACGGGCTGAAATCCTACGCAACACTGTTGTACGGTGCTGGTGACGCAGATGCGCTCCGGTACTATCTCAAAGCGGGGTATCCACCGCTGGAAATGGTGCGCCGGGTGTATAAGGCGCTAGGAAGCCATACCCAATTGGCAGTCGGCGCAGGCTTATATGAAAGCTTCGATTTTGACCTGAATCTTTTTTGCCACAATTACAAACTGGAACTGGCACAGACCCATGCGTCATTGCGTCTATTGGAACTGGAAGGCTGGATTGCGCTGGGAGAGGCCGCATCTGCGCCCGCCAAAGTACATGTAGTGGCCAGCCGGGAAGCGATTTACGACTATCAGTTGCGCAATGCAGCGGCTGATACGATATTAAAAACGCTGTTGCGGGCCTACCCAGGCATTCAACAAGATTTTGTAGATGTCAGTGAAGGCTTGATTTCCAAATACGCCAACCGCAGCAAGGAGCAGGTCACACAAGTGTTGCTCGCGGCCCAAAAGGAGGGTGTATTGGAATATGAACCCATGAGTGAAAAGCCGCAACTTATTTTTCTCCGGGAGCGTGTTTCGGCGGAAAACCTTTCAATAGACTTGCAAAAGTTCAAATTCAGGAAAGAGCGGGCGGAAGAACGCACCGCACAAGCTATCCGATATGCGGAAGAGCGACAGTGCCGCAGTCAATTGTTGCTGGCCTATTTCAATGAGCCGGACAGCAAGCCATGTGGTATTTGTGATGTTTGTACTGGACGGAATAAAAGCACCGTGAATAATGCTGAGTTTGAGGTATATGAGCAGAAAATCCGCCAGGTGCTGCTGAAGGAAGCCTTGCCTGTAGAGGAGATTATGAGTGCCTTTGCTTTAAAACGGCATGAACTCGTATCAAAAGTGCTGGAATATTTGCTGGATGAGGGTATTTTGGAACAGGATGAAAATGGCCTGATTAATATTCGGCGTTGATGGCCTCTAGCAGTATTTGTTCGAAAACAGGCCTGTTTTCGGGACTTTGTTCGAGGCAAATGGCCGCTTTCGTGTAGAATGGTGAACGCTGCGAAACCAATTGTTCAATATGTGCCTCCAAAGCGTGTTCTTCTACTTGGGCCAAAAGGGGGCGTAGCAAACGCTCCGTTTTTAAGCGTTCTACCAAAATATTTGTGGGTGTTTTCAAGTAAATTGTAAGACCAATTTCGTTCATCCAGTCCATGTTGTCGAAAAAACACGGGGTGCCGCCGCCCGCCGCGTACATACCGGGAACAAGGTGCATGCCATGGTGCAGCACTTTTTTCTCTACATCGCGAAAGGCAGCTTCCCCGGTATTTTCAAAAATCTGATTAACAGGCATTGCACTGTAGCGTTCTATCATCGCATCCAAATCATAGCATGGAACGTCCAATATGCCTGCCATGCGTTTGGCCCAATATGTTTTGCCGCAGCCCATAAAGCCGATGAGGAAAACCATTCTTTTCATTTTCAATTTGTTGTGATAATCAGGTTTTGAGAGATTCTATCTTTGCAAAAATTAACGCAAAATATTGAATTAGTATGAAAAACAGTTATTTTTTACTCATCGCCGCATCACTTGCCTGGGTTGCCTGTAAAAACGATTCTTCTGGTGTTCAAAAAGTAGGGGAGGGTGGCACCAATTCCGATATGATCAACAATCCTGCAACGGCGGGTATGCCCACCGATACCAATCAATTGGCCCGTATTGTATTTGAAGAATCCGAATTCGATTTTGGTACGGTCAAGGAAGGTGACGTCGTAACGCACAGTTTCAAATTCACCAATACAGGGAAAGTGCCGCTTACCATTCTGAAAGCCCGCTCATCTTGTGGCTGCACGGTACCAGAATGGCCAGAAGAGCCCATTCCACCTGGAGGAACGGGTGAGATTTCTGCAAGGTTTAATACGGAGGGTAAGTCTGAACGGCAGAAAAAAATGATCACGGTGACGGCCAATACCTACCCCAATGAATCGAGGGTGGTTATTTCGGGGGATGTGACACCAGAAAAATAAGTGGTAAAAAACAAAAAAGGCGACGCAATTGCATCGCCTTTTTCAATACTGGGAGGATGAGGGGTCTCGAACCCCCGACCTTCGATACCACAAACCGACGCTCTAACCAACTGAGCTACAACCTCCATTTTGCTCGTAAGCGGGTGCAAAGATAACAGCGCTTATTTGAAACTGACAAAAACTTAACCCAAGAATATTAAAGAAAGTTTCGGACAGCTGAGTTTTAGCTTGAATAACAGCTTTTTACGCCATTTCCATGGGGTTTTTAATTTTTGCATCCTCTGAGCGCCAACCCCGAAGTTTTTTTAGGAGCTTGCAGAGCTTCAAATTGAGTGTAGGCGTTGCGTGAAAGAAATGGCCATTGATGGTCAGCCACTCTTTTTCTTTTTTTATGGTGCCAATATCTGCGTAAAACACCCTGCGCGGCCGATCGAAAGGCGCCAGCCAGTAAATGCCTTTGTTGGTCATGGCAAAGCCCTCTTTACAGTTGCTTTTTACAGACAGGTCGCAGATAAAAAAGACGCGTTCATTGCGCTCGGCGCCTAGAAAACTTTTGCAGGCATTGGCCAACAACTCGGGCTTCATGGTGATGAAATCAAAATACACCACTTCCTCTTCGTGGTCAAAATCGAGGAAGTCCTGGATCATCTGCCATAGATCAGTTTTGCCTGGGATGGCCTTTTCGTATTTTAAAATGGCAGATGGCAGCAACATGCCATTCAAGTCGGGGCAGTATTGAATGATGAAAAAATCGAGCAGGCCTTCAAAAGCAATCTTTAGCCGCTTGTCTATTTCAGGAAGTGCTTCGCTGCCGAATCGTTCCCATTGGGTGTACACGTCCTCGGCAATTTGCTCGGCACGCAAGCCATAAATTTCACGGAACCTGGATTGGTAGAAGCGCTCTACATAGTCTGGATATTTGTTCGGGTCGTGCTCCGCAGTTACACGTTGACTCAAACTCTTGAAAAATAAGGCTTTGACCTGCTCCGTCAGGGTGTCATATTCAAATTCAAGTGGGTAAATTGGGATATATTGATTGTCATTGTCCTTAAATTTTGCATCAAAGTGAAAGCCGCAATGATGGCAAAAGACAGAGGAAAGGGGCCCGCGGTGACTACAAGCAGGACATTCTTTGGTACGCTCCGCAATTTTGTCGCCACAGCGGTTACAGAATTTTGATCCCGGGATGACTTCGGCGGCGCAGTTTGGACATAGATTCATCTTCTTAGCTAATTTGACAATGTGGTAATTTGATAATGTGATAATAATCAGCAACTTGGGGGGGGGTGAACTGAATATTTGAGGGCACATTACCATTTCGAGGAACACAAAACCCTTATTAGTTGCGTGTTGTCGCAACAAAGATAAAACTAATTGTTTTTTAAAATAAAACTTTTTGTTTTTAAAATGGAAATTATTTTTGGCGACTGCTGGGGAGGAGCATTATGTAGTTTTTTTAAACACGTGTATTTTTTTAACACGTAGGAACATAGCAGGACAAACACGGCATTGTTTTTTTGACACATACTTTTTTTAACACATAGACACATAGGGACATAGAAAACATAGCAGGACAAACACGGCATTATTTTTTTGACACATACTTTTTTTAACACATAGACACATAGGGACATAGAAAACATAGCAGGACAAACACGGCATTGTTTTTTTGACACATACTTTTTTTTAACACATAGACACATAGGGACATAGAAAACATAGCAGGACAAACACGGCAAACACGAAATAAACTTTCTCACACCAAGCCACAACGACACAAAGTCGCGTCTCTATTGGCCAGAAACCGTTGAAAGCGCCAAAAGCGAAGCCTTTTTCGTTGTGGCGTTGTGGCGTTGTGCGAGTTTTTTTATGTCGTGACGGGTATTACTATGTTTTCTATGTCCCTGTGTCTATGTGTTAAAAAAAATATGTGTTTAAAAAAGCTACTCAGATTTAAGGTAACGCTCCCACAAATCTGGCCGCCGAGCCTGTGTTCTTTCCATGCTTTGTTCATGCCGCCATGCCTCAATATTGGCTTCATGGCCCGAGCGCAGCACTTCTGGCACAGGCATTCCTTCCCATTCCGCCGGGCGCGTGTACACGGGAGGTGCCAATAAATCATCTTGAAAACTGTCGAAAAGGGCAGAGGTTTCGTCGTTTAGTACCCCGGGAATGAGGCGGCCTACGGAATCTACAATAATAGCCGCAGCCAATTCACCACCTGATAAAACATAGTCGCCGATGCTGATTTCAAGGGTTATGTATTTTTGCCGGATACGTTCATCCACACCTTTATAGTGCCCGCAAAGTATCAACACGTTATTTTTCATGCTCAACTTGTTACAAAGCGCTTGATCGAGCAAAACCCCGTCAGGTGAAGTATAAATGATCTCGTCATATTCCCTTTCGGCACACAATTTGTCAATACATGTTGCAATTGGCTCTGGTTTCATGACCATGCCAGCGCCACCACCAAATTGGTAGTCATCTACTTGTCTGTGCTTGCCAGGAGCATAGTCGCGCAAATGATGCAGGAACACCTCCAGTAGCCCCTTGTCCTTGGCCCTTTGCATGATGGAATAGTTTAGTGGACTTTCCAGCAGCTCCGGCAACACTGTCACAATATCGAATCGCATAAAAGAAACATTTGCGCAAAGGTATAAAAAAGGGGTTTCAGGTTTCAAGTTTCAAGGTTTCAGGTTTACGCAAAAATCAGGCTTCCGGTTTCCGCGGTCTGCTCGCAACTCTTGAAGTCCTATTTCAATATTAACAGGACTTCTTGTTAATTTTGAAATACTGCTTCATGGCAACCACCAACCGCGTAAACCTGAAACCTTGAAACCTTGAAACCTGAAACCTGATTTTTGCGTAAACCTGAAACCTTGAAACCTGAAACCGGAAACCCCTTTTTGTGTACCTTTGCCTAACACCACAAATTTTATATAAAATGGAAGTCCTGACGACAACGCAAGCTTTAGGTTCGGCGGAAATAATAGAACTCGAAAATAAATACAATGCCCACAATTATCACCCATTGCCTGTTGTAATTGAGCGGGGTAGGGGCGTGTACGTTTGGGATATGGAAGGCAAGCGCTACTACGATTTTTTGTCGGCGTACAGCGCAGTGAATCAAGGGCATTGCCATCCACGGCTGATTGCTGCTTTGACAGAGCAGGCGCAAAAACTGACGCTCATTTCCCGTGCTTTTCATAGTAACTTACTCGGGCAGTTTGCCGAATTTATGTGCAACTACTTCGGCTATGAGCGGGTATTACCCATGAATACGGGTGTTGAAGCGGTAGAAACGGCCTTGAAATTGTGCCGTAAATGGGCCTATGTCGTAAAAGGCATTCCTGCTGGTAAAGCCAAGATATTATTTGTAGAAGGCAATTTTCACGGTCGCACACTAGCGGTCGTCTCAGCCTCTACTGATCCGGTTGCCAAAAAAGGCTATGGTCCCTATATTGATGGCTTTGAGGTCATTCCTTACAATAATTTGCCAGCCTTGGAAGCTGCGCTGCAAGATCCGAATGTCGCGGGATTAATGATAGAACCTATCCAAGGTGAAGCTGGTGTGTTTGTACCCGATGAGGACTACCTGCCGGGTGCTCATAAACTTTGCAAGCAACACAATGTCCTTTTCATTGCAGATGAAGTACAAACGGGCATTGCACGTACAGGCAAGCTACTAGCATGCGACCACGCGGGCATCAAGCCTGATATTTTAGTATTGGGAAAAGCGCTTTCCGGTGGTGTATTGCCGGTGAGTGCCGTGTTGGCAAGCGATGAAATCATCCTGACAATAAAGCCAGGCGAACATGGATCTACTTTTGGTGGCAACCCATTGTCCTGCGCTGTGGCGATGGAAGCGCTCCGGGTTGTAAAAGACGAAAAATTGGCGGAGAATGCCGAAGTATTGGGTCAGATTTTCCGCGCCCGAATGGAAGACCTGCGTGCAAAACGCCCCGATCTGATCACCTTGGTGCGTGGCAAGGGCCTACTGAACGCTTTTGTGATCAATGATACTGAAGACAGCAAAACTGCCTGGAATATTTGCCTCCAAATGGCTAAAAATGGCTTGCTGGCCAAACCTACCCACGGCAATATTATTCGTTTCGCGCCGCCACTGGTGATGAATCATTCGCAAATGGAGGATTGCTGCGATATAATTGAGAAGGTGGTTTTGGGGTTTGAAAAGTAAAAAGAATGACGATTGGCGATTACATGAATGCCGATTGTTGAAGTACACACGATGCTTAAATATTGGCACCTACTTCAACAACCGGCATTCACGTAATCGCCAATCGCCGATTAAATACATACAAATGGAAATTCAGACACACATCAAACTACCCCACAATGCTGTATAATTATCAAATTGGCTAATTATCAAATTATCACATTAACCCCTGAGTGCTGTACAATTATCACATTGGCTAATTATCAAATTATCACATTACGCCTAGTTCCCGCAGAAACTCCTCCTTCCGCCTCCGTGCCAAAGGCAGCTTTGCCCCATCCGGCATAACAACATAGCCTCCATCGTCTTTCAAATACTTCCTCACCCGGCTGGTGTTTACCAAATGTGACTGGTGAATCCTAAAAAACGCAGGCTCGGGGAGCATTTCTTCAAAATCTTTCATGTTGCAATTCACGAGATGCTTTTCGCCATCGGCGAGGTAGGCAAAGGAGTAATTACCGTTTGCTTCCAGGTGCAGGATGTCGGCTGTTTGGATGAACAGCAGCCCGTCGCCAGTATTGAGGGTGATGCGGTCGAATTGCCTGGTGGTGGTATTGTGCTTGAGCACCTCCAATTGTTTTTCCTGGGAATGGGTGCTGGCTTCGGCGCGTTTCA
>JBBRWA010000149.1:0-14217 GCA_038246345.1 Chitinophagales bacterium
AAAGAAGAAGGCAGAGGCCGTACCCCCATCAGGTATAAAAGTGCGCAAAAACCAATCCTGCTAAAAAATCGCATTGCCAACATACCCGCTGGGCAGTGGCAGGCGCTGACACATCGCAGAGGCACAAAAGGCCCGTTAAAGCGTCAGGCAGTACTGGTCGACATCTGGGTATGGGGTGCAGATGACGCAGACAAAGTGGAATCTGTGCAGCTCCTTATTTCCAGAGAATTAGATGGCTCGGAAGTTAAATTTAGCCTCTGTTCTCAACCCCATGAACCCATGACGCTACAAGATGCGCTCTATCGCCAAATGCAACGATACTGGGTAGAAAGAGCCTTTCAGGATGTCAAAGAACAACTCGGATTGCATCAATATCAAGTTCGATCCTGGATCTCATGGTATCACCATGTGGTACTGACTATGATGGCGCTACATTTTATCTTACAAACCCGGATCGAAGAAAAAGAGGATTTACCGCTATTGTCTTGCCCAGACGTGAAAATCATGCTCGCTAAAACACTCTCCAATAAACTCAACACGCAAAACGGAATATCAAGCGCAATCCAAAAAAGACATGAGCAACGACAAGCGGATATTGACCGATATAAAAACTATTCCTAATTTGACAAAGTAGAATTAATTACTAAAAAACCAATGCGCCCACGGAGCGCTGGTAGCACCGCGTTCACGCGGTCCGGTTGAGGGCCTTAAGGCCCACTTCTCCAATATATGAACCTCCTCGCCGTCAACTTCCACTATTTCCGGGAAACGACCTACCCCGCTGGCATTTACCCCACCAGCCGCCAGGCATTGGAACCGCAAATCGAGCTTTTACTACAAAAATACACCTTCGTATCCCAGGCGCAAATGGCAAGATGGCTCCAACTTCGGGATTTTCCGGAGGGCAACTATTGCTTACTCACCTTCGACGACGGACTTCAGGAGCAAATGGCCGCCTTCGATTTCTTATCCCAAAAAGACATTCCCGCCATCTTCTACGTGCCGACCAACCCCATTCGCCAGCAAAAAGTGCTGCCCGTGCATCAGCTGCACTATGTGCGCACCCAATTGTCCGACATCGATATTTTTGATTTTTTAAAGGCAAATACCGACATCCAACAGTACGTCTTTGACCCACAATTGCTTGAAAACCAATACCGATACGACGACACATTGTCCCGAAAATTGAAATACTATTTGAATTTTGTGTTGCCTGAAAATGAAAAACAAAAATTGGTGCAGCAGCTTTTTGACCAGTTGGTAGCAGATGAAGCAGCTTTTTCCCGTGGTTTGTACATGCAAGAATCCGACCTGCAACGTCTGGCAACAGCAGGAGCTTTGGGTGCGCACGGGAGCGCGCACGTACCGCTCGCTACCCTGCCACTGGAGGATGCCCGCAAAGACATTTTGTCCTCCATACATTACCTGGAATCCGTTGGTGGCAAAAAAGTAGTTTCGTTTTCCTACCCTTTTGGCGGTGATGCAGCCGTTAGTCCGGCGCTGGGGCCTATACTGGAACAAGCGGGAATCCAGTTTGCCTTCACGATGAAACGTGGCTTGAATACCGCTGAGCAACTCCAAAACCCGCTTTTTCTCCACCGGGTAGACACCAATGATGCTCCAGGAGGGAAAAAACCTTTACCCGAGCTGTGTTAAAACTTCGTTTGCTGATCGCCGAAACAAAAGGATTTAGTCCGGCAGCCTTGGCGGAGCTACAAGAGCATTTTGAGGTTACATTGATTGATATTCAACGAGATGCGCTCGAAAAAGCGCTTCAGGAATACGATGTTTTTTGGTTTCGACTGGGTTTAAGGATTGAAGCGAAGCATTTATCTAGCACTACGCGTTGCCGAATCATCGTTTGCCCAGCCACTGGTTTAGATCATATTGACACGGTAGCTTGTCAGGAAAAAGGCATAAAAACCCTCAGCTTGCGCGGCGAGACTGATTTTTTGCGCTCGGTGCGCGCCACTGCAGAATTAACCATCGGCTTGGCTTTGGCTTTGCTGCGAAAAATCCCGCAAGCAGTGGCTCATGTGCAGGCGGGCGGCTGGGATCGGGACCAATTTCAGGGACAAGAGTTGTTGGGTAAAACAGTAGGTATTGCAGGCATGGGCCGTTTGGGTAAAATCACGGCTCAATACTTTCAAACCTTTGGATGCAACGTGTTGGCGTACGACCCCATTCCATTTGATGCAGTTGGTGTTGAAGCTTGTCCATCGCTGGAAAACCTTGTTTCCCGCGCCGAAATTGTGAGCATTCACATCAATTACACCGCTGAAAACCACTATGTATTCAATGACGCGCTGTTGTCGACCTTCAAAAAGAGGAGTGTGCTGCTCAATACCGCAAGGGGCGCTTTGGTGGACAGTATGGCCTTGATCAAATATCTGGAAAGTGGTCACCTTGCCGGGGCGGCGTTGGATGTGATAGAAAATGAACACCAGCATCAGAATTCAGCGCTGATTGCTTACGCCCGGCTGCATGACAACTTATTGATTACACCGCATATTGGGGGAAATACGCGGGAATCTTTTGAGAAAACGGAGCTGTTTTTAGCGAAGAAACTGATCGCGCATGTAACCGCCCCTTGAACAGATGAACTTCCTCGCCATCATCCCAGCCCGTGCTGGCTCGAAACGGGTGCCGCAGAAAAACTTCCGCCCCTTTGCCGGAACGACACTGACGGACATTGCCATGCAGCAAGCGCTGCAATCGAAATTGCTCAGCCATATTATCCTGAGCACCGACAGCCTCGAAATATTGGCCGTCGAAAAAAAATACCCGAAAATTATTTGCCTGGAACGGCCAGCTGATATTTCCGGCGACGAAGCCCCCGCCATCGAATATGTTCGCCACGCACTGGCTTCCCTGGAAAGCAGTGCGCTGCATTTCGATGTGGTAGTAATATTACAACCTAGTTCCCCGCTCCGTACGGCGGTGGATATTGATGCAACGATTCAACTTCTGCTCGACAATCCAACAGCAGATTCAGTTGTCAGCGTGGTGAAGCTCGACCACATGGTGCACCCGCTAAAACTTAAAACATTGGATGGCAATGAATTGAAGCCATTTTTGGAAGATGAGAACGGGCGTTTTGCCGCCCAGAATTTGCCCCCGGTATATGTGCGCAATTGTGCGGTGTACGCCACCTGGCGCGCTGATTTGGAAACAAGGAATGATGTCATTGGGAAACGCAGCCTGGCCTATTTAATGCCCGCTGATCGATCGGTCGATATTAATGAGATGATGGATTTTGAGTTTGCGGAGTATTTGTTCCAAAAAAACCGATGACCTTTCAAGCGTATTGGTACTGCACGCGGTTAGAGTTGGAACGTGAAAAAACAAAGCCTGCTTTTGGTCGATTGTTGCGTGAAGCACTCAAAGTTTTCCATCCAGTAAAATTCAACAACCCACTAAAAAAGCTACCGGAAACCGAAATAGTATTTGTCATCATTACCGAGAATCACTTAAAGCACTTTAGGCCGGTAGCAGCACTTTTGTCAGCGAAAAAACATTCATTTTCAATCATTTATACAAGCGATTCACTTTTTCAAAAATACCAGGGTGAATGGCCCGGAATTTCTTTTTCAGCCGATGCATACGTAAGCCGTTGGCACTATTTCAAGGCTTTATCATTCCAGACTGGCTTGCTTTGCCGGAACCTATTTTCCACTTCCGCGAAAAAATCATGCATCATCCGATTTGCCAAACCAGCTTACCTGCTGCAACAAACGATGCTGCGCCTCCAAGCCCCTCGAAAAGTAGTGTTGTTTAAAGCAGAAAGCTATCAAGCCAATGCCGTTTTATTGGCTTGCAGTGCACGCCACATCCCCTCCTTCGCCATCCAGCACGGACTTATTGGCGACACCAACCAAGTCGCTAATTTGTTGGTAGACAAGTATCTCGTTTGGTCTGAACTTTTCAAACAGCGGCTTGAGCGCTGGCAGGCGGGTTGCGCGGTGGAAATTACAGGAAATGCCGCTTATGATACTGTTTTTCAACAGGTTCAAGAGTCCAGTGCCAAAGTTTTGACAGCGCAGTCAATAAGGATATTGGTACTGCCAAGTCCGGGCTTTTCCCATACACCGCTGCAAGAAGTGTATTTGCTGCTCGACATGGCAATTGGATTTGCCCATCAAAACCCAGAAGCAGTTGTCAGCATAAAACCACATCCCGCCGACCTTGGGGAACTGGCAAAAGCCTACATTTCGCCTTATATGCAGAATTGGCCCAACATCAACTTACTGGATCGTATGGCCCCTATCCCTTTTGCAGACAACCACCTGATCGCCATCAACAATTCCGGCGCTGGCATGGAAGCCTGCATCTGGGGGCGTCCCATGATTGTCGTTGCTACAACCTGGGAATCCGTCATGGTCAAGCAATACGTAGAAGAAGGCGTTGCCGAATTCGCTGACTCATTTGATGGTTTTACACAAGCTGCAGCAAAAATCCGAGCTGATTACAGCAGCTATCAGGAAAAGTGCCGGGTATTTACCCAACACCAGCTGGCCCACCACGGCCATGCCGCGGAAAAAATCGTGGAATTACTGACATGCTGAAACGCCTGAAAGAACTGGCCTCCGATAGCCTCACGTATGGATTGTCGTCCATGCTGTCGCAGTTCTTGAGCCTGTTTTTGGTGCCTTTTTACACTAAAGAATTACAGCCGGAAGATTACGGGGTGCTGGCCATGTCGGCGATTTTGCTGGGCTTTTTCAGTCCATTGGCGGGCTTGGGCATGGATGGTGCTTTGTTCCGCTACTATTCCATGAGTGACGACCCGGAACGGAAAAACGCTTATTTCTCCCTGGCCACCCAGTTAAAAACAGCCGCGATGCTGTTGGCTTGTTTGCTGCTGATACCCTTTTATTCCCTGCTCAACGGCGCTTTTTTCGAAGGCATGCTCACCACGCTTCAGTTTGGGCTCTTTCTGGGCACTTTTTTGGGCGACAATTTTTCAGCGCTGACCATTGTGACGCTGCGCAGCGAGCGCAAAGTTAAAAAGATCGCGCTGGTGAATGTGGCTACCCTGTGCGTCACTTTGACGCTGTCGATTTGGCTGGTATTGTTCGAGAAAATGCAGGTTACCGGGGCTTTGACGGCGGGTTTGGTTGGTTCGCTGTTTCGGGCGGCGTTTTATTGGTCAGATTCACGGCGGCATTTTCGATGGGTTGCTTATGATCGAGCACTCTTGAAAGACCTACTTGGATATGGACTGCCCGTTATACCCCACAAGATGCAAGCCCAGGTTATTCACACTTTTACAGCGTTTATCATTAACCACAAGCTTGGAATAGCTACCGCCGGCCTTTATGCAGTAGCGACTAAATTGGCCAAGCCGCTTTCGTTTGTAGTCGGAATGGTGCAGCAATCATGGGTTCCGCTTAAGTTTCAAATCCATAAAACGGACAAAGATCCTGCGCATACTTTCAAGCAATTGATTAGTCTGTATTGGGTCGGGATCATTGCGCTTTGGGGGGTGTTGTCACTGCTTACGCCCTGGCTTTATCATTGGCTGATCGATCCTAAATATTGGGCTGGGATACCGTATGTGCCGTTTATTATGAGTATTTCGGTGGCGCAGGCGATATATTTTAAAATTACCACTGGCTTTGAGCTTTCCACCCGTCAACCCATGATGATAAAAGCTTCGTTTTGGGGTATGATTACACTGGTTGTGCTTTCCCTGCTTACAATGAGTTTTTATACGCCATACAGTTTTATCTTATTGCAGTCTATGGCCTTTTTGATTATGGGGGCGATTTTATTTCCAGAAGCGAGCCGAATGCTAAAAATCAATTACCCTTTCGTTGCGATAATGGCGTTTGCGCTGGTGGTAGGCGTGACAGTCATAGCTTTGTTTAACGCGCAAAAGACAATACTAGTTGTATTGGGATTGGCAGGAATAATTGTAGCCAGCTTTGTTGTGCTATGGGCACTATTCCCTAAGTTTTCAGCGCGTTGGGTGTTGCAGCGAAATGTACAATAAACCAATCATACATGTCAATTGCTGAAACCATACTATATCACTTGTCCAAAAAGTGGCCAGCGCCAAAACGTCCGCTAAAGGCTGATGGCGCGCTTACTGGCGAAGCCTACCATTTGGCCTACGCGATGAAAATGCAGTTTCAAGCCTGTGTTCGCAACGGCGTAAAAGCAGATATTCAAAGTAAAGAAATCCTGGAAATTGGATGTGGGCACGGCGGCATCACTTGTTTTTTGGCCATAAACGGTGCCAAGCGCGTGGTTGGAATTGACTTGAACACCTATAATCTGAGCATTGCCGAAAAGTTTCATCAACAACTGGCAATACAGGTGTTGGGCAATGCCGAGGCAAAACTCAATGTTGAGTTTTTGGAGAAAAATGCCACCGACCTCGACTATCCAGACGAAAGCTTTGACATGGTTTGGGCCGAAAACGTATTTGAGCATTTTATGGAGCCCAAAGCTGTAATGGTAGAAGCATATAGGGTATTACGGCCTGGAGGACAACTTGTGGTGCCTGTATTTTCCTCTATTTACAGTAAATATGGGGCGCACTTGAAACAGGGTTTAAAAGTTCCTTGGTCAAACTTGTTTTTTTCAGAAAAAACGATTTGCAACACGCTGTATCGGCTAGCAGAAGAGAATCCAAAGGTTTTTGACATGTACCCAGGGCTTGCTGACAAGCCTGGCACCATTCGGAATTTGCGGCGGTACAAGGATCTGAACGATATTACTTTTGGCAAATTCAAGCGGATGGCAGATTCTTGTGGCTTTCAAGTTGAGTCATTTAGGAGTGTTGCACCAAAGGATATTTGGCTTTTGAACAAATTGAGCAGCAAGTTACCCATTGTACGTAACACCTTGCTGCACGACATTTTTTCTACCGGTGCTTCGGCGATATTGAAGAAACGTTCTTTGAAAACGTAGATGTTGAACCACCATACTACCATCATCCTCTGCGGCGGCGACATAAACGCTTCCCACCTGCCCATCGCCACCAGCGGCTCCAACGCCATGATCCCGGTAAATGGAAAACCCGTTATTGGCTGGATATTGGGCGATTTGGCGCAAAAAATGGCCGGGCCTGTTGTCATTGTGACACAATCGAACAACGTGCAATTGCTGCAATATGTGCCCTGGGCTTTCCAAGGTCGGTTGGAGATTGAATTTGCCCTGCTGGAGCAAAAAGGCAGCATCGTACAGTCGCTTTTTGCCGGCCTGGAAAAAAGAAACGGCGCAATGGAAGCAACGGTGCTTCTCGGCGACACTTTTATCGCCGAGCCATTTCCCGATGAAGAAAACTACGTGCTGGTTTCCAACGATTTTGATGACCCGCGCAACTGGTGCCTGGCCAAAAGCGATGCTCAAGGGTTTATCACCCAATTCTTCGACAAGGAAAATACAGCCCTGGAAGGACTTGTAGCCTTGACTGGCCTCTACGGTTTTAAGGATGCTGGTCACTTGGTTGAGAGCTGCAAAAAAGCATTGAAACAAGGCGGGCGCGAGTTGAGCGATGTGCTTGAAATCTATGGCCAAAAGCATCCGCTCCGCGCCGTGATAACTTCCCGCTGGTATGACTTTGGCCACATGCCGCATTTCCTAAAAGGCAAGCACGAGTTGTTGGAATCGCGCTATTTCAATGAAATCAACATTGAAGCCGTTACCGGTGTGCTGCACAAAACCAGTACCCGGACCGAGAAACTCCGCGATGAGTACAATTGGTACATGGCTTTGCCAGAGAGCCTTAAAATATTGACGCCCAGGATATTGAACCTGGCAGAGCATGAAGGTTCTGTTGTGCTTAGCCAAGAATATTACGGGTACCCCAATTTGGCGGAGCTATACTTGTATGGCAATTTCGACCTTGAAATCTGGAAAGTGGCCATCCAAAACCTATTGCAGACGCACTGGCGGCTAAAAAGCATTCCTGGCCCGGTAAGCGCTGCAGACGCGCTGCATATCTATTGGGAAAAAACTGCGGCGCGAATAGGTGAATTACAGGAACAGGGCAGTTTTTTTAGGGAATTGACAGCATTGGAACACATACACTTGAATGGCGAACAGCTGGACAATTTGCCGCGATTAATCGTCAAAATAAAAGCCCGGTGCGAAACGCTTGCAAGCACCGTTGAAGGCACGGTCATACACGGCGACTTCTGCCTTTCCAACATACTTTACGACATCCAAAACCAACTTGTACGGTTAATAGATCCCCGTGGCAGTTTTGGAAAAAAAGGCATTTACGGCGACCCTCGATACGATGTGGCAAAATTGCGGCACAGCCTCCATGGTGGCTACGATTTTATGATGGCAGATTTGTTCAGCTTAACCTCCAAAGGCCCTGGGCATTTTCAAACCGACATTTGCAACGGCCCGCTGTACACGGAACTTGCCCTGTTTTTTGATGCGGAACTTGAACGAGCCGGCTATGCATTGTCGGACATCATTTTTATTGAAGCCTTGCTGTTTTTATCCATGATTCCTTTACACCTGGAAAATCCCGAGCGGCAAACCATGATGTATTTGCAGGCGATAAAGACCTTCAATTATGTAAATTGCTTCGAGCCAAAAGCACACAATGCATAAAATCCTCTATGTACATCAAGATGGAAAATTTACAGGTTCGGCTGTGAGCCTGTCTTACATATTGCTCTGCCTTGATCGATCAAAGTATGAGCCATGGGTATTGATGGCGGAAGAAGGTCCTGCCAGAAATCTATTTGAAGCAGCAGGATCAAACGTAGTGACATTACAATTTTCGCGGTTTTGGACATTTCCCGGTCCACGATGGACTGAACGCGCTGCAATTCGGCAACTATTATTCTTTTTCCCAAATCCTGCCATAAAAAGGTGGGTGCGTACCCTTTCCCCTTCCATCATCCATATAAATGATAAGGCGGCAGCGCCTGTTGGCTTGATTTTAAAGTCCTTAAAAATACCAATAGTGCAGCATTTGAGGAGTACTTACTTCAGTACCGCTTCACCCCTAAATAAGTGGGTATCTATTCGAATGATAAAGCAACTTACAACTGCACTCGTAGCCATTTCAGCAGATGAAGCTGATGGATTTGACCCATCATCGTGCCAGGTAGTTTATAATTCCATTGATTTGGACCAAGCTGCTCAAGCCAAGAATCGAAGAATGGATATTCGGAAGAAGCATGGTATTCGGGAAGACGAATTTTTGGTGGGGTATTTAAGTATTGTATCAACCATTAGAGGTGTTGAAAATTATCTTGAAATGGCACGGCACATACTGGCAAGCGAAGGGAGTCAAATTAGATACCGATTTATGGTGGTTGGAAAATTGCCGAAGGAGGGAAAACAAAAAATCGCCTTACATAAGAAGGAAAAGGAGTTGGGACTGAGTGGACTTATACTCTACACCGACTTCCAACAAGATGCACTTGGGTATTTGGCAGCATTTGACGTACTGGTTGTATGCAATAACCAAGGCGTACTTGGCAGGCCGCCTTTGGAGGCGCTCGCGATCGGAACACCGACCGTTGCATTTTCAGGCCATTCTGGGGAAAGTCAGGTATTGAAAAATGGGGAAACCGCGATTGTAGTAACCAAGGGGAACATATCCAGTTTGGCAAGTGGTGTGATACAATTAGCCCAAAAACCAGCGCTTCACGCCAAAATTAGGCAAAAAGGAGTTGCTTATGCCCAAGAAAATTTTTCGCCGAAAAAAAATGCCCAAAAAATCATGGACTTATATCAATCGCTCATAAATGGCGTCGGGTAAAACGTCTCAATACTAACGGACACATGAAAATCATTATTCCAATGGCCGGGCGAGGAAGTAGATATGCCGATACTGGCTATGATACGCCAAAACCACTGATTGAGGTTGCAGGAAAGCCCATGTTGTTTTGGGCATTGGAAAGCTTGTTGGAATTTGATTTCTCTACTTTGATTTTGATTGTGTTAGAAGCGCATGAAACGCAGTTTTCTGTTTCAACTTTGGTAAAAAAATACTTGGGTGAAAGGGTTCAAAGTAGTCAAATACAAGTCATTACAATTCCTGCTGTCACGAAAGGCCAACTCTGCACCGTTTTGGAGGCGAAAGCCCTCATCGACAGCGAGGAGGATATATTGATCGCTGCATCCGACACCTATAATATCAGCAACCTGGCCCAGGATATTCGAAACAAACCCCCTGAATGCTCCGGGATCATTGCTGTATTGAAGCAACCAGGAGAACAGTGGAGCTTTGCGCGCATAGATGCGGAAGGCAAAGTTGTAGAGGTCGCCGAGAAACGACGCATTTCGGAATTCGCCAGCAACGGTCTTTATTACTTCTCCAAAGGATCAGAATTTGTCGCCACAGGAGCAGATATAGTACAAAATGGGGCACAAACGAAGGGAGAATATTATGTGATTCCCGTGTATCAGAAAATGATAGATGAAGGCAAGCTGATCACCATTTCAATGGCCGAGCAAATGTGGGATATGGGAACTCCCGAAGCCAAACTTAAGTTCGAAAAACAGTTTAATCCATGAGGTTTAGTATTTGTGTCCCAAACTTCAATTATGCCGCTTATTTGAAATTAACACTGGAAAGTGTCTTGCGTCAAACGGGTGCGGCATTTGAAATTTGTGTGGCAGATAACAACAGCAGCGATGGATCACAGGCGTTAATCAAGCGATTTGCATCGGAAAACGCCCATATCAAATGTGCATTCAATGCCACAAATCTTGGATTTTCAGATAACCTTTTGGCCGTGTCGCAAATGGCAACTGGCGATTGGCATATTTTGCTCTCCGCTGATGATATAATGGCTGAAGGCACCTTAAATTTTTACAATGATTTTATTGATACTGTAGGGCCGGGCAAAAAATTCGCCTTCCATTCAAGTTGCGACAAGATTGACAGCGAAGGGACTAAAATCGGCTTTCTGGGGCCAAGAAACAAGGTGTGGCGCACGACAGATATTGATGCCAATCTTTCAAGTACAATGGGTTGCGATGTTTACAGGGTAGATTCCAAAGAGATGTTACGGCGTTCACTTTCAACCTTTTACGGCCCCTTCAATTTTGCTGCGGCTTGTTATTCCGCAAGTTCCTATATTCAAGCAGGGGGATATACAGGGGGCCGCATGTATAACCCCGACAAATGGTTCCACTGGCGCTTGTTGACGGTTGTTGATGAAGTGTTTTTTTTGGACAAGCCAGCCTTCCAATACCGTTGGCATTCCCAGAACCAAGCAGCCATTCAGCAAAAAAGCCAGGCACTTAAATACCTGGTAGACGAATATCGCAATGCAATTGAAGTTACCCCGGAGATGTTGTCATTCGCGCAAATGGACACAACCGTATTGCAGCGGAATTTTATCGAAGAAGTCATTGTAAAACAAGCTTTTGCTGCCATAAAAAATGGACGTCGAAAGGAGGCTAGCCGTGTATTATATTTTGGTTTGGCCACTTTTCCGGTTCAGTCAAACAGATCAAAATTATTTTGGACAATGAAAGGCTTGCTTTTACTAGGCCCAATTGGAGCATGGGCTGCTAAGATTATCAGGCCTCAATTCTAGCATGTCAGATTTTTCAGTACCTCAAATCAAGAAACTGCTCCTGCTAAAATCCTGGAACCAAGGTTCTATCGGACGCGTATTGAACATTTATTGGTTGTTTTTGGCTTGGCCTTTTATCAGTATTGGCAATTCGTTGTCGTTCTATTTTTTCCTCCTGCTTTTGGTAGTAATAAACCGGAATGGAGGAAGCATTGCCCCCGGTTTCAAAGGGTTTTGGACTTGGATTTTACTTGCATTTGGGGCAGTAGCCATTGGTTCTACCTTTTTTTCGCCTATGAGTGAGACGTTCAGCGATGAGCTGAATGCCGCAAAACTTGTATTGCAAGTGGTGTACTGGCTTTTTTTGGTATTATTCATTGTTAAAAATGCCGAAAAGATAAACTTGTACCTAATGTGTAAGTACTTGACCATTGGAACTTGGATTGTTGTTGGGCAATATTTCTTTTTTAATTTTATCGGCCAAGCGCCATTTATCATCTCTGTTGGTCGCAATTCAATGGTATTCACCATGTTGGCGTTGATGCCATTTCACGCCTATTACATCCTAAAACGTTTTGGAAAGCTAGGGCTATGGCTTTACCTGCCATGTACCATTTTGGTGATGTTATTGAGTGAAGGCAGGGCAGGCGTATTATTAATTGTATTCCAATCGGCGCTTGTATTCTTTTCAGCGATAAATCGAGGTCTTAACTTTTTTGCTAAGTTAGTTTTCTTGTTATGCTTAGTAACTATCGCCACATTTTACAATGATGAAAACCGACTTTCGTTGGCGTATGCACTCGCGCCAATCTCCCCAAGGATTTCAACATTCATTGAAGGCTCCGGGCAAGCAGGTGATTTAAACAAAGACGAATCGTGGCTTACCAGGAAATTGATGATCCGAAAAGGGAAAGAGATCATCGAAGAATACCCGCTTTTCGGAATTGGGCTCATGAATTTCAGCAATTATGAAGCCCAGTTGTCCGCACTCTGGGAGAAGGATTTCATCCCCTTACAGGACGAGCATGATGCTACCAATCACTTTAACAGGGCTTCTTCCCACAACTCTTACCTTCAAATTTGGTGTGAACTGGGCTACGTTGGACTAATCCTTTTTTTGCTTTTATTAGCGCCGCTGCTAATCTATTTGTTCCATAAAATTTTCTTTGGCGTTTTAAGCCCAACTGAACTTCCCCTGATTGCCCTGCTTTTCATTTGCATTCATTTTTACGTGATCTCGACCATCACCAGCGCATTGAGCTGGTTCGTCATTGGATTCGCATACGCAGTTTTCAAAAGGCGGTAACCCATCCCAAATTAATGAATATAGGGGTCTATTATCACGCAACAGTCACCAAATCCACCGGTCAGTTTTTACTGCCCAGTTACTTTGGGCTGTTTGTAGATGCATTGGCCGCTGAGGTAACTACCCTGACCTTGTTTGCACATACAGCAACAACCTTTGAATCAATCCTCAATGATTATGCTGTAAGCGCTACAAATATTCATTGGGTAAACTTGGGGATTAAAAAACCAGCATGGCATCGCACTTTATTTGGCAAACAACTACTGCAAAAATTTTGGCACGAAGCCAATGCTTGCGATATTTTTCTTGTTCGAGCGCCCACCCCACTCGCACCCGCTTTTTTCTGGGCTTTTGGCAAAGAAAAGCCCTTTACCTACCTGCTTGTAGGCGACTATGTGGCGGGTATTCGACATGCTGATCTGCCTTTTTTGAGAAAATGGGCCATATATTTAATGTCGCTGCACTTAGATTGGGCCTTAAAAATGATCTCAAAAAAGAGTTGTGTCTTTAGCAATTCTACCGAAATACTGAATGCCTTTCAACCTTACGCCCTCGAATCACACCTCGTTCGGACAAGCACCTTGGTAGAATCCGATTTTTATTCACGGAATGATACTTGTCAAAAAACACCTTACAATATACTTTTTGTGGGCCGTTACGATTTCGCCAAAGGGCTTCGCGAATTACTGGAAGCTTGCGCACTGCTCCTAAACAAAGGAATTCCGATACGCCTGCACCTAGCCGGCTGGGAGGACAGGGAAAACAAACCGGTCATCAACTGGTTAACTCAAAAAGCAGTTGAGCTTGGTATGGAGCATTATTTCATAAATCATGGTAGAAAATCCAACGGCAACGACCTCAATTCACTGTACCGCATGGCGGATATATTTGTTATCCCCTCTTACCAAGAAGGCTTTCCCAGGGTTATTTGGGAAGCAATGGCAAATAGCCTTCCCGTGATAGCGACCACTGTTGGGGAAATACCACACACACTTGTGGATGGACAAGATGCACTGCTAATCCCAAAAAAGGATGTGAATGCCATAGCAGATGGTATTGAGCGCTTGATAGCATCTCCCTCCCTGCGCATGGGCCTTATTGCCAATGCCAAGGCAAAAGCTAAAGAAACTACTTTACAGACCCAGTCTAAAAATCTTGCCAAACGGATTGAACAATTTTGGATAAAAAGTCGATAAAATCCTTGGTTTATTTGGGTAATAAACGCTCTGGTTCCAGCGCTAACATTTCGATGATGGAGGCGCATGAAAAGCTATTAGGTGCACATTTCAAGGTCTATTCAGCTTCCAATAAGCGCAATAAAATAGTTAGGATGCTGGATATGATCTGGACACTTTTCCATAGAGGCAGGAAGGCTGAAGTCGTCATTATTGCTGTGTACAGTAC
>JBBRWA010000150.1:0-14187 GCA_038246345.1 Chitinophagales bacterium
ATTGGATGCGGCCGTTTAAGGCATAAGCTCCCTATTCCGCTAAGCAACCTTACCATAAAAGGGAACGTCATCTTGCAAACACAAACTACGATGCGCTCGATCCTATCATGCCTGTTTATGGCCGTTGCTGCCCAACTTTGTGGACAAGCCGTGCCCATTCATTGCGATAACAAACCTTTCCTTATCTATGACGACTCTAATAGGATCAGCCGATTGCATTACATTGAAGTCGACCCAGTCACAAATACAGCTACCTTGATCCCCTTTCCGAATACCAGTGGATTATCGGTGAACGCCATTGGATTCCGCTTGCAGGACAAAACGGTGTATGGCCTCCAAAGCAATCGATTGATTCGGATGGATGGCACTGGCGCGATGGAAGTGTTGTCAACTGTTTCTGAACACAGTATTGCCGGGGATGTCAGCCCTGATGGGAAATATTTGGTGTTTGCTACCTTGACGGATTTGAAATTTGTCAACCTGGAATCCGGTTTTTTTGAGGAGACGAAAATCCCATTCACTTTTGTCAATCCTGCGCCAAATATTATCTTGCTGGATATTGCCTTTAATCCGACCACAGGCATATTGTATGGTTTTGAGCCGGGCAGGAAAAGGTTGGTGACCATTGACCCACATACAGGTTTGGTTGACAACGCCCGATACCCAGTGGTGGATATTTCAACAGGATTGCCAGCCATGTTTTTCGATGCTTATGGAAACCTCTGGGGCTTAAGCAATGGCATGGTGAGCCAAGTCAGCACCATCACTGGCCAGATTATGGCACAATTCCCCATCACTTTTAACTCCGCTGGCCGGGTAGACGGCTGTAGTTGCCCTGGTACTTTTAATTTTCAAAAATCAGCATGGCCTAATACAGTTTCTCATTGCGGGGTGTTCGATTTCATCTTTTCACTTTCAAACCGCACGGGGCAAACCCAGCAAAACGTGGCGCTGGAAGATTGGATGCCAGAAGGAATTAGCATCGAAAAAATCGTGAAAAACCCATTTGGGGGGCAAATTAGCAGTGGCCCTGGCTCCGATCATTTGCTGGCCACCAATTTAAGCATTCCGGAAGGGGTTGATTCATTGATCATCCGGGTGCGCTGCAACAGCCTCCCTTCGGGCATTTATAAAAACCAGGCCCTCTTGAAAAACATCATCATCAACGCCGCCCAAACTTCCGACCTGCTGTCGGACAACCCGGCAACCCATGCTATTTTGGACTCAACGGCTTTTGTCGTCCGCGATTTAGCAGAAACACTCCCCAGTGTAGACCTGTTTCTCTGTTATGGATCCGAAATCAAGCTTGATGCCGCTGTTCCTGGGGGCATGCTTTACACTTGGAATTCCGGCCAAACTACTCCAAATATTCAAGTTTCGACGGCAGGGGATTATGAGGTAATAATCGAGACAAAATGTGAAGAAGCGCTGCAAAGCTTCCATGTTTTGGATGCCTCACTGAGTTTGGACCTTGGAGAAGACATACGCATCCAAAGTGGCGACACTTTGAACATCAACCCAGAATGGAAGGGAATTGGGCCATTATCTATAAATATTTGGGCAACAAATGGCCCAACAACTAGCATTTCCTGTACCAACTGCCTTTCGACGAACGTGTTCCCAGTTGACAACAGCGTTTATTCACTGCAAATCAGCAATGAACATGGGTGTACCGCATCTGATGAAATCGCCCTGGAAGTGGAGCGGTCAATTTACGCCCCAAACGTTTTTTCGCCTTCCAAACCTGCGCCCAACAATGTCTTTTTTATTCAGTCCAAGAACCCCGTGAATATTCTATACCTCATGATATTCAGCCGCTGGGGTGAATTGGTTTTTGAAAAGTCTGACATCTTTACCAATGATTTGGAAGCTGGCTGGAATGGCACCGTGAACCAGCAAAGGTTGTCCCCAGGGGTTTTTGTTTGGATGGCCGAAGTAGCGCACGCCAATGGTTTCACGGAAAAATTATCAGGGGATGTCACATTGATAGATTAGTGTCTGCTCCTAATCGCTGGAGTATCCAATGTTGCCAACCTTGCCAAGATTCTGCCCAGTCGCCACGATATCGCCCACCCTTACAGTGGCCGTCCCTCTTTTTAAATGACCACAGTAAGTGAAATAGTTATTGGCATGTCGAATGGCCACAAAATTTCCAAGCCAACGGTGGATAAGGCACTAAAACTCAAAAACGATCCGCTTCCCGGTAGGCTTTTATCACCGCCATTTCCCCTTCTTTGCCTGTTATGGAATTACCATGCTCCATACCCAATATACCCGTAAAACCCTTGGCGTGAATGTGCTTGAACACATTTCTGTAATTAATTTCCCCAGTGCCCGGTTCCTTCCGGCCAGGGTTGTCGCCAATCTGGAAATATTCGGTTTCATCCCAAGCTGCATCAATGTTCGGAATCAGGTTGCCGATCTGAATTTGAGCATGGTAGATATCGTACAATATCTTGCAGGAAGGACTGTTCACGGCCTTGCAAATGGCGTAAGCTTGTGGCACATCCGCCAGGAAAAGTCCGGGATGGTCGCGGAAGTTGAGTGGCTCCAGCACCATCACCAAGCCATGCGGTTCCAAGATGTCGCAGGCACGTTTGAGGGATTCAATCACGTGCGCCGTTTGAAATTCCTTGTTTTGGCGCAGGTCCATAAAGCCCGGCACCACGGTCATCCACTTGGCATTGACGCGTTTGGCGACATCCACAGCACTGCGAATAGAGGCCAGGAACTCCTCGCGGCGTTCCTTATTGCCGCTTGCCAGGTTCGGCTCGCTCCAGTAGATTTTATGTGCCACAAAAACGCCCATATCTATGCCAATTTGTGCCATCAGCTTGCCCATCTTTTCCTGCACGGCCGCCTCGCGGCCCATCATGCCGTTGTCTTCAAACGCCGTAAAGCCTTGGTCGGCCATGAAGCGCAACTGGTCGAGGATGTCTTCGCCGGCAGATTGGCGGAACATGCCATCGTGGGGGGCATATTTTAGTTGAAATTTGATGGAATCTTGTCTTTCAAGCGCTTGCTGGCCAAATACTGAGGCGGAAGCGGTGGCGAGCACTGCGCCGCTGAGGAGACTTTTTTGGATGAAGTTTCTTCTTTTCATGGTATTGATTTTTTTGCTACATAATTTGATTCGCTTCCAAGTACAATAATCCAAGGGCTGTTGTGTCGATCGTCTGGGCAACAAAAAACGAACAAATTATTATTTCGTTAGAGCATTAGACCTTCCAGGTTTTAAAAACCTGGAAGGTCTTCGCCAAGAAAAATGAAACGAAGTTTGGCGACATTTTCAACACCGACCCTTTTGCCCCCCGATGCTGCTATGGTTAGACCTCACAATCCCGTTTCCGTCATCCAAACCTTCAATTTTTTACAAGATTTCAACGCTTGCCCCCTTCCATTTTCCCCCGAAACCGAAATCGCCGTTGCCCAGGTATCCGCCATGGTGGCGTTGGGAGCCAATACTGTAACCAATACACGATGTGTGAGCGCCTGGCCCGTCCGCGGGTCAATGATATGGGAATATTGCTTGCCATCCAACTCCAAAAAGCGCGCACTAGCGCCTGAGGTGGTAATGCCACAGTTTTGGAGCAGTGTGATATTCCCTGTCATGATACCTTCTGGCAATTCAATTTTCCAGCCTTGTTCTCCCGGTGGCGCATCGCCTAGCGCAATATCGCCGCCAGCATCCACTAAAGCGCGGGTGATGCCCTGATCTTTCAGCATTTTCAGGCACACATCCGCCGTCCAGCCCTGGGCAATGCCGCCCAAATCGAGGGCCATGCCCGCCTTATTGAGTCGAATGCAGCGTCCACGCCGAAAAATTTGAATATTTTTCCAACCCACCTTTTCACGGGCTGCTGCAATCCGATCTGGCTCTGGCAATTCTTTCAAGGATCGGGAACGCCGCCACAAGCGGGTCAGCGGTCCAATGCTGGCATCAAATGCGCCAGCGCTCTGCTTTGAGAAGCGCTTGGATTGGAGGAGGATATCGAAAAGTTCAGGAGAGACGGGGACTTTTTTACCATTTCCAGCCGTTTTGCACAATTGGTTCAATTCGCTTTCTGGTAGCCAGTCGGAGAAAATGGCATTCAAGGAGTCAATTCGATTGAAAATCTGCTTGACTATTTCAGCGGCTTGTGTAGAGTCTTTTTCTGAATAAAACACCAGCTTGAACACGGTGCCCATTTGGGGGTGCTGGAAGGAAAAACGGTGTTGAGTGTTTATTTCTGGGGCAACTTGGAGTCGCTCCGGAAAAAAATACAACCCAACAATAAACAACAGGTATTTCATTGGCAAATTGGTAGCGCACTTATGTTAGCCCTCTATTGAAAAGGGAGATGTGATTTTGTGTTTTGATGCTCTTTTTAGTTCCGTGAGCCTGAAGGCTCTCGTCCAGACCGCGTGAACGCGGTGCTACCCGCGCTCCGTGGGGTCATCCGTTTTGATGTTAGTGCAATAATGAACAGCGCGGCG
The DNA here is from genome assembly GCA_038246345.1 of Chitinophagales bacterium. Lineage (GTDB taxonomy): Bacteria > Bacteroidota > Bacteroidia > Chitinophagales > Saprospiraceae > M3007. Next base: position 4,477 of record JBBRWA010000150.1, read on the forward strand.
CTACCAAATTATCCCAAATACACAAGTAAACCGGTGTTCTAGCCATGCCTACAAATTTCAAAAGATCACCTAAGCCACACATCCCACAAAACAAATGTGCCCACGGAGCGCTGGTAGCACCGCGTTCACGCGGTCCGGATGAGGGCCTTCAGGCCCATGAATAAAAAACAATCGACTTATTTGAGAAGCTCCAATGCTCTAAAACTATAAATCTAGCAGCAAACGACGTTCAAATCACCTTCGTCACCCCCGGTACCGCACACGGATACATCCCGTCTGCCCCAGGCAGCACCTTCGGCATCGCATCCCAACTCAGCTTCTCTGGCATCAAGCTGATCTCTGACTTCAAGGCGGCATCCCATTCGATTACCTGCCCGGAATACGTCGCCATACGACCCATAATGGCGGTCATGGTACTTTTTGCGGCGTTTTCGGCATCAGCAAACTTGTACTCACTTTTGGCAATGGCTTCAAACAACTCGTCGTGCTCCACCTGATATGGATTGGGATTTCCTTTACTGTCGTGCTCCCAAATGCCATAGCCATTGCGGGTTAGTATTTTACCGGGCCAGGGAGCGCTGCCATTGGTGCCGTGGAAGCCTTCCGTAACAGCGTCCTTTGTACCTGGTATCTGGCGACATTGACTAAACATCCGTGAACCATCGGCATATTCATACTCAATGACATGGTGGTCGTAAATTTCACCGAAATCTTTGCCGACACGCACCTGGCGGCCACCGCTGCCGTAAGCTTTGATTGGGTAGGCTTGTTTTACCCAGTTCGACACATCCAGGTTGTGTACGTGCTGCTCTGTGATATGGTCGCCGCAAAGCCAGTTGAAATAGTACCAGTTGGTCATTTGGAATTCCATTTCGGTTTGCCCGGGCTGGCGTGGGTGAACCCACAAGGCACCCATGTTCCAGTACACGCGGGAGGCAACAATGTCTCCAATCACGCCATTTTGCAAGCGGTCTACCCATTCCCGGTACACGGTTTGGTAGTGGCGCTGCAGGCCAACCACCACATTTAGTTTTTTGCGCTTGGCCTCCTCGGCGGCAGCCAATACCTTGCGAATACCCACAGCATCGGTGGCAACAGGTTTTTCCATAAAAACCTGCTTGCCCTGGGCAACAGCTTCCGCAAAGTGCGTGGGACGAAAACCGGGTGGCGTCGCCAGTATCACCACATCGGCGTGTTTCATCGCTTTTTGATAGGCATCAAAACCCACGTATTTGCGCTCTTCCGGCACATCAACACGGTTTTTGACGGAACCTTCCACCCCTGCGCTATCGCTGATATCATCGGCTGTCAGGTTTTTGTAGGCATCGTCCAAGCGGCCCCGGAAAGCATCGGCCATGGCCACAAGCTTCACGTTTTGTTTGGTCAGCAGCGCTTGCAATGCAGCGCCTGTACCGCGACCGCCGCAGCCAATCAAGGCGATCTTGATAGTGTCGTCGCTCAGGCTGTTGGCTGCCTGGGCTAGCGGGAGTCCGCCAAGCATGGCACCTCCAGTGAGTACGGAGGTGGTTTTGAGGAAATCGCGTCGTGTGGTTTTGCTCATGTTAATAACGGTAGACGGTGGACGATAGACGGTGTAGACGGGTTACCCGCCGAAGCCTTGGCGTAGGAGGGTATCGCGCCTTAATGATCAAAAAATCTGCTTGCGCAGGTTCATGTGTTATTCGGTTTATGCGGCGCTGGTACTGGCAAATGTCAAAAAAAAAGCTTAAAACTGTATCAATTTTTCAAAAAAGGCATCGCGTTCAGCTTTTGAGCGTTGGCGGGTTTCTTTGACCAGTCTAAATCCCACGAAAGGAGACTCGGGGTTCCACCACTTGCTTTTAGGAATCTGTGGGTCAATTGCCTGCCATTTTGGGTCGCTTTTTCGACGGTCGGCACAGCGCAATGCTTCCGGATAATCTTCAAAACAGCCGCCTTTTACGGTGCGGGAATGTTTTTTTGTGGGCAAAATCAGCGGATTTATGGAGGCTGTATCTAACCTGGAGAAATATTCTGATGTATAAAAATCCAAACACCACTCTGCTACATTGCCATGCATGTCGTACAAGCCCCAGGGATTTGGCTTTTTCGTGCCTACTTTTTGGTAAGAACCTGCGCTGTTGTCATAAAACCATGCGTATTCATCGGCCATCTTGGGGTCGTCGCCCCAGGAATAGGCTGTGCTTGTACCCGCTCGGCAAGCATATTCCCATTCCGCTTCGGTGGGAAGGCGGTAAAAATCACCCGTTTTATCGGAAAGCCACTGACAATAGCGCAGGGCTGCTTGCTGGGTCATCGTGGCCGCTGGGAAGCCGCCTGCTTTGCCTCGACCATACGTGAAGTCGTAATAAGGCGGTGAAGGTCTCGACACAGCATCCGCGCGGAAGCTGGGATCGACCAGCGAAGTATCCGAGTCAAATGCGCGGAATTGGAATAGAAAGAGTGCATCAAAGGTGAGCTCGTGCACGCCAATCCAGAAACTGTCGAGGGTGACACCATGTTGACCTTCGTCTTCGTCACGCCCGACTTCGGTGGAGGGGCTGCCCATGCTGAAAGTTCCGCCAGGCAAACATGCCATTTGAAATGACACCTTTGATCCGGGGATTACAACGGTTTGTTTTTCAGGAGCATTCTGTGCTAAAAGCGGCAATGTCATCAAGAAAAAACTGGCAACAGCACTTATTCGCTGCATGGCACCGTCCACATATTTTTTCATTGTCATTTTTTTAAACCGATTTCGCGAAGTCGCTCATCCAAGTATTCTCCGGCAGTAATTGGCACGTAGTTCAATGGATTTTCTGCTGAAACGCATGATTTCAAGCAACTTAGATCCATCGTGGCAACGGGGTGAAGAAAGAACGGAATACTGAGGCGGGGCTGGTTCCATTCCGCTCTGGGCGGGTTCACCACGCGGTGCGTTGTACTTTTAAGGTAATTGTTGGTAAGGCGTTGCAGCATGTCGCCCACATTGATTACAATTTCATCGGCTTCCGGCATAATGGGCACCCATTCGTTTTTTGAATTCAACAACTGAAGTCCACCGGCACTGGCACCTACGAGCAGGGTGATGAGGTTAATGTCTTCGTGCTGCTCGGCACGAATGGCAGATTCCGGCTCCTGGGTAATAGGCGGGTAGTGAATACTCCTCAGGATGGAGTTGCCGTCTGTAATCTGTTTTTTGAAATAATCCTCTGGCAAATTGAGGTGTAGGGCAATAGCGTGGAGCAGGTGTCCGCCCGCTTTTTCAAATCCCTGGTACAGTTCGCGGCCAAGCTTCGGCATGTCGGGCATTTCTGGCACGGCTACATTGTCCGGATACTTTGGCTTGAGTGGATGACCTTCAGGCACTACCTGACCAATTTGAAAAAACTCCTTGAGGTCAGCAACGGTGGATTGTTTGGCGTGTTCTATACCAAAAGATGTATAACCGCGCTGCCCAGCCAACCCTTTGATTTCGTGGCTGCGTTTCACCGCTTCAGGCAGGGTGAAATAGGTCTTTGATGCGTTAAAAAAACCATCAACCAGCGATTTTGGGATGCCGTGATTGACGACTGCCACGAAGCCGACTTCATGGAAAGCTTTTCCTAAATCTTGTACAAATTGTGCCTTCTCCGCTGCTGTACCGTACACAAATTTTGAGAGGTCGACCGTTGGTATTCCTTTTTCCATAATTATTTCGTAAAATTAAATGTGTTTGAGCTAGTAATACAATTTTAAGGGGCACAAATCCTTTGTTCAAACTTCCCACAATGCGCCACCAAACGAACGCCAACCAGAAACCTTGAAACCAGAAACCGGAAACCTCATTAGGGTTACCAGTCTTTCCGTGCCGTATTTGCCTTATTCTGCTGCTGCGCCGACCTATACTTCCGTGCATTCCGTTGATCTTCCGGGTCCACCGCAGTTTCCAATAAGCGTTGTGCTTCTTCCTTTTTCATTTTGCCCGGTTGCGGCTGCTCTGGTTGTTGCGGTTGCTCTTGGGGGTTTCCAGATTGATTTTGTTGCTGGTCTTGTGGTTGTTGGTCTTGAGGTTGTTGGTCTTGCTTATTTTGGGGTTGCTGGTCTTGATCTTGATCCTGCTTATTCTGTTGTTGCTGTTGTTGTTTGTCTTTCTCTTTTTGTTCCGCTTCTTTGAGCTTCTTTTTCGCCATTTGCAGGTTCATTTTTGTATTGGCATCGCCGGGGCGGAAGCGGAGGCTATTTTCGTACGACGCTACGGCATCTTTAAATTTCTGCTGTTTCATAGAGGCATTCCCAAGGTTGTGCATAGCATCGGCTGCATCGGCTTTGATGGCAGCATATTTGGCAGCTTGTCCAAAGCGCTCTGCCGCATCTGCCCATTTCCCTTGTTGGTAAAGGGCGTTCCCCAGATTGTACAAGGCTTTGGGGTTGGAGAACTCCAAATCTGCTGCAACCCGGTAGGCTTTTTCTGCTTCCTTGAAGTTGTCCCGGAGATACTGGCTATCCCCTAGCTGGAGGGCCTGGTGTACCGACTGAGCTTGAAGGGCAAATGCGCCAATCAAAAAAAGGATAAAAACGGTTGCTCTTTTTAAACCAACACTATATAAAGACCAATTATTAACCATATCTATTCAATTTATGGCTGTGAGAAATGTGCAGCCCTCCAACAATCAACGTTTACCTTTGAAAGATACCAACAATTCAAATCCCAACAATAAAAGCGCTGGCAATAAAAACCATTGATACCTGGATTCGTATTCTGCAAAAGACCGCACTTCAATGGCGCGTTTTTGAAGCCCGTCAGCGGCGCGTTTCAAGCTGGCAATGGCAGCATCGCCCTGACTGATGTTGAACGCCTGCCCTCCCCCGGACAAAGCAATCTTCGCCAATACTGCTTCATCCAATCGGGTACGCACGATCTCGTTTTTTTCATCGCGTTTGTATTGCCCTTCATCCATGCTGCCTGTTGGTATTGGCCCGCCTGTCGTTGTTCCTGCCCCAACGGTATACACGACCGTCCCATTGTCGAATGCTTCATCTGCTTTATCCAAGGCGCCTTCTTCGTGGGTTTCGCCATCGGTTATGATAACCAACATACGGCCACCACCCGGTTCAGGGTCGAATGATTTTTGGGCGATTTCAATGGCGGCTGCTATATCGGTTCCCTGCTCCGTCAACATGTCGGGAGAAGCGCTCTGGATACTTTGAAAAATAAAAGCGTAATCGCTCGAAAGCGGCATTTGCAAAAAAGCATTGCCTGCAAAAAATATAAGGCCTACCCGCTCCCCTTCCAGCCTTTGCACCAATTTTTGGATGAAAATTTTCGCCAGCTTCAAACGATCGGGCGCGACATCCTGGCACAACATGCTTTGGGAAATATCGAGTGCTATAAAAATATCGGATGATTCCTGTGTTGTGGTCTGTTTTTTAGCGCCCATCTGTGGATTTGCCCAAGCAATAGCCAAGAATACAATCGACAATACCAACAACAAACTTTTTAGCAAAAACCTGCGCCCAGAAATCGCCGGAAGCACATACGCCGTATCACCCAAACGCTCCAATGCGCGCCGTCGCCACCACCACCAGGCACACCAAAGCAGTGCCAACAGCGGAACCGCTGCCAGCAAGTAAAAGTGTGTGGGATGGGCGAATTTGAACATTTTCTTTTACGGTGGACGGTAGACGGTACACGGTGGACGGCTGACGGTGGACGGTATGGACAGCATCTACTCGATTGTTTAGAATTGAGTTTCAACACTTAAATCCAAAACACTTCAGATAATGTTAGCTTCGATGCTGAAACACAATTCAAAGATGAAGTTCAAAAGTTGTCCACACCGTCAACCGTCAACCGTAAGCCGTACCTTTAGTAAGGTGGCCAACTGCTCGAACGCTGCCTCCCAATCCTTGTTCACAAAATCCCAAAGCCCCTTTCGGTAGCCTTTGGTGACGAGATAGAACATGTTTTGGCTGCGCCAAATATCCGGTTTTAAACCAATTTCTTGTACAATTTTGAGTACTTCTGCGATCCAGGCCACTCTTTGAGGCGACGACCCATCTGTATTGATCCTTTCTATTTCGCTCAATACCCGCTGCCCGGCTGCGTGGTTCAACATTTCAGGATCACTCAATTTTATATTCCAACGCTTCATATCTGATTCAATGCGCCGCAGCGCTTGAAGGTCGCCTGTTTTAGGATCAGTAAAAATATGCAGCAGGTCAGCATTCAATACATAACTGGCAATGTTATTCCAGGTGGACGGCATGGGCATTTTCACCTCTTCCAATGCCGACATAAGTTGATAGTTTTCATTAAACACATTGTGGAAAGTAGACTCTGCGGAATCAAGGCTATTTTCTGTAATGGCCTGAATGATCGCTATTTTTTCATCAGAAAACAGGCTCGACAGGGAAAATTTTTCGGGGCCAAAATATTCTTGCAAAGTCCCAATGACCTCTCCCAAATTGGCTGCCTTGAATGATTTGCTGGTACGCTCAAACATTTCTTCAAAAGTTGAACGGCTCATCCCTCCAGAAATATTTCCTATAACATGCTGCTGCCCCAGGTAGAGCACGGCGTAGCAAAAAGTTTTTTCCACATGGCTTAAACGCGATATAATGCGCAATCGACCAGCGGCAAATTTGGGTGTTCCTGCCTCTATTTTTTCAAAAAAATTAACATGGGCAATATAATTAAACAAATTTAAGCCTGCCGGATTTTCTTCAAAAAGGGAAGCCACAGCAAAATGGGTGGCCACCCGCTCTAGTGTCACCCGCGTCGGAATCACGTTATTGTGAAAGCTGACAGCGCCATTTGCCAGTACATTGCTTGGTGCCGCAGCCAGTCGACGCGAAAATTCGGGGTGCAAGTCTACCCCAAATACATCCAGGGCATAGTCCATTGCCCGAAGCGCATATTGGAGTATCTGATTGGTTTCAATGCCTGAAATTTCATCGAAAAACCAGCCGCAGCTGGTGTACATCAGGATGGTAAATCGTTGGATTTCCATCATGCGCAACACGGCTATGCGCTCCAGTTCACTCATGTCACGGCGGGCATGTTTTTTTAAAAATGCCTCTATGGACTCATCTGATCGGTTCAGCATCACTTCGATATAATCATTTCTGGCTGCCCATGGGTCGCGCAAAAAGCGGTTGCCCTCGCGTTCAAAAAGTGGGGAAATTTCATCGCGCAGCCAATCAAGCGCATCCCGTAAGGGTTTTCGCCAGCGCTGGTGCCAACCGGCATGGCCAGAATTGCACCCGCAATCAGCGCGCCAGCGTTCTACGCCATGTACACAGCTCCAGGAGGAATTTTCGTGTATTTGCACCTCCCAAGTTGGCGGATGCAGCTCCAAAAACTGCCCATAGTTGGTCAATTTCGCCTTGCCTTCGTCTTCTATGGAATTCAAGCTATCAGCCAACGCCATTTCACCATAACGATGATGGTGGCCGTAACTTTCACCGTCCGTGGCAACATGGGAGAGCTGCGGTTCGTCATTGTTGTCAAATACGCCGACCATACGCTGGGAAAGTGCCTTACCGCTGTTGAGTAGGCCGTTGAAAGCTACTTCCTGTGCAATATCGCCATCATAAAAAAACAGCGCTATTCGGCGACCGCTGGGCAACATACACCAATATGGGTGGCGGGTATCAATGGTTTCGGTGCTCACTGCTTGCCAGGAAGGTTCTGGGCTGCCTGACTTTGCAGGAGTGGTCTGAGTGCGGCGTACAGCCTTTGCTTGTCGTGGCGCCAGGATGGTATACTGAATTCCATGTGAAGCTAACACTTCAAGTGTCTCCGTATCAACTGCTGTTTCTGCCAGCCATATCCCCTCTGGGTAGCGTTTGAAGCGCCGTTCAAAGTCATGAATGCCCCAATAGACTTGAGTCACCTTATCGCGATAATTGGCCAGTGGCATTATCAGGTGGCTGTGAACTTGTGCCAGTGCTCCTCCGTGACCGCCAAATCGTTCGGCACTTTTTTGATCCGCTTTTAGGATAAGCTCATAAGCATCGGGGTCGTTTTCTTCCAGCCACGAGAGTAGTGTCGGGCCAAAATTGAAGGAAATACGGTTGTAGTTGTTGCGGATTTTGACGATCCAGCCTTCTTTATCCAAAATCCGAGCTGCGGCATTGGGGGCGTAGCATTCAAAATTGATGCGGGTATTCCAATCGTGAAACGGGCGCGCAGTCTCTTGGCGTTCCACGGTTTCCAGCCAGGCGTTTTCGCGGGGCGGCTGGTAAAAGTGGCCGTGAATGCAGACGTATTTATTTGCGGGTGACATGGGGGCGAAGGTAAAAAAAAGGTTTCAGGGTTTCAGGGTTTCAGGTTGTCGCCACCTCACTTACATGGAAGTTGCTATGATCAATACCAACAAACTTAACCTTTGGCACTGGCCAAAATGGCCGTAGCTTCAGCGAAGGCGGGCTTAACGACGCTGTTCGGAATAGAAAAAGGTGGATCCCTACCGCCAATGGTTCATATCCATACCCTTGCGCAACGCCATACTTCAACAATCGCCAATCATGTACTTGCCAATCGTCAATTGCACTCAGCTAATCGAGCATTCGTGCTTTGCTTTTCATAATCGACGATTGCCGAGTACATGATTTATGATTGTTGAGGTTTGCCAAAACGGCCTAAAACACAAAACCCCCATTGGAATCATCCAATGAGGGCATGTGTATTTTGAGTTGGCACCGACTTACTCTCCCGGGACATCTGACCCAGTACCATCAGCGCTGGCAGGCTTATCCGCCGACGGCGGATCGAAATGGGCAGCGGCGGATATTTACCGCCAAAAACTACGGATATATCTTATAAGCCACGCCTAATGAATACCGCATCGGGTTGAATCCTTTTTCCCCGCGCAGCGGAAGAATCCCACGAAGGTCAATATCAAGCTTTCTGGAAATGGGAAACCCGACCCCTACCGCAAGCCCCTTGATATTGTAATAAAATAGATCCACCTTCTCTTCCCCTGCACTGATTTTTTCCCAGGTCTCATTAATGGTACTGTAGTCAGTGGTCCAGTCGTATCCAAAACTCACATACGTCCCTTTTAACTTAGGCAAGCTGTATTTCAGCCCAAAAACAGAGTTTACCACATAGCCTTTTATCTCACGATAGGGCGATCCGCCATTGAGTCGCAGCCACCAGTCGCGCTCCACAAATAGCGATGTGTTGATTTTTTTAAATTTAAATTCGATGCCAGCTAAAAAGGAGGTTCCGAACCGGTCTTTTTGTTCACCAGGGAAGAGGATGTTTTTTACCAAGAAGCCCCTCATCCCTGTTTTGAAGATTAAGGATGTTTTAGCATTTTCTTTGGTTTTTACCCGTGGGAAGCCTTCCTTTTTTCCAAAAAGCCTGTATTTGACTGTAAAATACTGGTTGTCGATATCAAAAACTGCAAACAATTTTTTGTATTGGAACAATTTGACAAACTCAAACTCCGCGTTGCCAGAGACAAAACTGAAAGACAAAGCAACATGCTGTTTTAGAAACACTACATTGGGAAGAATGTAGTTAACAACATTCTCATTGAGGCTTTTGTAATAGCCTAAGCCATATTTAAAGTGCTTTTTGCGATAATAAAGACCAAAAAAATTGCCTTTTAAGCTGCTTAAAAGGTTTGAGTGATGATAGCTGACAACCGGATAAATTCTTTCCTTGTTATAAAGGAAGTGAGTTCGGTCATGTAGATATGAAAAGGACCATTGGGGCCATTTTCGGTATGTTATTTCTAC
>JBBRWA010000151.1:0-14150 GCA_038246345.1 Chitinophagales bacterium
AGGGCCGGTATTGCCGACAACGCCAGCAGCCATCACGACATATTTTTCGCCTGTTGCCAGGTTTACTGGGAAGTTGGCGATGGCATCAGAAGCCTGGGTGCTGTTCGGCAGGGCGATACCGATGTTCAGGTCGCGATCAGCCGGTACGTCAATAAATGGCGTTGCTGTGCGGAACACAAAATCATCGAGCAAACGCGTAGCGCCAACATATACGTCGACCGTTGGGTCAGGGGAGTTGTGGATGATCTGTACCCGTGCAGTTGGGGTCAATGGCAGTGCTACCACGGTGCCGTCGGGCAAAGCGGCAAAAAGACCGAAAGCGGGCGTGCCAGACAAATAGCCCGATGCAAATACCGTTGCTGCGCCATCCGCCAAACCACTGAGGTCGGCACGGAAGGAGGCTACGGTGGTGTTGCTGCCGGCTGCTTGTACGGCCAGGTCGTATTTCGCAGCAGGGAGTTCCAGGTATGGCGTGAATTCACCAAAAGACAGGTTGTCTACCACATTGTTGGCGACAAATACCGCGTCCACATCGACAGCAGGCGCATCTGGCGCGCCGTGGAATACCGCCACATCAACGTTTCCGCTGGTATTGGCCGCTTCTCGCGCAGCACCGTTTATGAACAAACTGAAAGCCGTTGCACCAGTGTTGCCGACAACGCCAGCGGCCACTACGACGTACGTGCCGCCGGAATTAAACATTACCGGAAAAGTGGCAATGGCATCTGCTACACTGGTGGAGCTCTCAGGAGCGATAGCCACACTCAGCATTACGTCAGCTGGAATATCAAAAAATGGGGTTGCCGTACGAAAAGCAACGTCATCCAATGCCAGCGCGCCGTTGACATAAATATCAACTACAGGTTCTGGGGAATTGTGGATGATTTGAAGGCGCGCCGTCTGCGCCGACAACGTTGACCAAAGGGAAATCATGGTCAGGAGTAAGAGTAAGGTTTTGTTTGATTGTCTCATTCTAATAAAAATTCATTAGTGAAATAATAGATTGACAAACTTAACGGGTTCTGTTTAACATTGTTCGATAATAGGTTAAACAATGTGGTTTTTTGCCAAAATTTTACAAATGAACTTTTTATCCAAAACATTTACCGAAAATTGGTATTTCGAAGTGAAATGGCGGTGTTTTAAAAATATTATATGGTCTATATTGTGTTTCCACCGTTGAATGCGCACCAGTGCCACGCCTTAATTTCAACTTCGTCAGACAAATTTTGTTTCACCTTTATTCTTCGCACATACCTTAAAAATGCTCCTTCAACATTATACACAATCGGATATTGAGGCCCTGGAAAGAATATTTCGGGCCAATTTGATCAACTCAGCCAGCGGGTTTAAACCGGCAAATTTGATTGGCAGCCGTGATGCCGCTGGTCAAACGAATCTAGCCATTTTCAGCTCGGTCATACATTTAGGCGCGAACCCTGCTTTACTAGGCTTTATCCAGCGGCCCGTTGGTGCCGAAAGCCACACCTATAAGAATATAAAAGAGTCTGGGTACTTTACCATCAACCATATCCAGGAAAGTTTTGTCGACAAGGCCCACCAAACGTCGGCCCGCTACCCAAAGGAGATTTCTGAGTTTGAGGCTTGTGCCTTGGCACCTGTCTTCCTGGATGGATTCCAGGCACCTTATGTGGCAGAGAGTACTATAAAAATAGGCCTGCGGTTTGTACAGGAGATACCCATTGCCCTAAACCACACCATCCTGATGATTGGTCAAATAGAACATGTATATGTTCCCAAGGCACTTATCGCTGCGGCAGGAAACATACTGTTAGAGGATGCTCAAGATGTGTGCATTGCTGGATTAGACACCTATTTTAAAGTTTCAAAATTGGCGCAACTGCCGTATGCGAAGCATTCAGAAAATGACAAGCCCTAGTACCGAGTAAAATTAACTACAAAAATTACTGGTTGAACATAGGCTCGTCACAAATTGCAAAAATGATGACATCACATGGAACGCCTACTTTTTCACAAACAGTACCGTTTCACTTTTCCCATCTGCAAGCACATGCAGCGCGTAGGCCCCAGCCGCCAATCTGGTTAAGTCAAACCGCTCAGCACCTGACAGTTCCTTTTCCAGCACTACCCTACCCTGCATATCCAGTATCCTTGCCGATGCTGTCGCAACACCTGAAATTTCCACCCGCATATAGTCTTCTACAATGCTAGGAAATGCTTTAAGCCAATTGCGCTGAAATGGCTCTACCGCTGCTACCGTTGCATTGGCCGCCTTAAAAGTTGGCGCCTGAATCACAAACGGCCCCGTTCCGTTTGGCACCCGTGCATAGCCCATGTCTTTTACCTGTTGCGTGAAACTAAGGGTATCCAGCAACCTTCTTTGGTTGTCGGCGAACGTCAGCGATTCGCCGCTGGCTGCCAGTTTGAAGTTGGCGTGCAAAGGCCCCTGGTTGGGATCTCCGTCAGCCCACACGATCAGGTAGCCGTTGGCTGGTATGACCGTATTGTTCGGGATGCTCCATTTATCGAGTTTGGAAGGATCATCGCTCAAAAAATAGCCGCCCAGATCGACGGGCGCATTGGTCAGGTTGTGCAGTTCAATCCAGTCTTCGTATTGGCCGGCTTCATCGGCGGCAGTAATTGAGTTTGAAGCCATGATTTCATTGACGACCACAGGGCGGTTTGGTGCCCAAGGCGCAGCTACCTGATAGTAGTAGACATTGTGCTCTGCACCAGCAGGGGCATAAGTGACGGTGCCAGCGGTATTGGCCGACTTCGCCTCCACGTAAAAGCGGATATAAGTTCCGGTGCCATAACCGGGTATGCTCACGCCGAAATTGCCATCGCCAGCTGCACCATCATGGTGTTGTCCATCGTCGAACATTTGAATTTTGGCAAAATTGCCGTACAGCGCGGGACAGAAGTAGGCATAAACGCCCGCGATACCCGTTTGTGAAGTGACCGCAGCCGTGATATGCGCGTTTTCGTTTTCAATCGGGCTGGTCCATTCATATCCTGCCGCATTGCGCATGGTAGCGTTTGAAATGACAGGGCCAACAGCGCCCATTTCCGGGTGGTTCAGCAAGGTCGTTCGATGATTCTGCACAAAGTTCTTGATGGTTTGTTTTTCAGTGCCGTATTGCGGATTGGTCGTCATCTTTTTAGGATCGGCCAGAACTCCTGCACCGATCAGGGCATCATACTTATCCACCAGGGCATTAAATTTGGTCTGATCAAGTTCATTTTGCACAAGCGTGCGCATGTGCGCCAGGTAGCGCTGGCGGATGGCAGGCACGGCCAAGAGGCGGTTGAGCAGTGGGTAGTTCACTTTCGTTTCATTGTAAAACACACCCCAGTTCGTGGTATTAGACTTCATCACGCTGTTGCCGTCAAATTCCAGCGGGGTCATGCGACCCGTTTCAATATCCCAGTAGAGGTAGTAGTCCATTTTACCTTTGAACACATAGCTGTCGTCGTCAGAGAAGGCGATTTCACTGGCTAAAAACCACAACGTTCTGTCCAAGTCGAGGTATTCTGAGATTTCAGATTCCAGGCTGTTCAGCGGTGTGGTGTTCAAAACCTGGCAGGTTTGCACCAGGTCATCCCAGGGTGTGGCCTTGTCGGTAGATTTCAGGGTATAGTATTGTTTGTAGGTCGTAGTATCTGTGCCTAAAAAATTAAGTCCAGCGGTGCCGTCACCCCAACCTGGGTTCCCTGCACTGCTTGCTGGCCGATCGGCACGCCAAAGGGTGCCATCATTGCTGAAATACCATTCCTTGATATAGTCGCGGTTCAGTTGCTGGATATTTGGGTAAATGCCCCAGTTGCTGCCGTTGATGTACAGCTGCACATAACTGGCGCTGGCAGCAGGCACATGTTGCCGAATCAAGTGCAAAAAGGCGACCTCCCGCATGAAAGAAGCGTCCTGGAAAGCATTGTTGAGGTTAAGGGTTTCGTATCCCATCAAGTTTTGGGTGCTGTCCGCATAATCCAGGGTGATGTTGAAGGACTTTTTGTCCGAAATTAGGGTTTGGGAATAAGACGTTTGCCCTTTGAACCGCACCCCAACATTTGGGAAGGTGTCGCCATCTGCGATCAACATGGCCGGAATGTCGGTTTTCGAGGTGTAGTTGTTTTTTAGTTGTTGCCAATAATCGGGCTGGGGGAACCAGAGTTGGAAAACCCTGACTTGGGTAGCATCGTATAAGCCTTGTGGTTCCTGGTCGCCCGTGTATATAATGTGCTCATCGGCGGCAAAGCGCATGTGATCTGGAAGGTTTTGAGCCTGGCCTTGCTGAAAACCAATGACAAAAATGGTGGCGATGGCAACAGTGTAAAAATAATTTATTCGCATGGTGGTATCAAACCTTTTGGTGGACGATTGAATAAAATTTGGGTGATTGGAATCTTTGACCGTAAAATTGGCAATTCGTTTACCAAAGAAGGAACTTTTTATTCCCAGTTCTGGTTTTTTCCTGCATCCGACGAAACGGGGATTTTGAGCACGTGGTTGCTTATTTAAAGAAAAATGAAAAATGTTTACAACTTCGTTTGGTCATACCAATTGGTTCGTAATATCTTTGCGTCCCATTTTGGAGGAATGGGTGAGTGGCTGAAACCACCGGTTTGCTAAACCGACGTACGGGTAAACCTGTACCGCGGGTTCGAATCCCGCTTCCTCCGCCCAAAAGGGCTAAAAAATTGGAGATTACGGGAAGTAGCAAATCCCTACAAGAGTATTTCGGGGAATATCTCTTTTTTGAGGTGTTTCATTTTTTCGGGATGTAGCGCAGCCCGGTAGCGCACCTGCTTTGGGAGCAGGGGGTCCCAGGTTCGAATCCTGGTATCCCGACAAGAAGGTCACCAATTATGGTGGCCTTTTTTTATTGGTGCTTGTCAACAGCAACTACGATTTCAATCAAAAATTTGTACTTTTGTATGACAGGCTTTGAAAAGGCTGTCTTTCAACCATTTTGAGCCAGTTCTATAAAACTCATCCAATATGATTATTGAAATTCCGGATACCGCAATTCAGGAAACACCGCTTTCTTCGGCTGAGCTCGTGCTGGAAGTTGCCACATGGCTTTATGCGAGAAAGAGGTTGTCCTTCGGTCAAGCCCGGAAGCTGGCGGGGTTTACCGTTATCGGTTTCCAAAAAGCGCTTGTTGAGCGCGGCCTTTTCTTAAATTACGATCAAGATGATTTGGCAAACGATATTGCGGCAGCGCGTTTAATCCCATGATCGTCATCAGCGACACTACAGCTATTACCAATCTTTACCAGATTGGCCGGTTGCAATTGCTCAAGGATATTTTTGGAAAAATTCTCATTCCCCCAGCAGTAGAACAAGAACTTTCTGAAGTTCCTGGCCAATTGGACTTTGTATCCGATATGCATTTCATCGAAACCAAGAAGCCCGCAGACGCCAAGAATGTTACGCATTTCAAATCCTCGCTTGATGATGGCGAGGCGGAGGCCATTGCCTTGGCGATTGAGCTACAAGCTGACTATCTGATTATTGATGAATGGAAAGGCAGGCGAATAGCACAGCAGGCAGGCTTGATCGTTATTGGCTTAGTCGGAATTCTGCTGACCGCAAAACGAAAGGGTCTATTACTAGAAATAAAACCAATCCTTTCTGT
Source organism: Chitinophagales bacterium (assembly GCA_038246345.1). GTDB lineage: Bacteria > Bacteroidota > Bacteroidia > Chitinophagales > Saprospiraceae > M3007. The sequence continues at coordinate 5,625 of JBBRWA010000151.1, forward strand.
GCTTACTAATCAGGCTGGGTTCAGGCTCCACCCTGCATTGCTGAATGATGCCTTGCGAGATGCAGGAGAATAAACGGCAAACACCCCTGTCCTACCCCTCTCTGACCGGTGCCAAAAATAAGTAGAGAAAATACAAATTTGTAACTTTCACACTTAAAACTGTTGAGGTGTATGAAACAAAAGAAGAGGCATCCACAAGAGAACGACAAGTGAAGGCTTGGAAAAGCAAAAAGAAGATTACCGAACTCATCCAAAATGTGATCTTGCGCAGCCCGGTAGCACATCCCGATTGAGATCGGGAGTATCCCAGAGCCAGAATCCTGGTATCCCGACAACATAACAACGCAATTATCTGTTGATCAGGTAGTTGTGTTTGTTGTTTTGGGACTTTGGGTAGTTTGTGGGTAGTATGAAATATTTATACCCTGTTTTTTTTAGATTCCTTATTTGTACTTCAATATTTCTTCCACCAATAAGAATACTGCTGTCGAGGATTCTTCTTCAGCTGGACTTCGATGATCATATGAGTTGAAAATCCTTTTGGCTCTATCAATTGCCACCTCCATTCGTGGTTTGTTTAGTTCAGGATCAAAAGCAAGAAGTGAATCAAAAATCGCCTTACTTATTGTCTTACTACCTTTTCCATCATAAGATAGTCCAAGGCTTGCAAGATGTTCGTTTAGCTTCCCATGGTAATCATTTCGATGCATTCCTCCACCTTGATGATCTTCAAAATGCAAGACGAGCCAATATTCAAAGGCTTGGTTTGAATATGCTACGCCAAAATTCAGGTGCCTTGCCTTTTCAATGGCTGTATTAAAATTATTAGATGAAAAATCATCTTTGTCAAATACAACCCATGTTTGATCGTATTTGCCCTTTTGCTGTTCTTCAAAAGCTCGTTCAACTACTCGAATTGTCTCGCAACCGGCACCCAGAGCGACTATACGAGTTGATGTCAAGCGAAATTGACGAAAATAGCTTGGTTCTGTATTGACACCTTCACAGACAATTAATATGCTTTGCCTTTCGATACGAGTTGGCTCATCCAATACCAATAATGGCTCGATTTTACGGAGCTTTGCAGTTGACAATGCAGCCTTATGACGCTTCCTTCGAGCATCCTGCTCAGCTCTTTTATCTTTCATTCTCATTTTTCACTGTGGCTTTCAGGTTGAAACATATTGCTAAAGTTTCCCAGTGCAGGCACACCTCCATAGCGCCCCAAAATATAATTCTCTTCAAAGTTATCTGTCTTACGCGCACCTTCATTTGTTTTGAAAGAAGATAGAGGATAAAGCGTTGCTGCCCCATATCGATCCTTTTCAACAAACCAGATTTGATCTCTTCGAAATAAACCAGACCTAAGCAATTGGGTATCATGAGTATTAAAAATCAGTTGCGCATTTTTGGGGTTAGTGGTGGCAGAGTTAAATAACTCAACTATTTTACAAACAAGATTTGGGTGTATTCTAGAATCCAGCTCATCAACAAATAACACTTCGCCTTTTGCAAGTGTTTCAATAATTGGGCCACTCAAAGCAAAGAATTTTTTTGTACCGGAAGACTCTTCATTCGTCAACTTAAATTCTTCAACATCAACTCGGGTGTTCGTCTCATCATACTTTGCATGAATTGTGACCAAATCGGAGAAAATAAATGAATCTTTTTCTTTCATTTTCCCTAACAGAAGTAAGCGCAAATTATCCGGCATACCGACTGGCAAATCTTCTTCCTTCATTATTTCGGCTCGAATATCATCTATGCCAACATCTGCATCCTTTAACAATTCTAAAATTTTTGCCCTACCTTTTTCTTCAGATGCTTGAAGTAATGAAAAACCCATATAGGTTTGTTCCTTTAAACCAGATAAGCTATGAAAGTTATTAAGCCAATTAAATACACGCTTTGCAAGATTGTCGTTAAATTGAGCAGCCACAGAAAGCATTAATGCATTTGAGCGTACCATTTTTTCCTTGACAAATAGGCTACCCTTTTTGAACTTGGTAGTATGTGTAGAAAATTCTTGGCCCTCCCTAAAAAAAATCTCTATTTCTTTTGTGTTTGGCCGATAAAATAGCCATTCACTAACTACTTTAGACCTGGTCACTTCAAACCCATAACGGAACATATCACCGCCCTGAAAAAAAATCAACTCAAACATTGAAGGCTTGTTTTCTGTTGTTGTGCTCAATCTGAAGGGATCAGTGTCAATTGATTCGCCCTCCTGCGATTCCTTCGAAGATTTCAGAATGAAGTTTTTCATAAATTGGGCAGCATCCAAGAGCTTGCTTTTCCCACTGGCATTAGCACCATATACAACCGCGCTTTTTAACAACCGCAGGTCAAACTTAGGTGCGCTGAAAACATTCTCGTCTTCACGGGTTATTTTGTCAGAGTTGGAAGCGAACAAAGTAAGCTTGGCCTCCTCTTTAAAAGTTTTAAAATTGCGCACTGAAAATTGAACTAGCATAATAAAGTTGATATTTGAATATTTATTGCAAAAGTAGGCTTTATTTTATAAAAACAAAGAAAATAAGACCAAGTTCAATTTTTAGACGATTCTATACGATTTATATTTCTTTGTCTCCCTCATATTATTGAAAACATCCTCTCTCTGGGCAATCGACCGTAGGCAATTAGCATTACCCACTCCCCTATTCTCCCCCACTTTTATATATTTGCCCGTCAATTCCTTAAAAGCCTGACAAATGAGCCAAACCACGTTCCATTCCATCCTCACCCATTTCCGCAAATACGCCCTCTCCGAACGCGATAAAGGCGATAAATTCGAGCGGCTCATGCAGGCATACCTGCAAACCGACCCGCGCTATGCCGATCTGTTCAGCAATGTTTGGCTTTGGAATGAGTTTCCCGCCCGTCGCGACTTTGGCGGAAAGGATACGGGCATCGACCTCGTTGCCCGCACAACTTCCGGTGATTATTGGGCTATCCAATGCAAATGTTTTCAGGAAAGCGCCGTCATTGACAAACCCGCTGTCGATTCTTTTCTTTCGACTTCCAGCAAAAACTTTAAAGACGATCAACTTCGAACAGTAGGCTTTGCGCATCGGCTTTGGATTTCAACGACCAACCGTTGGGGCGAAAATGCCGGGACAGCCATACAAAACCAACATCCGCCCGTAACGCGCCTTGGCTTGCACGACCTGGAAAATGCACCTGTTGATTGGGGCAAGCTGTCTGAAGGTCTGTCGGGCGAAGCCTCACGCGCTGCGAAAAAAACACCGCGGCCGCACCAAATTGCCGCCATTTCCGCCGCGCATGAGCATTTTAAAACAGTGGAGCGGGGCAAGTTAATCATGGCTTGTGGCACGGGAAAAACTTTTACGTCGCTGAAAATCGCAGAAAAAGAAACCGACGGCAAAGGGGTTGTTTTATTTCTCGTGCCTTCTATCGCGCTTTTGGGGCAAACGCTTCGCGAATGGACTGCTGATGCCGACAACCCTTTCAATGCCATTTGTATTTGCTCAGATTCCAATGTGAGCCGGAAACGCTCAAAAAACGAAGATACCGATGGCTTTTCCGTGGTGGATTTGGCTTTGCCTGCCTCCACAGATGTAAATGGGATTTTAAAGCAATTCGACCAAATACAGCAGTTGAAAAGCCATCCATTGACCGTTGTCTTTTCAACTTATCAATCCATTGAAGTCATTGGAGCAGCACAAGCCGCTTTACTCGAAAAGCAACAAAGCGCGAAAAATCCTTTTGGTGTTTTCGACCTCGTTATTTGCGACGAAGCCCACCGCACCACCGGAGTAACCTTGGCTGAAAATGACGAATCTGCTTTTGTAAAAGTCCACAACAATGACTTTTTGAAAGCGAAAAAGCGGCTCTATATGACCGCTACCCCGCGCCTGTTCAGCGACGATTCCAAATCAAAAGCCGCCCAAGCAGATGCCGTGCTTTGCAGTATGGACGATGAAAATATCTACGGGCATGAAATTTACAGGATAGGTTTTGGCGAAGCCGTCAACCAGGGTTTGCTATCCGATTACAAAGTGCTGATTCTAACGGTGAGCGAAGACGATATGACCGCCCCGGTGCAAAAGATGGTGCAGGACAGCAACCACGAAATCAATGCCGACGATGCTTCCAAGCTGATTGGTTGCATCAATGCACTCAGCAAAAAGATACTCGGCGACCACGGCATTTTGAAAGAAAGCGACCCCGAGCCCATGCGCCGCGCGGTCGCTTTTTGCCAAAACATCAAAGTCTCAGAGAAAACAACCCGCACTTTCAACGAAACCAAAGACATATATTTTGAAAGCTTGCCCAGCGAAGCCCGCGAGGAACTTGTCCGTGTGAACGCCCAACACATCGACGGCACCATGAACACCCCAACCCGCGACGAAAAACTGTCCTGGCTCAAAGCCGCTTCCGACGACTCCCGCGAATGCCGCATCCTGACCAATGTCCGCTGCCTGTCGGAAGGCGTGGACGTGCCTTCGCTGGATGCAGTGCTTTTCCTCTCCGCCCGCAACTCCCAGGTGGATGTGGTGCAATCCGTTGGGCGGGTGATGCGCCGCGCACCAGGCAAAAAATACGGTTACATCATTATCCCTGTCGTCGTTCCTGTAGATATTGAACCGGACAAAGCCCTCAATGACAATGAGCGTTTCAAAGTCGTTTGGACGGTGCTGAACGCCCTCCGCGCCCACGACGACCGTTTCAATGCCACTGTCAATAAAATAGAGCTAAATAAAAAGCCCCCCGACCAAATCCTTGTTGGCAGACCTGACAACCGGATAGGCGACGATATAGAATTTGCCCAAAAAGGTGATGTGCAGGACAGCACATCGGCTGCTTACCTACGCGCTGGTGAAAAAATTAGCCACCAACTTTCCATCCAATTCGAGCAACTGCAAAGCGTGCTGTTTGCCCGCATGGTGCAAAAAGTGGGTGACCGCCGTTATTGGGAACAATGGGCAAAAGACGTGGCCGACATTGCCGAACGCCATATCAAGCGGATTGGTCGCCTCATCCAAGATGGGAGCCAACACCAACGCGCGTTTGCTGATTTTCTCGCAGGATTGCAAAAGAACATCAACCCTGCCATTACGGAAGCGGAAGCCGTGGAAATGCTTGCACAGCACCTCATTACCAAACCTGTTTTCGAGGCACTTTTTGAAGGGTACTCTTTTGTAAAGAACAACCCCATTTCGGTATCCATGCAAACCATGCTCGACCTGTTGGAAGGGCAGGCGATTGGAGAAGATTCCGAAACCCTTCAAAAATTCTATGAATCCGTCCGCACCCGCGCTGCGGGCATTGATAACGCCGCTGGCAAGCAGCGTATCATTGTGGAACTGTACGATAAGTTTTTCAAGACCGCTTTTCCAAAAATGGTGGAAAAGCTCGGCATCGTGTACACGCCTGTCGAAGTGGTGGATTTCATCATCCACTCTACGGATGCCTTGCTGCGAAAGGAATTTGGCCGCTCCCTCAGCGACGAAAACATCCATATACTTGACCCTTTCACGGGTACAGGTACATTTATGACCCGCCTGCTGCAAAGCGGCCTTATTCGCCCGGAAGACCTAACCCGCAAGTACACGCAAGAATTGCACGCCAACGAAATCGTTTTGCTGGCTTACTACATTGCCGCCATCAACATTGAAAACGCCTACCACGATGCTACGCCCGACCCTGACGACGGTATCGGCAAAGAAAAATACACGCCCTTTGACGGCATTGTATTGACGGATACCTTTCAATTGGGTGAAACCGATGAAAGTGAAAAACTGTTTTCGGCTATGTTCCCGCAAAATAGCGAGCGGGTGCTGGCGCAAAAAAAAGCGCCGCTGCGGGTGATTATTGGGAATCCGCCTTATTCCGTTGGGCAAACATCCGCCAATGACAACGCGCAGAATCAGGAGTACACCAAACTGAATGGCCGTATTTCAAAAACCTACGCTGCCGCGACGGATGCTACCAACAAAAATTCGCTTTACGATTCATACATCAAAGCCTTCCGTTGGAGTACCGACCGACTCGACCCGAAACATGGCGGTATCATTGCCTTTGTGAGCAATGGCGCTTGGATTGACGGGAATGCTACCGAGGGTTTGCGTAAGTGTTTTGAAAAGGAATTTTCCTCTATTTATATTTTTAATTTGCGCGGCAACCAGCGTACCAGCGGCGAATTATCCCGAAAAGAAGGCGGTAAAATTTTTGGCTCCGGCTCTCGAACCCCCATTGCGATTACTTTTTTAGTAAAAAAGCCTGAAAAACAATAACAGCCATGAACAACATTATTTTATACGAGACGCCCGAAGGCAAAGTAAAGGTGTCTGTGCTTTTTGAGGATGAAACCTTTTGGCTCACGCAAAAGGCGATGGCTGCGCTGTTTGGTGTAGAAATTCCTGCAATTAGCAAACACTTATCGAATATTTTTGAAACCAATGAGTTAAAAGAAGATTCAGTTGTTTCCATTTTGGAAACAACTGCCGCTGACAGCAAAAATTACAAAACCAAATTCTACAACCTCGATGCCGTCATTGCCGTCGGGTATCGGGTAAACAGCAAGCAAGCCACCCAATTCCGTATTTGGGCGACACAAACGCTTAAAGAATATATCATCAAAGGCTTTGTATTGGACGATGAGCGTTTGAAACAGGGAAAATCTTTCGGCAAGGATTATTTTGATGAGCTATTGGCCCGCATTCGTGATATCCGAGCCTCAGAAAAACGGTTTTACCAAAAAATCAGGGATCTGTTCATGCTCAGCGATGATTATGACAAAACGGATAAAAAAACAGAGCTCTTTTTTGCCGAGATCCAAAACAAACTCCTGTTTGCAGTTACCAAACACACAGCGGCCGAAGTCATTGCCCATAGAGCAAAAGCCGATCTGCCCAATATGGGCCTAACCGCTTGGAAAGGCAGCAGGGTGCGAAAAGAAGATGTTTTTATTGCCAAAAACTACTTGTCGGAAGATGAGGTTGACACGCTCAACCGAATGGTTACGCTCTTTTTGGACACAGCAGAATTGAGGGTAAAAGAACAAATACCCTTGAGTTTAACCTATTGGGCAGCAGAAGCAGACAGCGTAATCCAGTTCAGCAGAAAACCACTTTTGGATAATACGGGTAAGATAAGCCACGAAGAAATGAAGCGGATAGCCACCCGCCAATACGAGGTTTTTGATGCCCAGCGCAAAAAAACAGAAGCATTGGAAGCCGACTTGCAAGAGCAAAAAGCCATTGAGGAACTGATTAAAAAAGCAAAAAAGAAATGAGCAAAGCCAAAATATACTACCACGATATTGGCGACTATCTTAACCGGGAGGAAAAACTCGGCATCATCCAAAAGTTCGGCTCGGTGGAAAACCCGGACATGAGCTGGCAGCTTTTGCAACCCAATGAACATGGGGATTGGCTGAATTTGCGGGATGATGTGTTTGGGGAGTTTATTCCACTAAGACCCGAGAATAAGGATGCTATAAAATCAAACTCTTTCTTTACAATAACTTCAAATGGGATCAAAACCAATAGAGACTCTTGGGTTTATAATTCTGCCATTTCAATACTGAGAAATAAATGCCTTAGATCAATTGAATTTTTTAATGAGCAATCGAAAGCATTTGCATTAGCAAAAATTGCTTCTCCAAAAATTGAGGTTGAAGATTTTATTGACCCCGACCCTAAAAAAATAAGTTGGACTCGGGCTCTAAGGTATGATATTTCTCGAAACAAGAAATACAATTTCAAAGAGGAAAAAATTCAAAAAGCAACATATCGTCCTTTTTTCAAGCAAATGTTATACTCTGACCGAGAACTAATAAATGATCCAGCAAAAATTCCACAATTCTTCCCCTCCCCCACCACCGAAAACCGGGTCATCTGCGTTTCGGGCGTAGGTGTTACAAAGGAGTTTTCATGTGTCATTTCAGACATTATCCCTGATCTTGAATTAATTGGTAAAAGCCAATGTTTCCCCCTCTACTACTACGAAGAACGCACCAAAGCCGCGCCCTCCCTATTCGACGCGGCAAATGAAAACGAACACATCCGCCGCGATGGGGTTTCGGATTTTATTATCACGCAAGCGCGGTCACGGTTTGGAGAGCGCGTGACGAAGGAAGATGTTTTTTACTACGTCTATGGCTTCCTCCACAGCCCCGACTACCGTAGCCGTTTTTCGAGCGACTTAAAAAAGATGCTGCCCCGGCTTCCTTTGGTGGAAGCCCCTGCTGATTTTTGGAAATTCAGCAAAGCAGGACGGTTACTTGCCGACCTGCATATCGGCTATGACGACTTCAACAAAGCTCCTTCGGCGGAGGCCATCGGGGTAATAGTTCGTGGTGAGGAAAGCGGGTATTTCCACGTAGAAAAGATGCGCTTCCCTTCAAAAGCTGACAAAAGCAAAATAATCTTTAACAGCCAAATTGTCGTGGAGAACATCCCTGCCAGTGCTTATGCGTATCAGGTTAACGGCAAATCGGCCATCGAATGGGTTATGGAACGCTACGCCATTACAACACACAAGGACTCGGGGATCAAAAAC
>JBBRWA010000152.1:0-14090 GCA_038246345.1 Chitinophagales bacterium
GGTATATGGTTGTAAAAACGGGAGGATGGTTTTCCGGAAAAAAAGTTTTGATTTCGCCCGAAACATTTCAAAAACCTGAATGGGAATCAAAAACATTTTCTGTAAATCTTACTAAAGAAAAAATAAAAAATAGCCCCGATATTGACACGGATAAACCTGTTTCGCGGCAGCAGGAAGAGTTGATGCGTGGATACTACTCTTGGCCCGGCTATTACGGGTATGGGATGTACGGACACATGGGGCTTGGCATGTGGGGCTTTCCGACGGTTGAAGAAAGCGCGGTAGAAAAGGAAATGAAACAAATGAAAGCGACAGAGCATGCGAATGACAATCCGCATCTGCGAAGCACACAAGAAGTTACAGGTTATAATATTCATGCAACGGACGGTGATATAGGCGAAGTGGAAGATTTTATAATTGATGATGCAACCTGGAAAATCCATTTTCTTGTTGTGGAAACAGGCAACTGGTTTTCGGGAAAAAAAGTGCTAATTTCCCCACGATGGATTAAAAATGTAAAATGGCAGGAGCAGAAAGTTACTATCAATCACTCAAAGGACGAAGTGAAAAACAGTCCCGAATATGATTCTTCGCAACCGATAAATGATTCGTACGAACATTCCCTCAATGATTATTACGGAAAAGAAATTTATCATTAAAAGAAATGGCATAAAAAATGAAACCATTAAGAAGCTTAGAGTCACTTATGAAACTTTCATCATGACAGAAATTAAAATAGAAAAGAAAAATTCGATTTGGCCCTGGATATTATTATTGCTCGGCATACTTGCTGCTGCTTGGTTCTTCTTTATCCGCAACGATAAGGCTGAGCCTGTAGAAACAGCAGAAAACACGACGCTGATAGATGTTCATGAAAATAACAACGTAGTTGCCACCTATGTTACGTTCATTAATGCTGACACCAATACAATGGGCCTCGACCATACGTTTGTCAGTGAGGCATTCACAAGGCTAACTGATGCGGTAGATGCTATGGCCACTGAAGCAGCCTACGATGTAAAAGCCGACATAGTCGAGGTAAAACAGCATGTGGATGAAATAAGAAAAGACCCGATGGCAACTACCCATGCTGATAAAATAAGGAGCCTTGCTGATGTGTTAAGCACTTCATTACAAAATATGCAGCAGGCAAAATATCCCGGATTGGGCGCTGAAGCTGCTGATGTGAAAAGTGCCGCCTCGGCAATTAACCCTGAAACATTAACGCTTGACCAGCGGGATGCTGTTAAATCTTTTTTCAGAAAGGCTGCAGACCTGCTTAAAAAAATGAATTAATTAACTGAACCTAAATTCACAATTATGAAAGACAAAAATAGAAACCTGTATTATTTGCACGAGTTAGCAGATTATAAAGTAGCCGATGAGTATGCTGATGTGAGAGATTGGGAAGTAATAGATGCAGACAAAAGAACCATAGGCAAAGTGGATGGACTGCTCGTAAACAAAGCGGCAGAAAGCGTTGTGTATCTTGATGTGGAGGTCGATGCATCTTTAATTGAAGCGGGTCACCAAACCTACGCAACGCCTGCAAATGAGGGTGTGCACGAATTTTTAAACGCTGATGGAGATAGCCACCTAATCATACCCATAGGAATGGTAACACTTGACGAAGAAAATAAGAAAGTACATTCCAACCAAATAGATTATACAACTTTTGCAAACACAAAAAGATTTAAGAAAGGAGTTGATTTAGAAAGGTCTTATGAGCTAATGGTTTTGCCTCATTATTCACCGGGTTATAAATTTGATGAAGAGACCGGCTCAGACAACCAGTTTTATAATCGCAAAGAATTTAACCCACGAATTTGAATTCAAGTAAACTAAATAATAAACCCTTATTGATTCAACAATACTGATGAACAAATAATTCAAACAAAATAAAATTAAACGTAGCATAAACAGTTTATTTGGCTGCACCAATAAAGGCCCTGATGGTGAAATTAGGAAAAGTAGAGAAGTTCTATTTTGATGATCGTGGCTCCACCATCCGGCACATGCTTGTAAAATTAGGAGAATGGTTTTCCGGAAAAAAAGTTTTGATTTTGCCCGACGCATTTCAAAAATCTGAATGGGAATCAAAAATGTTTCTTCAATCAACTATAAAAAAATCATAATGATGCAGAATGTTCATAAAAGTATATCAGCTAAGATTATTCTTAACTTCTTGTTAATATTTTTATTAACTCATTGCATAGCTCTTGCGCAGGAAGGGTCAGTGATAGAAGATGTAGATATTTTAGAAAAACAGAAAACTGTTTTGACGAATAATTATCCTCATGTCTTTAGAACGGTAGAAATAAAAGATGTACAGAAATTAAATTCCAGACAATCAAAAGTATTCTATGAAAAAGGTAATCAGCAATATGAAGCAGTTGTAAATTCCGGCAGGAAAGATATGCTGCTTGTGGCAACAAGCAAGGTAATGAATGAAAACGAAATGCCCAATATCGTGATGGATGCGTTTAAAAGATCGAAATACAAAAACTGGAATATAGAAAAAACATTTGAGATAACAACTCCTTATTCAAGCGGATTTTATAGAATTGATGTTTCAAAAAAAAATAAAGCGCAGAAAAAAAAGAAAACCAAATCTCTTTTTTATACGCAATTGGGTCAGTATAAAAAACCTCCTTATTAGTTATTTGTATTAGATGACAAGGCGGAACCAAGCGCTTGCTTTCGGCTTGCCTTCGATTACAAGATTTGATGTCAATCCTTATGGTTTTGGAGGCATTTACGTGGGAGCGATTCCATTTTTTTCCGCTCTCTACCGGACTAATTTAAAACCAACCAAAAATAAAAACAATGGCAAACAAAAAAGATGCAACCGATAAGGTTGTTAAAAAAAAGACGAAGAAGAAAATATCCGCTTTGGTTGTAGATGACTTACAACATAGTGCAGTAGGTCATGTGAGAACCGATTCCTCATCGGATGCAAGTGGCAGTAGCGGACTAAATTCAGGGCCGGTTGTTTCTTATAAACGGGAGAAGTGATTTTCCGCAGTTCCCGGAGTAACATCCGTGAAAGTCGACTTGGCAAAGAAGCAAGTCGAAATTACTTCTTCGCAAGCTATTGAAGCGGATACGTTAATGGAGGCATTGAGAAATTCAGGTTATACCAAAGCTGAACTTAAAGCTTAAATACCTTCATAACATTTTTATCGTGGGTTTCACTTCTTCTGGTTCTGGACGGGATGAGCGTACATCTCGATGGGAGCACTGTTATATATCGGCATTTTTGAAGCGATCACAGCTTTAGATTTACAATTAAATACTAAACAGTTGAACACATGAATTTTTCAATCAAATCTTTCACGATACTACTGGCGGGTACAATGCTTGCATTTGCCTTTTCGCGTTGCCATAAAATGAACACGAACACCGCCACTGCACGGGCTATTGCTGAAAACTCATTTTCAAACCCACTCGCCATACCGCCTGTCGTAGATGGCAAAAACGCCTTAATGGAAGCCAAACCAGGCACGGCAGACCTCGGCAGCGGTATTTCAGTCAATACCCTTGGCTACGGCGGCGCGGCCATTTTGGGGCCGACCATCCGCATCGGGCAAGGCGAACAATTTAGTTTGGCATTTTCAAACGGTCTCGATGAACCGACCAACATACACTGGCACGGTTTGGAGGCGCCCGCCACGCAGGACGGCTACCCGACCGACTTGACTGCGCCGGGCGGTTCGTTCCAATACAATTTTCTGGTCAAAAACCGACCCGGCACGTATTGGTACCATCCGCACCCCGACATGGCGACGGCGAGCCAGGCGTATCGCGGATTAGCCGGTTTTTTTCTGGTGAGCTCGCCCGAAGAAACGGCGCTAGGTCTTCCCGCTGGCGATTTTGACGTGCCGCTCGTGGTGCAGGACAAACGCCTCGACGGTGGGCTGACTTACAATCCCGGCAATGACGACCAACGCATCGGCCTGTTCGGCGAATCGGTGCTCGTGAACGGCACGATAGGTGCAATGTTCGAAGTCGCCACGCGTACGTATCGTTTTAGGCTGCTCAATGGCTCGAATGCCCGCATCTACAATTTCGCACTTTCGACGGGGGCAAAATTTCAACTCATCGGTACCGACGGCGGGCTACTCGACGCGGCGGTGGAAGTGTCGTCGGTGCTGCTTTCGCCGGGCGAACGCGCTGATGTGCTGATCAATTTTGGCGGCACGGCCGTCGGTACAGAGGTTTTTCTGCAAAGCAACACATTCAGCGGCACAAATGTGCAGGGCAAACAGGCGTTCAAAATCCTGAAATTCAAGGTAGCGCGGCAGGATTCCAATCCTTTCCAAATGCCCGCCGTGTTGATGCCTGTTGAACAAATTGCTGAATCACAGGCCATCGGTACGCGCACTTTCAACATCGGCCACATGATGTCGCATGGTGGCATGGGCGGCATGGTCATGCACCCGATAAACGGAAAAACCTTTGATGCCAACCGAAGCGACGAAGTGGTGAACGCCGGATCGACCGAAATTTGGGAATTTGACAACACTGCCGGCACTGAGACCCACCCGATGCACCTGCACGGTGTGCAATTTTTGGTACTTTCTCGCACGGGCGGGCGAGCGGTTCAACCCTGGGAAAAAGGCTGGAAAGACACCGTTCTGGCTTTCCCAGGTGAAAAAGTGCGCATCATCATGTCGTTTCCCGACAACAAGGGCAAGTTTGTTTTTCATTGCCACAACCTCGAACACGAGGATGCGGGCATGATGCTAAACTTTGAAATCAAGTAGGTCATCGAACGGTTTTGCCCGTTGGATATCCGACGAAACGACGGCCAAACTCACCCTCGCAGGCAATGTGTGGAAAATCCACCACATCGAAGGCAACATCCTGCGTATCGAGAACACGGTGGACGGAAAGGAACTGGAGACCTGAACCTCAGCAACCCGCTGCTGTGCTTGAGGGCTGACTTTGATGCGGTCGTCACGCAGCTCGCGCAAGGAGAGGACGTCCACGATTGCCGCAAGGAATGGCCCGAGACGGAAAAAATGCCTTTTACCTCCGAAACCAAAATCATGGCGACGCTTAATAAAAACCCAAAAGGCTTGGCGGTTTTTGCCAAAGGTGCCACCGAAGAACTGCTCAAACGCTGCACGCCGACAACATTCCGCCCCATAATTACACACAACACAAATACTTTCTATTTATAAACAGGCCAATGTGTGAATCATGTAACTTATAACCAGAATAGTGTAAATCTGTTCCCCATACCTGAATTTACCTTTGAGCACAATAATTAAATTACAAATCAATCAAAATAGACAATGAAAAATTCAACGTTTCTTTCAATCTTCTTCGTAGCGGCATTGGGTTTCCTATTTGCCTGCAATTCCAATAAAACTGCCGACCAAGCTCTTAAAGACGATACCCACCGCAAGGCCATGATCGGTGGAATTGCCCACCATCAGCCTTATATGGCAGAAATGATGCAGGAGATGATGAAGAGCGACAGTTGCAAACAAATGATGGCGCAAAGCATGATGAGCGACCCCATGATGAAGACCATGATGATGGACAACATGATGACCATGTGTAAAAACGACACATCCATGTTCAAAATGATGATGGGCAAAACAATGGAAATGTGTGATGCCGACCAGTCAAAATGCAACATGATGATGGGGGCCATGCAGCCGCATCCAAATGTCATGAGATCCATGAAAGGAATGCACGACATGGACATGATGCCGAAAAAATGACCAACATTTAGTCAAACACGGGCAACAGCGCTACTGAAGAGCTGGCAACAGTGTAACTGAAGGAAATATTAAATACGGCGTAAAATGAGTCATCAAAAATTTCAATCCTGCATTGATGCCTGTGTGGCCTGTGCAGTGGAGTGCAATCATTGTGCAACTGAATGTCTGCACGAAAGTGACATCAAAGCACTCGCCAAGTGTATTCAACTTGAGCGGGAGTGCGCAGCGATATGTTTCGCAGCCGCTAATCTGATGAGCATAGGCGGCGACCATGCCGCCCATTTATGCGCGGAATGCGCAGAAATATGCGACGCTTGTGCTGCGGAATGTGAAAAACATGCGCACATGGAACATTGCAAAAAATGCGCAGAGGCTTGTCGCAAGTGCGCTAAAGAATGCAAAGCTATGAGTTCAGTAGCTGCATAAAAAACTTTGCCGTTCCGGGTTGCTTGGATAATTCGGCAGCTGGAGCGGCATGTTTTATTGAAATCACGCTAGTTAAAACAATCAAATTTAAAAATTATGGAAAAATCAATCATGGATACCTACCATATCGGTGGCATGAGTTGCGGCGGCTGTGTTTCAACCGTTAAAAATAAATTGTCCGCAGTTCCCGGAGTAACATCCGTCAAAGTCGACTTGGCAAAGAAGCAAGCACAAATTACTTCTTCGCAAGCTATTGAAGCGGAAACATTAAAGGAGGCATTAAAAAATTCAGGTTATTCTATAGCCGAGCTTAAAGCTTGAATAGCATCATAACAACTCGTCCGTATTCTGCTTAAATCATAAAAAACAACTAACATGATGCACGATAATTCCTGGAGCTGGGGCATGGGTTGGGGTATGTGGGGTATGTGGATTATTCCACTTGCTGTTATACTCCTTCTTGTGTATTTCATAAGAGGCAAACGCAAAAGGTGAAAACACCATAGGTTCAACATTTCTAACTTTTCATGCTATGAAAAATATGCTCATCGCGGGCCTTATGCTCGCACTCGCAGCCGCACAATTTGCGGCTTGCCAAAACACTTCCAAGGCGACTAATACTGACCCCAGCGCAATGTATGCCTGTCCAATGCACCCTGATATCACGGGCAAAGCGGGCGATAAATGTTCCAAATGCGGTATGGCCCTGGAAGTAACAAACGCTTCTGTCCCTTCGGCTTCAACGAACACGCCACCAGTAGCACCAGTGAAAAATGAAATGGCATCCAAAGGCCCGCTTTCAGCTGTATATACTTCCTATTTCAACCTGAAAAACGCACTGACAAAAGACGATGGAAAAGCTGCGCAAGCGGCGGCGAAAACACTTTTTGATGATATCGCTGCGGTGCCGATGGACAAGTTGGAACCCGACCAACACACCGTTTGGATGCAGTATCAAAAGAAACTCAGCCTCGATGCCGAAAAGATTAAAAGCGTGGATGGAAACAAACGCCAGCGGGAACACTTTGCGTCGCTTTCAAAAAACATGCACGAAGTAATGAAGGCCGTCAAGTATGACGCGCCAGTTTACTACCAACATTGCCCGATGTACAATGACGGTAAAGGCGCTGACTGGCTGAGCTTAGACAGCAAAATCAGCAACCCATATTACGGCAAAGAGATGTTGAGTTGCGGTAAAACGATAGAAACCATCCAGTAACGCATAGATACACACAGCTTGTTCGCAGATTTCCCAAATCTACACTCGCTGTTCGCCCATTTCCCGATTGTGCTACTGTTGCTTGCGGCGGTAGCACAATTCTTTGTATTATTTCCACAAATCGAACTTTGAAAAAATGAATTATAGAATTTTGCTTGTCG
Source organism: Chitinophagales bacterium (assembly GCA_038246345.1). Lineage (GTDB taxonomy): Bacteria > Bacteroidota > Bacteroidia > Chitinophagales > Saprospiraceae > M3007. Next base: position 7,542 of record JBBRWA010000152.1, read on the forward strand.
CGCTTTTTATCTTGACGGGTAGCGTTGTTTTTGGACAAAACACGAACAACTCCTCTACGGAACCAATCATATACACCTGCACGATGGACCCGGAAGTCCGTTCCAACAAACCAGGCAACTGCCCAAAGTGCGGCATGAAACTGGTCAAGAAAAAGCCAAAAACAAGAAAACCTAAATCCAAATCTTTGCCAGAACCGCAAAAGGAGATGGATATGCCAATGGTCAAAGACAAGACTATTGCCCCCGGCAATAGTGCTAAAATGGACATGGATGGCGCCAAAAGACCCATGGTTAAAAAAGTGGCAGAAGCCCCGTACACGCCTAAAATAGTCCGTTACGACCTCTACTTGCGCGATACGACCGTCAACTTTACGGGTAAAACCAAACGCGCAATTGCTGTAAATGGTAGCATCCCCATGCCTACCCTGACTTTTACAGAAGGTGATACGGCAGAAATTTATGTCCACAACGAACTGAATGAACCGAGCGCGCTCCACTGGCACGGCCTCTTTTTGCCGAATAAATATGACGGAGTACCCAATCTGACCCAGATGCCCATCAAGCCGCATGAAACCCATTTGTACAGATTCCCCGTTATCCAGCATGGCACCCATTGGTATCACAGCCATTTCGGATTACAGGAACAAATTGGCATGTACGGCGCCTTGATTTTGAACAAAAGAAATGAATCGACGATCCCAACATTGCCCATCGTGCTGAGTGAATGGACAGACATGAATCCGCTCGAAGTGCACCGCAGCCTCCACAATGCCACCGATTGGTTTGCGATCAAAAAAGGCACAACGCAGAGTTATGGTGAAGCTATTAAAAGTGGTCACTTCAAAACAAAACTGAAAAACGAATGGAAGCGCATGAATGCGATGGATGTCAGCGATGTCTATTACAACAAGTTCTTGATTAACGGGAAAGACCAGAACGAGCAGCCTCAATTCAAAGCGGGCGACCAGGTTCGTTTGCGGATCGCCAACGGCGGAGCATCGTCTTATTTTTGGCTAAGCTATGCAGGCGGAAAAATCACCGTAATAGCCACAGACGGCAACGATGTGGAACCCGTCGAAGTGGATCGCCTGATTATCGCCGTTTCTGAAACCTATGATGTGCTCGTATCAATTCCCGACAACAAAAGCTATGAATTTTTGGTCACCCCTGAAGACCGTACCAAGTCCGCATCACTTTGGCTTGGCAGCGGTGAAAAAGTGGCAGCCACGCCGCTGCCGAAACTGAAATATTTCGCTGGCATGAAAATGATGAACAACATGATGGCCATGAACGGCGATCTGATGCCGATGGGTATGAAAATGAGCAATCAGGAAATGGACATGAATACCGTGATGTACCCCGAAGTGACGGGTGCGGCCAAGCCAAAGCACAACATGCACAAAATGCAAGCGCCAAACAACGAAAGCATGCCAGGTATGAACATGGAGGCCAATACCGCGGACATCGTTACGTTGAACTATACCATGTTGAAATCGCCGATAAAAACAACCCTCAGGCCAGGGCCATTGAAAGAACTGAAATTTGATTTGACCGGCAATATGAACCGCTACGTATGGAGTATGGATAACAAGACCATCTCCGAAAGCGACTATATACTGGTTAAAAAAGGCGAAAACTTGCGTGTCATTCTGTATAATAATTCCATGATGCGCCACCCCATGCACTTACATGGGCATGATTTCAGGGTGTTGAATGGGCAGGGTGAATATGCGCCAATGAAGAATGTGCTCGACATTATGCCGATGGAAACCGATACCATTGAATTTGCCGCCACAGAGAGCGGCGACTGGTTTTTCCACTGCCACATTTTATATCACATGATGAGCGGCATGGGTAGGGTAGTGCGCTATGAAAACTCTCCACCCAATCCTGAAATACCCAACCCAAAATTAGCGCAGCGAAAGTTGTTTGCAGATGACCGTAAAGCCCATTTTATGGCGAGGGTGGGCCTCGAAACCAATGGCAGCGATGGCATGGCGATGTTTGCACAAACACGCTGGAAGCTGAGCACGCTCTGGCATTTGGGTCTACATGCGGAGCATGGCTATGAAAGCGAGACCATGTTCGGCCGCTATATTGGCAAAATGCAATGGCTTTTTCCTTATGCGGGTTTCGATTACCACTATAAAAAAGAGGGCACACCGAAAGAGAATTTTTTCGACTTAAAAGGCAGTCCAAAAAACATCTTCGGCAGCGATGCAAAAAACTGGTTTGGTCAGACGAGCAACCGGAACAACCGTAAAACCGTGGTTGTGGGTATTGCCTATACCTTGCCTATGCTGGTTGTCGCTGATTTTAGAGTGGATGGAAATGGAAAACTTCGGTTTCAATTATCCAGAGAAGACGTTGCCCTCAGCCCGCGGCTACGATTCAATTTGATGCTCAATACCGATAAAGAATACATGGCCGGCTTTCGCTATATCGCCAATAAATATGTTTCTTTGTCTACGCATTATGATAGTGATATGGGGTTTGGGCTTGGTGTTACGTTGGTTTATTAGGGGACTAGCAGGATACCAATCAAGCCAATAACATTCAAACCAGCTTTTTGCGCTATTTTCCGTCCCTTCCACTCGTCCATAATTACAAAATCGGCCTTCAACTCAATCGCCAAAGTGATGGCTTCTGCCTCACCATCATCAAGCATGGATTTATAATTTGTTATAGTAGTGGAATCTTCGGGGCTTCTTATTTCTAGAAATTGCATTTCCAAAATAAAGTCCAATTGGCCGGGAACTTCAGCTAGTTCCGCTTCCACAGCGGGAGGAATGATAATCATGCCAAAAACCTCCTTGAGCAGGTGCAATTGGCCTATTTGGTATAGATTGGTAATAACTGTTGTATCGCTGACAACGACCTTCAGATGTTACCTTCGCATTGTTTACTGTACAGGGGATAGAATTGCTGCAGTGGTCTTACACCGAAACAGCGCAAGTTTCCTTAAGTGGGACTCCGCCGGGTCTTTACTTCCTGCAAGCCACTTTTCAGGAGGGGGCAAGATGGATTCGTGCGGTAGAGAAAGTGGTGGTGGTGCGATGGGGTACAGCCCAAGAATGAGTTTATGCCTTGCCTAAATGTTGTTGTTGTTGTTGAAGTTGCGCGTGATTTTTGGGCAAATGGGTAAATTTACAGGTTTAGCAACGATTGGTGTTATATTTGCCATTCTCAAAATAAAGGCTTAAAAACCTGTTATTTATTGGTATAAAATAATATGCACTTCACCCCTTATCACGCCAAATATTTCGCTTACGAGCTCACCAAACGCAGCGCTTCCGACAGCATGCAAAAACTGGCAGCTACCTTGGTTGATGCTCAAGTTGACTTGAACCCGCACCAGGTTGAAGCCGCGCTGTTCGCTTTTCGCTCCCCGCTGTCAAAAGGCGCGTTACTGGCAGATGAGGTCGGTTTGGGTAAAACCATTGAGGCTGGTTTGGTCATTTCACAGAAATGGGCGGAAAGAAAAAGGAAAATCCTCATCATTACCCCCGCGAATCTGCGCAAGCAATGGAGCCAGGAAATGCAGGATAAGTTTTTTATCCCCTCCTTCATTCTGGAATCAAAATCGTTCAACGATACCATTAAAACGGGAAACCTCAACCCGTTCCACCAAACGGATACCTTAATAATTTGCTCCTACCAATTTGCCCGGACAAAAGAGGCTTATTTGCGACAAGTTGCCTGGGATTTGGTCGTGATTGACGAGGCACACCGCCTCCGAAATGTTTACAAAACGGGTAACAAAATTGCCCGCTCCATTAAAGATTCTTTGGAGGATGTACCGAAGATTCTGCTGACTGCCACGCCGCTCCAGAATTCGCTTTTGGAGTTGTACGGTTTGGTGAGCATCATTGATGAATATACTTTTGGCGACCTGAAAAGTTTCCGCGCGCAATACAGCAAAGTGAACAGCATACCCGATGAGGCTATGTTCCAAGAGTTGAAGGAACGCCTTAAACCCGTGTGTAAACGCACCCTCCGCCGTCAGGTTTTAGAGTATATCAAATATACCAACCGCATTGCGCTGGTGGAGGAGTTCTATCCCACACCAGAGGAGCAACAACTGTACGACCTTGTTTCCGAATACCTCCAACGCGACACACTGTACGCGCTCCCTTCCAGCCAGCGCCAGTTGATGACCTTGATACTCCGCCGATTACTGGCTTCTTCCACCTTCGCAATTTCTAAAACATTGGGCGGGCTGGTAAAGAAGTTGGAAAATATCGTAACAAAACACGATGGAACCGAAGATTTTGATGCCATTGTTGCCGAAGATTTTGAGACCTATGATGAACTAAAAGATGAGTGGAGCGAAGAGGAAGAGGGTAGTGCGGCGGTAGAATTTACGCCTGCTGATATGGAGCGTATAAAATCCGAAATTGATGCCCTCAAAGAATTTGAAAACCTGGCTGTTTCCATTGATAAAAACTCCAAAGGGGAAAAACTTTTCACCGCTTTGGAAAACGGTTTTCGGGAGTTGGAGCGACTGGGCGCACCGCGCAAAGCGATGATATTCACAGAAAGCACGCGTACCCAAGAATATATCCGGGCCAGTTTGGAGGCGCGGGGATACGAGGGGAAAGTGGTCCTTTTCAACGGCTCCAATACGGATAAAAAGTCGCGGGAGATTTACGCCGCCTGGATAGAGCAGCACAAAAACACGGATCGAATATCGGGGTCGCGCAGCGCAGACATGCGGGCTGCCCTGGTTGATTATTTCCGCGATGAAGCTACTGTTATGGTGGCAACAGAGGCTGCCGCCGAAGGCATTAACCTGCAATTCTGCTCGCTGCTGATCAATTACGACCTGCCCTGGAATCCGCAGCGCATCGAACAGCGCATCGGGCGTTGCCACCGCTACGGACAAAAGTTCGATGTAGTAGTGGTGAACTTTTTAAACAAGGCCAACGCTGCCGACCAGCGGGTGTACGCCTTGCTCCACGACAAGTTCAAATTGTTCAACGGCGTGTTTGGCGCCAGCGACGAAGTGCTTGGTAGTATTGAAAACGGTATCGACTTTGAAAAACGGATCGCCAGGATTTATCAGGAATGCCGCACGACGGACCAGATTGAGACAGCTTTCAATATTTTGCAATCGGAACTGGAAGGGCAAATCTCCAATGCGATGCAACAAACGCGTCAGCAACTGCTCGAAAACTTCGATGAGGAGGTACATGAAAAACTAAAAATAAACCTGAAAGAAAGCAGAGAATATCTTTCCAGATATGAAAAGCTCCTTTGGAACATCACGCAGTTTTACCTGCAAAAAGAGGGCTCTTTCTCTACAGACGAGTATAGTTTCACCTTAAACCGAAACCCATTTCCCGCAGCAAAAATCCATCCCGGGCTATACCGAATCGGCAAGCACATCGACGGTGCCAATGTGTATCGCATAGGCCATCCGCTGGCCGAACTGATTATTCAAGAATGCAAAGCATTCACCCTGCCGCCGCGCGAACTGGTTTTTGACTATTCTGGAACGCCCACTAAAATCACTGTTGTAGAATCTCTGGTGAATACATCGGGGTGGATGATGGCCGAAATCATGTCTGTTGCTTCCTTTGAAGCGGAAGACCATGTCATACTTTGTGGCATAGGGGACGATGGCACTGTTTTAGCGGAAGAACATTGCCGCCGACTGTTCTCGCTTTCCGCAAGCATGGGGAATGAAATAGCCATCGCTGAAGCTCAAAAAGAAGCGCTGGATGCCACCATCACGGGAAAGAAAAATGCCATTCTCGGAGAAATCGGCACACGGAACGCCCAGTTTTTTGAACAGGAATTGGACAAACTCGACAAATGGGGAGAAGACCGCCGAAGCTCCCTAAAAGCAACGCTTAAAGAATTGGACGAACAAATAAAAGCACTCAAAAAACAAGGCCGTATCGCCCCCAATTTGCCCGAAAAACTAAAGATTGAACGGGAGCGGCAACGCACAGAATCTGACCGCGACAAGGCTTGGCGGGAATATGATGCGGCAGCAAAAGAAATCGAGCAGGGAAAAGATCGTTTGATTCATCAAATTGAAACAAAACTCCAACAATCACTTTCAAGCACCCAACTATTCTTGATCAGATGGACAATAAAATAACAGACAACCAACCCGCACCAAACCCCAACGAGGTGCTGGCAGCGCAAATTTTCCAAAAACTCCTGGACGCCGGACTCGTCGCTGATGACGGCCAAACCCAGTTCACCAGCGCGCTTGCCCAAGGAAACCTCCGCGACAGCGACTGGAAAGTTGCCCTCGAACAAGTACTAAACACTGCCACCCATGAAACTCCTGAAACTTGAACTCAACGCTTTCCGTGGCGCTACCCGGCCTTTCGTGCTCGACTTCGATCCCGCCCGACGGCTTACGATGATTTTTGGCGAGAATGGCGCCGGAAAGTCAAGTATCTCCGATGCCCTCATCTGCCTGTGCACAAACGACCACGGTTCCCTCGACGACAAATCCGGTGCCGATAAAAGTTACCTGCTTGCCACCGGGTCTGCGCCTACCGATCTCTATGTGCGCCTCCAAACCGACCA
>JBBRWA010000153.1:0-14003 GCA_038246345.1 Chitinophagales bacterium
GCTTGTATGGGTCATTCATGTTCACAGAAAAATAACGATAACGTGGAATCCGTTCACACGTACTCCCCTGAAGAGGCGTTTTTTTTTCAAAAATGCTTCAATAAACTCATTAGACACACTTATTTTTATAACAGTAAATCCATCATTTTGTGGAGCTTGCAACGATGAATTTATTGAATTTATTCAATCCTTTAGTACAAATAATGCGAAAAACAGACTTATTACCTTTTTAGTAAGTGCTAAAAATGAAAAGATAACCGATGTTATTTCCTTAGTGAAAAACGGCAACATCCTTTTCCCTCCATACGAAGATATGGAAAAATGCGGTTTGACAGGCCCATATAACAAAGTCTATTTTGTAAATTCAAATGGGATTGCTGCAAGCTATATAATATCTTCTGAAAATTATGACATTATTAACCAGTATATGAATCAGTAATAACAGGAATGCACTTTTAGGCTTAATTATAATTTCCCACCCCCTAAAAATCTGTCCCCAACCCAATATGCACCATCGGCTTCTGAATCACTCTTGACTCGATGCCCCAGGAATAATCAGCCCGCAGGTACATACCAAACAGCAGCGCCCGCGCACCAATGCCGTAGCCTGCCACCACCGGATCACGGAAATAATTGACCTTCATGGTGACGATGGGCGGCTGGCCGTCGGGCCCCTTTTCCAGGAATACAACGTTGATGGGGTTTGCGCCGCTGTAAGGGCTGGCCCCCTGCCAGGCAGTGCCCACATCAAAGAAGCCTACAAGTTGGAAATTGCGCCAGAAATTGCCCATGGTCGGTTTGTTGGAGAAATACTTGAAAATAGGGACGCGCAATTCCGTGTTGAACAGCATGTGGGAGTTGCCGTTGCGGATGTTTTGCTTGAAGCCGCGCAGGTTCACCGCAGGTGCCTGGTAGGCAAAACCATCATCGTCGGGCAACTGGATCGATTCGTTGAATTTGGGCAGCACCCAGTTGTCGATGCCGCCGAGGATGTACAGCATTTTTTCCGAACCAAAAGAGGTTGCACCCGCCAAACGCATCGCAATTTGGGAGCGGCGATCAATCATTTGGTAATGCCGTGCATCAATGCCGACAATGGTCATAAAGCCCTCGTTGAGTTTCAGGCTCAGGTTGGGCTTGCTGTTCAAACTGAAACGTTTGACAACATCGGTAAATATTTTGGCGCGGGTTCCTGTTTTGAAATTGAGGTCGACATCAACGGTATTGTCAAAAATGGCGGCCAGGCGTATAGAGGCCCGTTGTTCAGCACGATCAGCTTTTTCCAAGGTGTAGGGGTCAGAACTTTGCGCCCGTACTTTGTCTTCCCGCAGGCCAAAAGTGGCCCGGAAGCTGGTGAAAACATCCAAGGGGTAGCTGAGCTCGTATTGACCCAACATCGTGGTGGTGCGTTCCTGGAATTCAGGGGCCAGGTTGGGCGGGTATGGCAGTGGCCTGCCCACGCTGTTGACCAAGGTGCGGCGGTAAATCACGTAGCGCTTGTCGAGGCGCTTTTTCTTGTCGTCAAACCAAAGGTAGTACTCCGTGCCATTGAACGTGATGGGCAGGCGGAAGCCCGCTTCGATGACATAATTTTCTAATAAATCTTTGAAATTGGCCCGCAGCAGCACGCCCGGCGGCGGGATATTCAGGCGACTATTTTTCCCCTCATACAGTTCCAGCCCATCGAACATCCTGTTGTTGTCCATGGTCGTGGAAACGTAGTCGGTGCGGAAACGAAGCCGGTATGGGATGATTTTGAAGGGATAAAACTTGACAAGGGATTTGTCTTTTCCAATGTCGAACAAGGGTTTCGAGCTTCTATTGGAGCGGCGCGGCGACAGGGGTATCGAATCGGGGCTCATCGCAGCCTGTTTGTTGTCGACTTTTCCCATCTCAACGACGGTTGGCTTATTGGGTTCTGGTGGCGCTGCAGGATGGTGGGTCGGCGCGGTTTGAAGGTAATCAGGCACCTGGAACAACCAGCCTTGATTGATAAACCGCATGGTATCGAGCTCAGGGAAAAAGCGTATAGTGTCCTGTTTTTCAATGATTTGGGCGGGGCTTTCCAGCGGGGGTTGTGCGGGCATGGGCTGGCCGGTGGCACGGAGCAGTTGCTCCCGCCAGCGCGTGGTACGCGCCAGCATCGCAGCTTCCGGGTCAATTTTTCGCGTGTAAAAATAGGTTTTCCGATCCCGATAGACGCCTTCCACCATTTTGCCACTGCGGGGCGCGCTGTGCTGCTGGCCGATACTCCTGTCGTAATTGGTCAGGTTCCACGTAATTGGCCGCTTTTTCAGTACCGGGGATATTTTGATGCTGTCAATCTGCGTAGAATCAATGTTTTTCATTACGGTATCCAAGGGCGCCAGGAAGGTAAGTACCCGCGCCAAAGGCCATTCAACGGGCTGGGTCATGTCGAGCGCTTTTATTTCAGCGCCGTCTTTCATGTACACTACAGCCTGGTAGTAGGCGGTGAAAGCTTCCAGTTTCCCAGCCTGGCGGTTTACGATGCCACTGGCATCACTGGTAAACACAAAATGGCTGCTGTCGATACCAATGCCCATGCGTTCGTCGGAAAATGGCGTATCGCTGAGGCGTACCAATTCCGGGCTGCGGCTTTCAAGGTCGTAGAGAAAAATATCAAACTGGCCTACAGGCAAAAGGGTATCGAGCTTTTGGGTCGTCAGCGTGTCTGTGAGGCGATTGCTGCTAAAAATCAATGATTTGCGGCCGTCAATGGTCAGTACTGAAGCATCCAGATCGTCCCAGAAATCATTGGTAATACGATCTGTTTGGCGGGTGATGGTGCGATAAATAAACAAATCGGAATAGCCTTTCACGGCAGCGGAAAGGGCAATTTCGCTGGAACTGATAAAATCCATGCTGAACACCCGCTGGAATTCGGGCGACAGGTTGCTGCGTTCTCTTTTTCCGCTTGTCGGGTCTATCATCGCCAGGCGCGGCACGTCGCGGCGTTCGTACATAACGGCGATCCGCTGATTGTCGGGATTCCAGGCAATTTGGGGGTAATTGTAATCCGTGGCTTGCAAGGCATTGCGCGCGCCGCCTTTCATGATGCGTTTTCTTTTCCCTGTTTTAATGTCGTACACATAGACTTTCCATTTGCCGATGTCGTTGCTTACCCAGGCCAATCGCTTGCCGTCAGGACTCATTTTTACGTGGTAGAGTGGGAGTTTTTTTCTGTTTTTCACCGTGATTTTTCCGCTGGCATCGGGCTTTTTCAAGCCCTTGGCTTCATCACTGTAGCGGTTGCGGAAATACTCGAGCATGGAATCGGTGGTGCGGCGGTAACCGTTGCCGAGCACGTAGAAAAAGCCGTTGTCGACGCTGCGGTTGATGCGGGTGAGGTACAGCAAGTTGCTGATGGTGCCGCGCCCGAAATGAAGGCTGATGTAGTGCCAAAACGCTTGTCCGGCGAATCGTGGATGTTCCCGCACGAGCTTGTCGAAGGTTTTGTAGCGGCCCGATTGCAGCAGGTCGCGCAATCGGTTGTCGTCTTCCGCGGTCCAGTCTTCGCCGCAATAAGCCGTGAGACCGCTGGTGTACCAGGCCGGGAGGTTGAGCAGCACGGCATTGGATACGATTTCTTGCAAATTGGCCCCGTACAGCATGGAGTTGAGCAACACGCCCGCCACACCTTCGCGGATCTGGGCGCGCAGGTGTCGGTGATCGCCGTCGAAATAGACGAAAATTTTGTTGCCCACCACCTTGGTTTCGCCCGATTGGAGCAGGAACACATCGTCTTCGCCAATATTGCTCTGTTTCAGGTCACTGATGTCGCTGAACACGAGCATTTCTATTTTCTCTGTGGGCTGGTGTTCCAACAATTGCTGGACGATGGGGAAATCGTATTCCGCGAGTTGCAGGGCCGATTGTGCCACATTGCGGGCATCGCCGTACCAATACGTGATCAAATTGGGGGTCTCGTACAGGCTCCATTCATCGAACTGGTGGTGGTATTGAACCCGGTTTTTGCCAAAAGTGACCTGCGAGGTTGTTTGCGCCACCAAGTTGGTAGCGCAGGTGAGTATACAAAAAGTAAAAAGTACTGCAATTCTCATAGCCGCGTGGTGTTTGGTGGCAATTTAGGGGGAATAATTCAATAATTCTGCGTGAGTATCGCGGTATCATGTCCGGGAATATTCACGGGGTATAAAAGTGTGGCTTTCCTTTGAAAGGACAATGCCATTACTAGCAAAACGCATTAGCTGCCGGAAAGATTTTCCATTTTCCAAACGCCCAACCCTTTTTTGGTGTTCTTTGTGGCAGCAAAGTTGCTTAGCGCTATAAATATTACAATCCTTATGACTCCCTCCCGCCAACCAGACAGCCTTGATTGGCTTTGCATGGTGTTTCTTGGCCTCGTATGGGGCGCTTCTTTTATCATGATAAAAAAGGCGGTATTGGTGTTCAATCCCATGCAAATGACGCTGTGGCGCATGGTGCTGGCGACCTTGTTGTCTCTGCCCCTTGCCCTGGCTTATTGGTCGAAAATAGATTGGAAACGCTGGAAACCTTTGGTGGTGGTCGCATTTTGTGGTTCGGCTATTCCCAACGTACTTTTTGCCATAGCGCAGCAACATGTCAACAGTAGCCTTGCGGGCGTGCTCAATTCCCTGACGCCCATCTTTACGTTCATCATTGGCGCTTCGTTTTTTCAATTGAAAATCGGCTGGACAAAGGCGTTTGGCATCCTGCTTGGCTTGATTGGCGCGGTGATATTGGTCTTGTTCAACGGCAAGGCACAAGCTGCGGGCAATGCTTTTTTCGCGGGGCTATGCGTACTGGCCACGGTATGTTACGCCATCAATGCCAATGTGGTGGGGCGCTACCTGCGCGACCAGCCCCCGGCAGGCATTGCAGCGGCAGCTTTTGCGATGACCGGCCTTTTTTTTGCCGTTTGCTTGTTCTTTTCCGGTGGTTGGCAGGTGGTGTGGCAGCATCCTGATGGATTGAAAGGACTCGGTTATGTGTTTTATTTGGCGGCTATCGGTACCGTTGGCGGCTCCATCTTGTACTTCTGGCTGATGCAGCGCACAAGCCCGGTTTTTGCTACATCGGTCACGTATTTGCTTCCTGTAACGGCCATTGCCATCGGCGTTTTTGACGGTGAGGCAGTTTCGGTGGTGGATGTATTGGGGATGGGGGTAATATTTGGGGGACTGTATTTGGCGCGGGGTTGAATGCGTTTGGTTGTGACGAACCCTTATATTTTTTACAAGATAAAGTTTTAAATTTCTCGATAAAGAGCAATTCAGATTTAAGCGCAAATTTTAAAGCTGGCAGTGAATTGAGCGCGTTATTTATACCAGTTGAATTACAGGCTAATTGCCTGGGTAAATTAGGCAATAGCAGTGATTGTTTGGCAGATTATTCAAAATTTGAAGGAATCAATTCAATGGAGGATGCCATAAATCAACTAATGGCGATAAATTTTTACCTCGGAGAAAAAGGTCGTAGTAATGTAGCATTACTAAATCTGCTCTCGATGAAGACGGTAGAAACAATTATTGAAAACAAACACCAAATAGCCCTAAAGTTTGATTTCGAAAGCGGGAACTCGGTTGAACTAAAAACAGCTGAAATAATAATAAAATAAAGAAACCGCTGGTGCGAGGCCATGCCTCGTTCCCTAACAACTGCTGGTGCGAGGCTATACCTCGTACCCCACAAAATAATAATTCACCCGCTCATAATACTGGCGCGCAAACTCCGCCTTCGAAAATGCTGGTGCCTTTTTCATAAATCGATCCAACAAGGAAACACGCAGCCCACAGGATTCGAGCAAGTCGAACACCTTTTCCGGTGTAGAGCCGTACATTTCACTGGCACCCAGCCCGTGTTCGAAAATAACAACAGGCTTGCAGCGGCGCAGGGTTTCCAGCGCGCCTTCCAGTACCATCAGTTCACCGCCTTCCACGTCTATTTTCATAAAATCGACCCGAAAATCGGGCGGCAGCACATCGTCGAGCTTTTCGGTGCGGACCGTGATGAGCGTGTCTTCCTCATTGGCGCGGTCGTAGCGGCGCTTCAACAGACCGCTGTACGAAGGGTTACTGACCACGTAGTTGAAACTTGACGTGCCTTGCTGGTTGGAGAGCGCGATGTCGTAGAACTGGCAGTTGCTGCGCGCGGCATATTTTGCTTGCAAGTTCTGGAACATTACCGGAATAGGCTCAAAACCAATATGGTGGCCATTGGGGGCCGCCTGCAATAAAAGATCGAGGATTTCGCCTTTGTGGCAGCCTACGTCTATGCAGTTGCTTGCGGCGCGACAAACATGGGCGATCACCTGCTTGGTCAAGCGATCGTAGCGCTGATTCTTGGTAAAATCAAACGGGAGCGCCTTGAGTATTTTTTTGATTGCTTCTTTCAAACGACGGATTTTGCTAGGTGAGGAACGATGTCAGCATAACATCGTTCCTAAGGGCCGCGAAGGTACGCCGCTCCGAAATAAAAAAGCCGTTCACACATTACGTGCAAACGGCTAAACCCCAAAAAACCAAATGAAAACATTCTTTTAGCTCTTGCGCCCTAGGGAATTGGGCTATTTTTAAATCGGGTTTTGGAACCGGGTTTTTCAGAATGCAGTAAATCTGCGTATATTGAAACGTACTAAATACGTCAAAAAAGTTCAAAATAAGCCGCTACAGTATTGCACAACAGCGGCATGACCTTAAATCAATCTTCCTTTTTACCTTAAATCCCCGCTCGTTTGCGGGAACATCTTTTAAACGTAGAGATCATAAAAAGTCACACCCGTGAAAAAATTTTTATTAAAATTAAAGGCCTGTTAACAAACAATAGGGTTTATGGGGCTAAAAAGCGCCTAGACAACCAATTTTTATGCTGAAATTAATTTTTCCGCAACTTGAGTTATTCCGAACTTTGGGGAATACCTGTTGCTTTTTGCGGCCATAAATGGCCGCGTACTGGCGGCTTAAAAGCCGCGCTACCGCTTCCGCCGCTTGTAATTCCCGCTGCCGCCGCTGCCGCCGCTGTTGCTGCTATTGTTGGTCCCGCGGTTGGTACGGCCACGGCCTGCACTGTTCTTGTTGTTGCTGCGGCCACTGCGCTGCCGGCTCTTATCCTTTTCATGGCGCCCTACACCCGCCGCAAGCTTGTCGAGCGAGTCGTGGCCTTCATGCAGTACAAGCATGCCATTGGACAGTATTTCCAAGTCCTCTTTCACTATGTCATCGCTGACATAGTGTTCTTTGTTCCAGGTTTTGTAGGCGAGTTTCATGTAAGAAGCAATTACTTCCACAAATCCTTCGCGTTTGGTGCCCTCAGGCATTTCAATGGCCTTTTGGATAAGCTGGTGGACGCTACTCCCATAGTGCCGCTTGCGGGTAGAGGAAGCAGGATAGCCCAGCGGTTCCGGCTTAGGCCGGTCTTCTTCTTTTACAATGACGATGCCCGGGGGCGGGGTAACATCCAGCCCTGGACCCGCGATGGCAAACACATGGTTCCAAAGCTTTTCTTTGAAATCGTCCATGTTGCGGTTCGGGTTGCTGGGGCTGAGTGTAATCATTAGCCCAACGATGGATTCCACCGTCACTTGACGTTTTTGTGGCGATTCAATCGTTTTGGCGTGTTGTATCATTTCCTGAATCGAGCGGCCATATTCTGGGTAGATAATGTCCGGACGTTCGGTATTGTATTCAATATCAATATTATTCATGGTACTTTAATTGTAAGTTATGTTTACTCAACGGTCACAGACTTCGCCAAATTGCGCGGCTGGTCTACATTGCAGCCGCGTAACACTGCTGTGTGGTACGCCAGCAGTTGCAACGGTATGACCGACAAGAGCGGTGTAAACGGTTCTTCCGTTTCGGGTATTTCAATGGTGTAATCGGCTATTTCTTTTATCATGGTATCGCCTTCTGTAACGACAGCGACCACCACCCCTTTCCGGGCTTTTACTTCCTGAATATTTGAAGCAACTTTATCGTGGGCGCTTTTGTTCGTAGCGATCACAAAAACCAGCATATTTTCATCAATCAGGGCAATCGGGCCGTGTTTCATTTCAGCGGCGGGATATCCCTCGGCGTGAATGTAGCTGATTTCTTTCAGTTTGAGGGCACCTTCCAATGCCACGGGGAAATTGTAGCCCCTGCCAAGGTAAAGCGAGTTGTTGGCATGTTGTAGCTCTGAGGCGATATATTCCACTTGCTTCTGGCAATTCTGTAACAACCTTTCCACTTTTTCTGGAATACGCGCCAGTTCCTGCACCAGTTCCTGGTAGCGGGATTTGGGCAGATATCCGCGTTCGTAGCCCAATACCAGCGCCATCATGGTGAGCATGGTCACCTGTCCGGTAAAAGCTTTGGTGGAGGCCACGCCAATCTCCGGGCCAACGTGGATATAAGAGCCGCTGTGCGTCAATCGGGCGATAGAGGAACCCACTACGTTGACAATGCCGTAGGTAAGGGCACCGCGTTCTTTGGCCAGTTCCAGCGCGGCAAAAGTATCGGCCGTTTCACCCGATTGTGAAATAGCCAGCACCACATCCTGGTCGCGCACCACCGGATTGCGGTACCGGAACTCGGAGGCGTACTCTACTTCCACGGGCAGGCGCGCCAGATCTTCAAACAGGTATTCGGCAATCATGCCGGCATGCCAGGAGGTGCCACAGCCGAGGATAATCATGCGCTGGGCATTCACCATGCGCTTCATGTGCTCTTCCATGCCACCAAGGCGTACCCATCCGGCATCGGCATCCATACGCCCGCGCATACATTCTGCAATGGTCGTCGGCTGCTCGTAAATTTCCTTGAGCATGAAATATTCGTAGCCGCCTTTCTCCAACTGCTCAATTTCAAGTTCTATTTCGTGCACGGTGTGCGTGGCGGTTTCATTGCGCAGGTTTTTAATGACCAGCCCTTCTTCCAGCGTAATGGTGGCGACTTCTTCGTCGTTGAGGTACACCACGTTTTTGGTGTGCTCTACGATCGGTGTGGCATCAGAAGCAATCAGGAATTCATTTTTTCCGATGCCCACCACCAGCGGACTGCTCTTGCGGGCTGCCACCAGTTTTCCTGGGTCTTCGCGATCCATCACCACGATGGCGTAGGCACCTTGCACCTGCGTCAGTGCTTGCCGCACGGCTTCTTCGAGGGGCAGTTGCTCGCGCATTTGAATTTCCTCGATGAGGTGTACCAGCACTTCCGTATCGGTTTCACTGATAAAAGTATGGCCGTGCTTTTTCTGGAGTGCACTTTTTAAAACAGCGTAATTTTCAATAATACCGTTGTGGATCAGCACCAATCGGCCCGTGCCGCTTGCGTGCGGATGCGCATTGGTATCATCGGGCTTGCCGTGCGTAGCCCAGCGTGTATGCCCCATGCCCACATGGCCGCTGATGTCTTTGTCTTTGGTGAAATTTTCCAGTTCAGCAACCTTCCCCTTTTTCTTGTAAATGTTGAGCTTGCCGTTTTGCAAGGCAATACCAGCACTGTCATAGCCCCTATATTCCAAACGGGTGAGCCCCTTAATGAGGATGGGGTAAGCATTCTTGGTTCCGATGTAAGCGACTATTCCACACATACTTTGCAAACGTGCGGTTTCATGGTTTCAAGGTTAAAAGGTTTCATGGTTTACGCGATTTGTAGTTGTTTTGAAAAACTAATTCAAAATTAACACCCGATCGCGTAAACCATGAAACCATGAAACCATGAAACCATGAAACCCTTTTTAGTTAACTCTAGTGTATTTCAATTCCAGTTTTGCGGGGAATGTCGCGCTCTTGGGTCCGTACAGCACAGCCCGGCGAGCGGTACGCGCCCTTGGGTAAACATTGAGGTATATGGTTCGGTTTTTGATGTCTGGTGCCGCGTCATCGTCCACGATGTGCTGGAATTCCTCACTGATAGCCATGCGGTAACGGGTTATCAGGGTATTTCCATTGACGTATTCTTTTTCGGGAAAACCACCAAAAGCGCGGAGGCTTCCGCTGCCGGTGGAGCCCAGTGCGTACAACACATCATTCGTGAAGTTAAACACAGTATCTCCAACAAATTTAGAGAAAACAAGTTGATCGGCTGGCAATAAGTCCGGGTTGTTGTCAGCAACAGTGAGCACCAATTGGGCTTTGTTCACCGCAATTTTGTCAAACTTATTGGCGTAAGGGAAAGACATCTTTACTTTCAGGCCGTTCATGCCCTGCACGTATAGCTTGTCTTCCAGCGGCTTGCCGATAAACGGGCCTGCTTCCGAGCCTGCGTAGTCGTGGTTAAAGTGGGTAAATTTCGTCACGTTCCGGAAAAAGAAGTCGAAACGCTTTTGAATGGTATCGTCCTTAATCCTGTAATACAGTGCCATCCGGCTCAGGGCATTGCTGTTCAGGTTGAAGGCTAGCATGGCACCGGGGGAAGCGCCGTTGGCATTGCTCACGATTTTTATACCGCGAAACAGCCTGTAAAATGCCGTATCCGATTGCCAGATAATGGAATCGAGGCCCATAATTTCCTTGCCAAAATTATCGTCGAGCTTAACCCGCAGGAAAGCACCTTTGTTGCTGTCAAAAAGGCTGTCGGATCTTTGTGGCCTTGGCATAAAATTGTCGATGCGCCCCAATTCGTTTCCTTCTGGAAAACTGGCACTGGAATAATACACGGAGTCATTTTTCAATATGCCGTTCAGCCGCATCACCCGCAGGGTTTGTGGCTGCAAGGTATCGCCGTATACGCCCGCAGCGGCGTAGTTGAGGTACAACACGATGCTATCGAGCGTTTGGTTTGTGTTAAACTGTGGGTTCAACGTTGCCGCTTGCATGAGCGCATAAATATCGGAGCTGTACTTTCCAACGATTGGGTCATTGATTTCGCCGCAGAGAAAATAAGGGGCTGCATTGGTTCGGTCGGAAGTAATAACACTGTCTTCACGAATCAGCGTGCATTCCACTGTAATGGTGTCGGTGAAATCGTAATCGGCATATTCATCCTCCAGAAGTTCCGAGCCAAAAGTGCTGGGTCTTTTACAGGCCGTGTGAAAAAGGGCAAATGCCATCAACAAAATGCCTGCAAATATTGGGAGTTTCATGTTCATACTTCGTAGTGATTGAGCTGTTGTTAGTTTGTGTACGTAATACGTTCAACAGGCGCAAATAGTTGGGTCGGGGGCTTTGGGGGTCAAAAGAATAGCGGGAAGCCTGTAGCCGCCCGCCATGAAATTTATTGAGTCAATCTGTATTATTCAAAATTGATATTACCGCGTTACCGCTTCTTCTGTAAGGCTGCGAAAAAACTCCAGGATAGCCGGAACCATCTCTTCTGCCGCCGTCCAGGGCAATACAGGCTTTTCGCCGCTTACCGACAAATGTTCAACGCTGGTATCGAGCGATTCGCTGCCAATGATGAGGGCATCGGCGAAATGTGCTGCCCCTTTGTGCATCGAAATTTCTTCGCCATCCTGGAATGGCACCAGGTCCTTCTTGGAAAGGTTGTTGATGGCCGCTTTTTGGAAAAAGTGATCACCGCCGACACGCTCCAAAGGTGTGTCAAATGCTGCGTAAACGAGCTGAGATTGGGCAAAAATAGGCTCAGTTTTGTACGCCGTACGCAGGTACAGCGGGATAAGGCTTGTCATCCAGCCCGCGCAAAGCACTACATCGGGTGCCCATCCAAATTTTTTCACTGTTTCAATGGCGCCTTTGCAGAAAAAGCTCATGCGCTCGGCATTGTCTTCGAAAGGGGTGCCTATGTCGTCTTCAAAAACGAACTTGCGCCTGAAAAACTCTTCATTGTCCAGGAAATAGACTTGCAAACGAGAGTTTGGCAGTGAAGCTACCTTAATCAGCAATGGGTAGTCATCGTCGTCGACAATAATGTTCATACCACTCAGCCGTACAACTTCGTGCAGGCGGTGGCGGCGCTCGTTTACCACGCCGTAACGCGGCATCAAAATGCGCAGCTCATAATCATTATCCTGTAAAAATTTGGGTAATTTACCTACGAGTTCTGAAATGTCGTTGCCTTCAGTGTAGGGTTCCATCTCCTGTGTGATGAGGAGTAAACGCTTCTTTTCCATGTATCTAAAACCAGACTTGATTGGTGTAAGTTTCACAATGTGCAAGCGTGCGATTGCTGCTTTTTGAAAGACGCGACGCCTTTGCATTGCTAATTTCAGATGCAAAAGTATAAAAAATTTTAGGTTCTATTTGCATCTAAAGCACCCAGAAAATTTTCAAAGGTGTAAAATACCCCATTTTGAAGGCTTAATCATCGTTTTCTTGCACTCTTTCCAGCAACCTATACGTGTATGCAAACTCGTTTTTCGCATCTGGCTCATGCGCCTCGCGCCAGGTCTCTACCCACTCTGATGGCACTATTTCAGGAAAAAACACATCACCTTCGGGTTCAATATCCACCTCGGTGAGGTAGAGCTTGTCCCATAAATCCATGCTGTCGCGGTAAATTTCACCGCCACCGAGGATAAAAACCTCTTCGGCCCCATCGTCGTAGGCCAATCCCAGCGCTTCTTCCACCGAATGGGCCACCAGCACCCCATCGGCGCTAAAAAACGGGTCGCGGGTCAACACGATGTTCACACGCTTGGGCAAGGGCTTGCCAATGCTGCGAAAACATTTGCGGCCCATGATGACATGGTGGCCCAGGGTCGTTTTTTTGAAATAAATGAGGTCGGCGGGCAAGTACCAGGGAATCTGGTTGTCTTTTCCAATGACGTTGTTTTTGGCAGCGGCGACGATAGCAGAAATTATCATTGTAGAGTGCGGAGTGCGGAGTGCGGAGTGCGGAGTGCGGAATGCGGAGTGCGGAGTGCGGAGTGCGGAATGCGGAATGGTAAAGTTTGGTTTGAGTTCGTTGTTTAGGGTTTGAATTAGGTGTTTTTTTGCCAAAAATGCGGGACGCTTCTTCCCTTTTCTTGAGTTGTCCTGCTGTAAGCACCCCCGTCCACGTGTAAGGCGCTGCATGCACGGATGACCTTACAACGTTTGCAATAGTTCTCTAACAATCCGCCGCATATTAGGTTCTGCCTCCCGCGCCACGGCAATCACTTCTTCGAGCGTGGTTTCCCGAATGGCAGATTGGGGGTAAGATACGTTGCTTACCAAAGAAATCATCATCACGGTTAGGCTCATGTGCCGGGCAGCCAACACCTCCGGTACCGACGACATGCCGGTGCAATCGCTGCCCATACGGCGCAGCATATCGTATTCTGCCGGGGTTTCGAGGTTGGGGCCGGGCAAGGCGGAATACACCCCTTCGATGGCGCGGATACCTGCGGCTTGTGCTAAGGCCATAGCTTTTTGGCGCAATTCAGCATCGTAGGTATTTAACAGATCGGGGAAACGCGGGCCGATACGCTCGTCGTTGGGGCCGCGCAGCGGGTTCTCAGGCAACAGGTTGATGTGGTCGCGCACGAGCACAAGGTCGCCTGCGTGCAGGTGCGGGTTGATACCACCAGAGACATTGGTGATGACAATCCGCTCAATATCCAGGAATTTCAGCACCCGAATCGGAAACACGACTTGCTGCATGCTCCAGCCTTCGTACCAGTGAAAACGGCCCGCCATGACGACCACGGGATGGCTTCCCAGCATGCCAAATACCAATTTCCCGCGATGGCTTTCCACAGTGCTGCGGGCAAAATGCGGAATGTCAGCATAGTCGATTTCCGTTTCTATGTCGATGTCGTCGATGAGGTTGCCGAGTCCGGTGCCCAGCACGATGCCTGTGCGGGGCTGAAACGCCGTTTTTTCGCGGATGAAAGCGGTAGCTTCCTGGATTTGTTCGTAGAGCATTGCGGGGCAAAAGTAAGGAAAGCTTATAGATATGGTTTTGTGTTTTGATGCTCTTTTTATTTCCGTGAGCCTGAAGGCTCTCGTCCGGACCGCGTAAACGCGGTGCTACCAGCGCTCCGTGGGTACATCTGTTTTGATGTTATAGTGCGAAGGAACGGCGCGGCGCTACCAAGTCTACTCATATCCCCAGATCAGCGGGCATTCTATCCAATAC
>JBBRWA010000154.1:0-13933 GCA_038246345.1 Chitinophagales bacterium
CATGGCTTCATCCGACCACCAGCTGAGTACATATCGGCGCAGGACAAATTCTTGCGCGGGCAACTGAGCGGTAGCAAGACCCGGCAAAGGCATTATCCAAGTCACATTTTCGTTGGGTGTTGTTGCTGTGTCATCAAAAATTGGTTGTTGTAGGTACCGGTTATAGGGCAGCAACAGTGAATTCATGGCTTGAAAGACCGATTGGTTTGCCATTTGGTCTACCTTGGATTTTGTGTACTTAAAACTTGTGCGGCGGAGCAGGTGTGCTGCACGGCGGGTACCCAGGGTGCCTTGGAAAGGAGAGAGTGATGCCATTGTTCAAGAAGGATTGTTGATTTGAAATGATGGTCTGACCAGTGGTTTGGGCGGGTAGTTTCCTGATGCTGCGTTGTTGGACGGAAAGATAATCCTGGAGTTTAATGAGGTGTTAATTTTTCTTTCTTTATTTTAGAGGAAAGGAATATCTGGACATTGGCTTTATGCAGAGTCCTCGCCCTGAAGTGGCGCAATCACTAACATTGGGCAACGCCTGATGGGCAAAGTCTGGAAAGAGGGGAAGCCCTGAAGGGGCGCAATCACTAACATTGGGCAACGCCTGATGGGCAAAGTCTGGAAAGAGGGGAAGCCCTGAAGGGGCGCAATCACTAACATTGGGCAACGCCCGATGGATGGGTAACGCCGAATAAAAAAGCCCCTGTACTCACAAAATGAATACAGGGGATAAAAAATAAACACTGGAACAATTATTTTTCGTCGTAATTGAACGGCAAAATCTTTGCATCCTTCACGGTGGAAAGTGTCATAAGGGTTTTCAAACGCTCAATCTCTTCGATTTGGCTGATGGTTTTGAACAGCAGTTGCTCGTAGGTTGGAATGTCTTTACAAACAATCTTCATCAGGAAGTCTGCTTCGCCAGTAATGATGTAACACTCGGTTACTTCATCAATGGAAGAGATTTTTTCCAGGAAGCTGTTCAACGCATTTTCTTTCTTCCAGGCGAGGGAAACCAACACAAATGTTTTCACATTCAAACCCATCTGATGTGGGTTAACTTGTGCATGGTAGCTTTGGATAATATCACTTTGTTCCAGTTTCTTGACGCGCTCAAGTGTTGGCGCTGGTGATAGGCCAATTTTTTTGGACAGGTCAAGGTTGGTTATTTTACTGTTTTCCTGAAGGATTTTGAGGATTTTCAGGTCAATTTTATCTAATTTGTCAGACATAGCTCAGATGAGAGGTGAGAAATTTTATTTCGGTGCAGTAATGTTGGTCAAAGGTACGATCAAAAAAAATATTGTACAAGAAAAATGCAATCAAGCCTTTGTAAATTTTGTTAATAAAGCCTTTTTGTCACATATCGGCAAAATGTATTCTTGTTGTTTTGTTTATTTGTGCTATTTGACCAACATAAATTTGCCTAAAATCAAGAATATAGATAATCGAATAAAAAAAGCCGAATCAAAGACCTTCTTGGCAAAAAAGCCAAACAAAGGCCGTTGATTCGGCTGTAATTTCCGAAAATACGGCAAAAAATTCTGCCTATACGATTATGGGAAAATTCCCATGGAAATATAATCGCCCGCAATTTTTTTCAGCGAGCATACAAACGCTGCAGTACGCATGTCTTCAATCTTCGGATGTGCGGCGTAAGTTTCCTTTATTTGTGTGTAGGCGGTAATCATGGTGTCTTCCAGGCCCGAGTTCACCAATTCAATTTCAGTGCCACCCCGTGTCAGGAACTCATGCTCGCGATCGGAGATGGTTTTTCCAGTCATTTCCTCCACTTTTTTCACGATGCGTTCAAACGCATTGTGCTGGAAACGGTTTTCCAAACGACCAAAACGGTGGTGAGAAAGGTTTTTCAACCATTCAAAATAAGAAACCGTCACACCGCCAGCATTGATATAGAAGTCGGGCAAGATAACAATGCCTTTTTTCAGCAAAATTGGTTCGGCATCGGCAGTAATAGGACCATTGGCAGCTTCGGCAATGATTTTTGCCTTGATGCGGGCTGCATTTTCAGGCGTGATTTGGTTTTCCAGCGCTGCTGGCACCAGGATATCGCACGCAACTTCGAGTATAGCCTGGGCATTGCCAATATGCTCCGTACCGGGGAAGCCAATGATGGAACCGGTGTCTACTCGGAAAGCCAAAAGCTTTTTAACATCGATGCTTTTCCCATCGTTGCTGACAATAGATCCTTCGCGTTCAGAAACGCCTATGATTTTGACAGCACCATCTTCCTGGCTGATGAGGGCGGTATTGCTGCCCACGTTGCCAAGACCTTGTACCACCATTGTTTTCCCCTCAATACCTTTGGTAAGGCCAATTTTTTTCATGTCTTCCTCATAGGACATGCATTCCCGCAGGCCATAAAAAACACCACGACCAGTGGCTTCGTTGCGACCTCGAATACCATTCAGCATCACAGGTTTGCCGGTTACGCACCCAATGGCATCCACCTCGCCGTGGCGAAGCGCTTGGTAGGTGTCGAGAATCCAGGCCATTTCACGCGGACCAGTTCCATAGTCCGGTGCAGGCACGTCAATGCCGGGGCCAATGAAGTTTTTCTTGACCAATTCAGCCGTATAGCGCCGTGTAATGTTCTGCAGCTGCTCGGTGGAGAAATTGGCAGGATTAATTTTGATGCCGCCTTTAGCGCCGCCGAACGGTACGTCGACCAAGGCACATTTATAGCTCATCAAAGCAGCCAGGGCCATTACTTCGTCCTGGTTTACGCCTTCGGAATAACGAATACCACCTTTGGTGGGCATCCGGTGGTGGCTGTGTTGTACACGGTAAGCCTCTACGACCTGGTAATCATCTCCCACGCGTACGGGGAAACGGATTTGAAGGACGAGGTTGCAAGCTTTGATTTGTTCAACGAGGCCGCGTGGGATCTCAGTGTAGGCGGCTGCTTTGTCAACGTAGTTTTCTACACTCTCAAAAAAGCTAATGTGGCTACTCATTTTTTTTCGTCGTTGAGTTGATACTCTAGTTTGGTTAGTTTTCGATCAAGTCGGACAAGATACCAGATGATTCCAAGGAAAATGAGCAAAATCACCCCGACTACGACGTTGATCTTGCCTGTTTCGCGCATGAAATCACGATTGCCTTGTGCTTGAACGATAGGCAAATGTATGGTGAGAAACAGAATTAAAATAAAAAATCTGAACGTTTTGAGAAATTTCATCTTTCAAAAAGAAATATTTTATTAAAAAAAAACGGAAAACACAAAAGGAATGCCCATAAATACAATTAATAAATGCCCAACACCTTATCGCGTAATTTCAAATACCGATACCGCAGTTGTGCAATCCAAACCCCCAGCAAAGTAAAGCCGATGATGGAGGGGTAAAAAACCATCCGCATCGTATTATCGAGGTCCTGGCTGCCAAATGCAGGGCTTCCTGTGGCACCAGGATGTAAACTGGCAAACATTCTCGGCACAATGTACAGCAGCGGAATCAATGATGCAAAGGCAAATATATTATACACTGCAGCAAGCCGCGCGCCTTTTTCCGGTTCGTCAAAAGATGCCCGTAAAATGAAGTAGGCCAGGTATATCAAAAGTGCCACTGCTGTCATCAATTGCTTGATGTCATTGCTCCAGGCGGCCCCCCAGGCGTAGTGCGCCCAAAGCATCCCTGTCACGAGTCCCATTATCCCAAAAAGCAAGCCTGCCTCGGTAAACGCCACGGCTTTGCGGTCGTCATCGCCATCCTGGCTGCGCAAATATTTGACACTGTACACCACCGAAGCCAAAAACATAAACATCAACGCAAACCACATCGGCACATGGTAATAGGTATTTCGGATGCTTTCGTAGATTACGTTGCGGTATGGGAAGGAAATGTCTTTAACTATGTGCAGGTTTTCGACGGGGTTTTGCCGCCAATCTTTTGCTGATAATCTAGAAAATACATATTCACCTGTCACGGCATCCATAAATGCCATGGTATCGATGCCGCCATCAAGAACTGGAGTTGTGAACATGGCAGTGTCGGCACGCAATTCAACGGCACTTGGTAGCAGCGAAACCCCGTCGCTTGGGTGGTCAATAATTGCGTTTAGCATCACCGAAGGAGATTCGCGCGGCAGCATACTAGGCGTGTAGAATGAAGCCTCCAAAGTGGTGTCGTTCAAAATCGTCAATTCCTGGCCTAATATTGCCTGCGTTTCATCGTATTGGAGCCATACCCGAATAGCCTTGGACTCCGCCTTGGTATAGTAGGAATTGTAGCCATGGAATTGAAATCGGAGTGGACCTTTTCCTGTCTTTGCGGTTTCAGGTGTTAGGTATGTTATCCCCGGTTTCAAAGGAACGAGCATGCCGGCAACTACAGCGTATATAATAAGGAGTACGGATAAGGCTTTCCACCACATTTTTTTTAATTTGATGATTAGGTAATTTGATAATGTGATAATTGGGGCGTTGTGTTTGGGCTAATCTCTCCAGATAAAGGGGAAGAGCAGGAAGGTTAGGGTTAGGAGGATGACATCAATGGCTAGGAGGTTGTATATGTCGCGTTGGTAGGCCGTATCCTGGATCAACCGGAGGGAGATGGCGGAAAGGCGCACCAGTGTAAGTAAAATGGGGAGTATGATCGGGAAACTTAGGATGGCCATGAGCGTAGCGCTGTTGTTCGCCTTGGCCGCAATGGACGCTATGAAGGTGAACGCAATGCCAAAGCCAAGACTGCCCAAACAAATAACCAAAGCAAATAACGGCAGGTCTTTCACCGGATTGCCTGCCACTAAACTATAGGCACCATAAGATAAGGTGCTCAGTACCAACAATAACACGCTGTTGTACACGATTTTCGACAGTATCAGCATGGCCGGATCCACCAGTTGGTAATAGTACAACTGCCGGGTACCGCTTTCTTGTACAAAACTTTTTACCACTGCATTGATGCTCGCAAACAGGACTATCAGCCAAAAAAGGATATTCCAGACAGGAGGCTGCACCTTAATACTGGCGATATACACCACAAAAACCATACTAAACACGTATAACACGATGCCGCTGATGGCGTAGCGCTGCCGGAATTCGATGATGAATTCTTTGCGGAGCAGGGTGAGGAAAAGGTTGAATGATGGCATAATTTGGATTCGGGGCGAAGGTAAGGTAGTGTAGCGCGATTCCTGTAATTTAATGGTAGCAAGTTTGGAAGTGTACCAGCCATCACATTTTCTTTTATACATTTGCAGGGTACACATCAACCATTGAAAATCTAAAAATCCCTTACCATGGCGCCAAAGCAAATACTCCTGCTGCTTTTATTCCTGGGCTTAAGTTTTATTCCAAATTTGAAGACCCAAACCATCACTTTCAACGAGAAGGACACTCCGTTTTTTGACCAGAAATCAGTTGCCTACCAACGTTGGCTCGATAAAACGGGGCTTGGGGCGGCCCTTCAGGTCACCAAGTTGCGCTTGAAAAAAGACAGCACCGAACTGGAAATGCTGCTTCGGGTGAATGCCACCGACCTCGATTCTGCCATCGCGCTGTGGAACCGCTGCAAAGACGACTATCATCTGGCAACAGGACAGGATATTGAAGAAAAACTCTTCTGGAATTTTTCCAGTTTTATGGAAATTCCGCCAGCACAAGGAAACGTACAAGTGTATGTGCTCGACAGCGACGGCGCGTATATCCCCTGTTTTTACGTGGGCATCTGGGAAGAAAACGGCAGTATCCGCTGGGATTCTAAAATTCGAGAATGCAAGGACAAGCCCCTGGACATACAGCTCAAACCCCTTGTTTTGACACAAACGACAAGGGGCAAGACCACCGAAATCAAAAAAGCCAGGACTTCCGAAGATGTGTTCAACAGCATCATGGCCTTTCTCAGCGGGCGCTATGGAGCAGTTAACTGCCACGACCGAAAACCTGAAATTGAAGAAGAATCGCGCAATGAAACTTCCATGCGCGTCAGTATTTCCGACTTGTGCCGGGTGGTGCTCACCGATGAAAAGGAATCCATGTGGTGCCGGGGGGTAAAGTTGCTGGGTTGGGATTGCAACGATGTGCGCCGCGAACGCCTCGAATTTGAATTCACCTACGCCACGGGCAGCGACCGTATCAGCGGAAAACTCACAGGCAAGTTCGGCTCCGGAGTATATCGGCCCCGAAAAAGCGGCTACATGGATATGGAACCCGATTTCAACGACTACCTCGATGATTTTCACCGCAAGTTTCAACTGGCACTCAAAGCATATTTAGAGAAACCATGACCCTTTCCGAAATTAGAAGGCAAATATCCGATGGCGCCATTGAATCCGCTTTGGATGCTGCGCTCGATTATGCCGAAAAATCTGGCGTGTCAGCCGCTGTCAATTCCATTACTGCACTGCAAGCCCGTCTCGCACAGACCCGTCAGCTCTGGAATACCGGACAGCTCGACTTCGAAAACTACACCCGTGAACACGCACGCATCACCCACGGTGCGCTCGCTGCGCTCGACCTATTGCCACAAACCCCAACGCCCAAGGCTGCCAGCCGCATGATCCGTGAAGACCGCTTCAAAGCCCGCCTGCTTTGGATGCTGCTGGTCGGCAAGTTTTTGGTGCTGGGCCGACTCAGCTACCACTGGAGCACCGGCGGTTTCAACGACGAACAAGCCTGGGCCTGCATGGGCATCCTTGCCCCCACGCTTGCCGGATACCTGTACATCGTGCTCGACGATTACCTGCGTGCGCACAAGAATCCCGAAACCACGGTTCGATATGTCTCAGGGCCTTTGGTGCGCATGGTTTGGATACTCATCCCGGGGTACATTTTGGCATTGGTATTCTTGATGGAGAAAAAAGTAATGCCGCCACATCTTTCATTTATGCAAATGACGGCAGGGTTTGCGCTGGTGGAAAGTGTGTTGGGGGGATATGTGAGTAGGGTGGTGTCAGCTTTTTTTAGAATTTGATAATTTGATAATTTGAAAATGCGATAATTTGAAAATTGTTGGGGTTGGTGATTGGCTAAATTATTACTGCTTTTTTCTCTTGGCTGGAACTCAACCTGTCCAAGCCTTATCCCAAACCAAGCCATTCAACGCGTGCTATCGCAAGGTTTTAGCCTTGTGCTAGTTATTTGCGTCGGCTGTGCCGACCACGGTAACGTGCGTTGGATAGGCTGGGTTATTTGGTCATGGCCAGACGGAAACCAAGGCTAAACTTATGATAGTTGGGGGCTCCTTGAGTTATTTGGTCATGGCCAAACGGAAACCGATGTAGGCGTTGCGACCAGCGGGTGCGTATTCGTGTCGGTTCGCCACACGGCAGCCCTTGGGGCTGCCATTCCACGACCCACCACGTAGGACACGGACGTAGCCAGAGGCAGAACCGCTAGGATTGGTGGAATTGCTGATTTTGGAATAATCGGAACTGTACCAATCAGAACACGGCTCGGATACATTTCCGCTCATATCATAGAGACCAAATACATTTGGCAAAAGGCTGCCAACAGGGCTCGTCATTTGGTGGCCATCTTTATTGCCATCCGTATTGGCGTAGCGCGTAAGCTGGTTTTCATCGGAGCTGCCAGCCCACTTGGTTCGTGCACCGGAACTTCCACCAGCGGCATACTCCCACTCCGCTTCGGTAGGCAAACGGTATTGTAATCCGGTTTTTTTAGAAAGCCATTTACAATATTCCATTGCATCATTCCAACTGACATGGATAACCGGATGATTGTATTCTGTTGAAGGTCGAAGGTTTCCGCGTGTATCGTATTTCCAGTTTACGCCGCTTTGTTCTTTCCAGATATCGGTATAGACCCAGCTTTTCCCTTGTTTTTCCGCATCTGTCTGGTATCCACTGGCTTCAACAAATACCTTGAACTCCGCTACGGTCACCTCGTATTTTCCGAGATAAAAACTGCTCAATGTAACCGTGTGCACAGGTTTTTCATCTGCCTCACCATCATCGCTGCCCATTTGAAAGCTACCGCCAGGCACTAATACCATATTGTCGGGCATGTCAACGGGTTTCAACTTAGCATCAGCTTCGCTTCGGTGCAGGCCATTTGGAAAGCCTGCCACATATTTTTTATAGCCCTCTGTAGTATTTTTTTCAAAGGCTATCTCCCATGCAACATCATCCCGCTGTTTGTCTGCTACCGCTTCGCGCTGGCGCAAAGCAGCATTCGCGAGGTCTTTGAATTCACCTTGCGGAAATGAGCGCAAGTATTCCTGGTAGCCAGCTTCGGTATCCCGCTGCTTAGCCGTTTTCCAGGCAGCAAGGTCACGGGCAGTATCGTCGGTTTTAATGTCCGTCGGGCATCCATCGGCCTGGCTTCCCCAGGTATCCGGGCATTTATCGCTGGAATCAAGCACGCCATCGCCGTCGCGGTCAAGTGCAGGAGCGGTGGCACAGGCGTTTTTGCGCAGGAAAACAAAATCGCCGCCGGGCTGGTGGCCAGCAAAAGCCCCGTGTTCGGGTTCCGGATTGCGCACCTTGCCCAGCCAATAGGTGAGGTCGTCAAAGAAGAGCAGTCCGTCTCGTGGGCCTTTGCGCAAGGCTTCCAGGAATTTTGAGGCAAAAGCCGATTGCGCGGGTGTGCGGGCATCTTTGTTGCCGGAGCAAACGTATTGTCGACCATCGTAACGCAGCGCCGCCGCCACCTGGGAAGCACAATCTGGCCCGCTGACAAAATCAGGTGCATCTGGTCGGGCCCTGTCGCGGGAGGTGCCAAAGGAGCCGGAATAGCAGGCATCCAGCGCAACGAGCATGTGTTTGGCTTTGCAATTGGAGAAATAGGGACGCAAAGCGTTGTAATTCAGGTAGGTTTGGGCATAAGTATCCTGGTACTGGCCATCGGCCGCCACCAAATAACCCAGGTCGTTTTCAGGACTGTATAAGCCGTGCATGGAGAAGAAGTACAGCACCTGGTCGTTTTTAGTGAGGCGCTCGTTGGTTGCAGCCAGTTCATCCAGGATTTGTTGTTTGGTAGGGTTCGGTACTAAGCGGCATACGAAATCGTAATTGCTTTCGAGCTCTGCTTTTAGGGTCTTGGCCTCTGTTTCGGTTTCCGGCAGGGGCTTCCAGCCTGGCTGGAATTTGGTGACGTAAAAGAAAGTCGCGTAGTTTTTACCGGTGCGCGAAAGGGGCTGGGCAGTTGCCAGGCAACAAAAGCTGAGAAAAATGCAAGTAAATAGTTGGGGTATTCGCATACTTTATAGGTTTTGTTTTCAAAAATCAAGGTTATGAGCGGGGCCGATGGGACTTGTGCGATAGTCGCAGTATTTTGAGATGCCCGCTTGCATGTAGTTTTTTAACACATAGACACATAGGGACATAGAAAACTTAGCATTACACATACACCGTTTTTTTCTATGTTTTCTATGTCCCTGTGTGTCTATGTGTTAAAAAACGCTATCTGTTCAAAATCAACGCACCACCGTCACATCCCCCTTAAATACCTCCGTTTCCCCATCAATATACCGCACCACCGCGAAATAAACATACACCCCCGGCAAGGCCATATCGCCGCGATAGCTGCCATCCCAACCAATAATGGGGTCATTGGGCAGAAAACCTTTGAGCTCAAACAACTGCTCACCCCAACGGTCAAAAATACGGAAAGACTCCACTTCTGCTACGCCCTGTCCGCCATATATCGTTAGACGATCGTTGAAACTACTGCTGCCGGGCTTGAAAACATTGGGGATGTACACCTGCTGTGGTCGCTGGACATTCACAATAACCCGGGAATTGGCCTTGCAACCCGCAGTATCTACCACATCCAGATTTATGCTCCAGGAGTTGAGAGGCAGGAATTCCTGCATAAAAGTATTGGCGTTGTCGGGGTCCAGCAATGGACTCCATAGAATGGATTGCAAAGCGCTTAGCGGTGAAGAACAGTTGGCTTCCAACAATACAGATTCACCAAAAGTTACCGTTACCTGGGTGCCCAAATCAAGGCTCAACAAGGGCGGCTCCACTATGGTCAAAATCCCGGTTTCCCATTCACAGCCCTTGCTATCCTGCAGGGTGATGATATAGTCTCCCGATTCCAGATTGTCAAAGGTCTTTGTAGTGCTAAAAGGAGCGCCATTTATGGAAAACAAGACGGGTTGGTGACTGCTCATAATGGAACCCAACACAATCGCACCATTATTTTCACCAAAACACTGCACCTCAGTGATGGCGATGTCTTCCGCCATGGGAATGTCGTTGTCTACTGTAATGGTGGCGGAATCGGTATCGGAACAACCCAGGGCATTGCTGACGACCAGCGTATACACCCCTGCCTGATCGCTGCTGAGCTGTGCGGTGGTGTCAATTGTTTGACCAGCTCTAGTCCAGGTATATTGAATGCCGGTGCCCACGGAGCTGCCCGCCCCGCCCAAAATAGCAGTGTCCTGATTACAATCAAGGAGTTGGTCCAATCCGGCATCTGCAATGGGTGTTGGGTGAATGACAACCGTTACAGTAGTGGACTGACTAGGGCAGGGTAGGGCTGCCTGTAAAAAGTAACGGAAAGTGTACGTTCCAGCCACTTGAGTATTGGTTTTGAAAGTACCTGCTGCCGCATTGAAAGCTCCCGGCGAAGAGGTTTGCATGGAGGTTTCTGTCCAAACGCCGCCCGCATCTTCCCCCGTAATCAAGGTGCCGAGTTGTATGGTTTGGATGCTGCCTTCGCAAAGCTCCATTGGCGCAGCAGACATTCCGGCATCTACGGGTTGGTTTACATTGACCGTGACGCTGGTATTCAAGGTTACAGTACAAGTAGGTGTCGTTCCGTCTGTTACCGTAGATAAAGTATAGGTCGTGGTCGTGGTTGGCAGTACAGAAATGGGAATGGTTTGTTGGTCGGGAATGCTGATTGGCATCGGCGTTCCACTGCCATCGTCAAACAACACACTGAGTGGGAAATCTCCCATTCCATTGATATTCAATACCGTACTGCTGCCGTCGCAGATGGTGGCATCGCCTATGATGGCGGCAAATGGCAAAGCTTTCCATTGAACGGGAGTACCAGGTGCTACGCTAAAACAAGGGTCATTTTGGTCGATATTACCCGCTGCGTTGTTACCAGCAATAGCTGAAATGTAGTAGGTGAAGCCAGTTTGCAAGCCAGGGCCAAAGGAGAATTCCGGTAGCGCATTGGAGGCGAAAACAGTACCCAGGTTTGTTCCGGGTTGATCGTGTAACACATATTGTACCGCATCATCGGCATCAAGGTTGCCATCATTGTTCCACAGAGCTATGGCAGGGTCGTCAGCGCAGAAAACAAGCGCAGTGGTGTTCATGGTGCCAGCATCGGTGCTGCAAGCGCAAAAGTGGGTGCCCGTGATGACGGCCGATTGGCAGCCAAAGGCATCTTTGACCAAAAAGGAGTAATTGCTGTTGTTTGGCAGCATGGTGGAGGTGAATGTTGTGCCCGTAAAAGTTCCAGTAATTCCATCGGCAACATACACGCCCGAGCCGCTGCTTACGGTGAAACTAATGGTGTAACCCGTGTTTGTACCATTGCACACTACCGTGACAACACCCACGACAGGATTGCTCAAAAACCGCACCAGTATATCATCTGCTGCCGCGCACATACCATTGGTCAAAGACCAGCGGAACCCATACGTACCAACGATCGGCGCGGTCACCATACTTTTTGGGTTTTGTACATTGGCAAAAACGGCCGCCCCTGGGCCTGAAACTTGCGTCCAAGTGCCGCTGAAAGGGTTTATTACCGCCTGCATGTTTACCGTGAGGCCGCATACCACAACGTCTGCTCCGGCATTGGGTACCGGGTTTTGCATGAAAACCACGGGCTGCCCTAGCGCTACAGCATAGCAAGGGTCATTGGGGTCTGGGAATCCGTTCAAATTATTGCCGACCACGACTGAAATGTAGTAGGTGGTGCCAAAGCTCAGGGTGGCCCAGTAGCCAAATTTACCCGTGTTGTTTTGCGCGTAAATGGTGCCCAAGGCAGTGCCAGAACCGCTGTGCAGGTAATAGGCCACCACATCATCGGCATCCAGGGTAGGGGGGCTCAGCACTTGGGCGCTGACGGAATCCGATTGGCAAATCGTGATTTGGGTTTGGCTGAGCATACCTGCATTGGTCGTACAATTGCAAGAAAACGAACCTGTTATTGGACTCGACATACAACCATTGGCATCACTGATCACAAAATTGTAAGTACCACCGCTGTTAATGGGGGCAGAACTAAACATGGTGCCAACAACAGACTGGCCGCTTACGGTATAAGGCGCTTGTCCTCCAGAAATACTGAAATTAACCGTGAATTGCAGGTTGTTTCCACTACAAATAGGGGTAATGGAGCCGGCTGCGGGGGCACTTCCGAAATTAAGGGCAACGGTATCGGTGCCAATACAGCCATTGCTGGTCAGCGTGTAAACCAAAGTGTAGGTGCCGGTAATATTCACGCCTACATTGGTACTGGCATTTTGCGGTGCAGCGATGGTCGCCACACCGCCGGGGGGCGAGCCTGCAACTGACCAAAGACGGGTAGTTCCAGGTAAGGTATTGCCGTTGACCATCAAAGTCAGGTTGCAACTCGAAACATCTGGGCCGGCATTCGCAACTGGGTTGTCATAAAAAATAACAGGTTGACCTACCGCTACGGATAAGCATGGATCCATCAGGTCAGGCAGGCCATTTAAATTATTGGCCACGACATAAGAAATGTAGTAATTGATGCCATAAGTCATTCCCGGCAAGAAATTGAACACGCCAGTGCCATTTTCATCCAAAACGGTACCGAGTATGCCACCAGCGCCAGTATGTAATATGAAGGCTCCAATATCGTCGGCATCAAGGGTGACACCAATGACTGCTGCTGCGGTGACATTATTCCCAGGACAGGCGCTCAAAAGTTGCTGGCCCATTTGCCCGGCATTGCTGGAGCAATTGCAGTTAAAGGTGCCGACAATTGCCGCTGAAACGCAGTTGTTGACATCCGTAATGATAAAAGAATAGGCCTGGCCGCTGGGGATAGGATTTGATGTAAATACGCCATTGCTTACTGTTCCGCCCGGCACGGAATAGGGGGCAGCGCCGCCCGTTATCGTAAATGTAATGGTGTAGTTTTGGTTGCCACCGTCACATACGGGCTGCACCATGCCGCCCATTGGCGCGGCATTGAACGAAATTTGCACCATATCGGCATCGCTGCAGATGCCATTTGTTTCAGTCCACTGGAATTGGTAAACGCCATTGGTGCTGACAGAAACACTGGTGGAGTCAAGGTTGTTATTGATAAATGTGGCTGTTCCAGGGCCGGAAACGGTGCTCCAAACCCCCGCCCCAATACCATTACTGGCTGTCAGGTTTGTACTGAGTCCACAAAGTGCGGCATCATTGCCCGCATTGGCAACCGGGACATCGAATACGCTCACTGGAAAACACTGTTGCGGCCCGGCGCCGCAAGCATTCGTTCCGCGCACGCACACGTCCCCGCCAGGGGGAGCAGTCCAGTTGACGACCATAACCGTGCTGTCTTGCCCGGAAACAATGCTGCCGCCTGCGGGAACAGTCCAGGTGTATCCGGTGGCGCCATTCAAAGGAACGATGGAGTAGGTTCCCAGCGTACCAACACAACGTGTTGAATCTCCTACGATTATAGCCGTGTCCGGGACTGAATTAATGAATATGCCTAAGCAAGTTGGAGCACTGGAACCGCAGGTATTCACCGCGGTTGCGCAAACCGCACCAGTCGTTTGAAGGCTGTCCCAAACCACTTGGATAAGGTTGCTGCCATTGCCGTTCAGCAAGGTTCCACCCGTGACGATCCAGTTTATGGCGCTGGCCCCTGGGATGGTATCGGCGCTGTAGGTATAGATGCTATCCCGGCAAACACTTAGAAGCCCCATTAATACGGGTGCAGCAGTGGTATCAATAACCGTAATCATCAAACAAGCGGGCACACTAGAGCCACAAGTATTGTCCGCAGTAACACAAACATTGC